>NZ_JAEPMO010000175.1 GCF_017643905.1 Marivita sp.
CCAAAGGCGCGTCAAAGCCACGCTCTTCGGCCTGCTCCAACGCCTGCGCCCGCACCGCCTCTTCGATCTCGCGCCGTTCGGTGTTCAGCGCATCGAGCCGTTCCGCGATGGACCTGGCCTCGTTGGGATCAATGGTGGCCAAAAGCCGGGCACCCAGATCGGCCTTGCCGATCCGCCCCCCGGCATTGACCCTTGGGCCAAGCACAAACCCAAGATGATAGGATGTCGGCGCCGTATCCAGACGTCCCACATCGCACAGCGCGACCAGTCCGGGACGCGCCCGCTGCGCCATCACCTTGAGACCCTGCCGCACCAGGGCGCGGTTCACACCCTTGAGCGGGGCCACGTCGGCCACGGTGGCGAGCGCCACGAGGTCGAGCATTGACATGAGGTCAGGCCCTTGTGCGCCGAACACGCGCATTTGCCGCCCGGCTTCGACCAAGGTCAGGAACACCACGCCCGCCGCACAGAGATGCGCCAACGCGCCATCCTCATCCTGACGGTTGGGGTTCACCACGGCATAGGCATCAGGCAGGGTTTCGCCCCCAAGGTGGTGGTCAAGGACCACAACATCTGCCCCTTTCGCGGCAGCGATGGGGCCATGCGACAGGGTTCCACAATCGACGCAGACAATCAGGTCGTGATCCCGAGCCAAAGCCTCCATCGCAGCCTCGTTGGGGCCATAGCCTTCGTCGATGCGGTCGGGCACATAGAGCGTTGCCTTGCGGTCGAGCTGCCGCAACCAGTCGATCAGCAAGGCAGCAGAGGCGCCCCCATCGACGTCGTAATCAGCAAAGATGGCGATCCGTTCGCGGTTGCGCACTGCCTGCAGGATACGACCGGCCGCGCGCTCCATGTCGCGCAAGGTTCTGGGGTCGGGCAAGAGCGCCCGCAGAGTCGGTTCCAGATATGTCGGCACGTCGTGGGCGGCAACGCCCAGCCGCGACAAGGTCTGGCACAAGGCAGGCGGCAGGCCCGTCTGCTGCACGAGCGCTTCGGCATGTCGTGTGATGTCGGGCGCCGGGCCGATCCAGCGCCGCCCGGTCAGTGACCTGTCGACGCCAAGATATCCGGTCACGCCTGCCCCATCAGTGCATCGGATTTCGGTAGGTCATCCGCCGCACCGACCCGGTCTTTGACCGCATCAGCAGGGTTTCGGTGGTGTAGTATCCAACCTCGCGCTTGATCCCGGCAAGCAACGATCCCGTGGTGACGCCGGTCGCGGCAAAGATCACGTCTTCGGTGACCATTTCGTCGCGCGAATAGATCTTGTCGAGGTCGGTGATGCCGGCTTTGGCCGCGCGGGCTTTCTCGTCATCATTGCGGAACACCAGACGGCCCTGAATTTGGCCACCCATACATTTCAGAGCGGCTGCGGCAAGAACCCCCTCGGGTGCGCCACCCGTGCCCATATACATGTCGATCCCGGTCTGGTTCGGCTCGGCGCAATTCATCACACCTGCGACGTCACCATCGGTGATCAGCCGGATCGCCGCACCCGTGGACCGGATTTCGGCGATCATGTCTTCGTGCCGCGGACGTTCGAGAACGCACACCGTGATGTCGCGCGGGCTGCATCCCTTGACCCGCGCAAGCGCTGTCACTCGCTCGCGCGGTGTCATGTCCAGAGTGACCAGCCCTTCGGCAAAACCCGGCCCGATGGCCAGCTTTTCCATGTAGACATCCGGTGCATGCAGCATCGATCCACGCGGGCCCATGGCGATCACCGTCAGCGCGTTCGGCATGTCCTTTGCGGTGAGCGTCGTGCCTTCCAGCGGGTCAAGCGCGATGTCCACGCCAGGGCCATTGCCGGTCCCGACCTCTTCCCCAATGTACAGCATCGGCGCTTCGTCGCGTTCGCCTTCGCCGATCACGACCACACCCGCGATATCGAGCAGATTCAACTGCTGGCGCATGGCGTTCACCGCCGCCTGATCCGCCGCTTTCTCATCGCCGCGCCCAATCAGGTTCACGGTTGCGATGGCGGCTTGCTCTGCCACCCGCGCCAAACCAAGGGACAGCATACGGTCGTTGAAATCAGCGCGCGCGGTCATGAAAGTCTCCAGTCACAAAAAAGTCGGTTGCGAAGCGTGTTAAGCCCGCGCCCCCCTGCTGACAAGGATGGATTGAGCGAAAACGGTCAGACCTGTTCGATCCTCAGGGCAACCGGTTCGCCTTCGACAACCTTTGTTCCGACCATCGCGGCAAGGGCGTTGTCCAGCGCGGCGCGGGTTGTCTTGTGCGTCACGATCAACACCGGGGCCGTGTTCTGATCATGGCTGCGCTGGCGCATCCGGTTGATCGAAACTCCGGCTTCGCCCAAAGCAGCGGCCACCTTGGCCAGTGCACCAGGTTTGTCGAGCAAAATGAGACGCAGATAGTACGGTGCCGGTGTTGCCGTTTGCGCGGGTTTTGCCAGTTCCAAACTGGCTGCTGGTTGGCCAAAGGTGGACACCCGTGTGCCCCGCGCAATGTCGATCACATCCCCGAGGACTGCGCTCGCGGTGGGGCCTTCGCCCGCCCCTGGCCCACGCAGAACGACCTGCCCCACCTGATCGCCTTCGATCACCACCATGTTGGTGCCACCTTCAAGCTGGCCCAGCGGCGATGTCGCCGGGACCAGACAGGGCGACATGCGCTGCTCCAACCCGCGCCCTGTCATTTGGCACACGCCCAGCAGCTTGACCTTGTAGCCCATGTCCGCCGCCTGACGGATGTCTTCGATGCTGATCCGCCCGATGCCTTCAAGCTCGACCGCGTCGAACGCCACTTGAGTGCCAAAGGCGATGGCCGCCAACAAGGACAGCTTGTGACCGGCGTCAATGCCGCCCACATCAAGGTTCGGGTCGGCCTCCAGATAGCCAAGACCATCGGCTTCGGCAAACGCCTGGTCATAGGTCAAACCAGCGGATTCCATCCGTGTCAGAATGTAATTGCAGGTGCCGTTCATCACGCCCATCACCCGTGTGATGTCATTTCCGGCCAAGCCTTCGGTCAGTGCTTTGACCACAGGGATCCCGCCCGCAACAGCGGCTTCGAACCGAAGAACCGCACCGGCCTTTTCCGCCGCCTCAGCCAAAGCCTGACCGTGATGTGCAAGCAGTGCCTTGTTCGCGGTCACCACGTCCTTGCCCGCCCGCAGCGCCGCTTCAGTCGCTGCCTTGGCCGGGCCATCGCTGCCGCCTATCAATTCGACGAAAACATCCACATCGTCGCGCTTGGCCAGAGCAACAGGATCGTCTTCCCATGCGTAGCTGTCGAGAGGCACACCGCGATCCTTGACCCGATTGCGTGCGCTGACCGCCGAAATGCTAATCGGACGACCGCTGCGCGCCTCAAGCAGCGCAGCTTTCTGGCGGATGATCTTGACGACGCCCGCACCAACAGTGCCCAGACCCGCAATTCCAAGGCGCAGAGGTTCAGTCATTCGGGCAATCCTTTTGCAGTCTGGCGTGATTTTGCCCGCAATAGCGCCTTGCGTTCGGGGCTGCAACGGCCCTGATCAGGGTTGCTGCGCGCCGTCGTTCATTCGGTCCCGAGTTTCGCCGTCGATTACGGGTCCGCGCAGACCATCGGCGCGGTTGCGCAAGTCTGTGGCGCGCGAACGCAACGCATCAACGTCGCCTGCGTCGAGCCTTGGGTCCTCTTGCGCGAGCAACTGCTCGAAGGGCAGCAAGGCCGGGTACTCGGACTGTGGCTCCCCTGCTGCCAGGGCGGCATCGACCTCTGGAAATTCCGCGCAGGCGGTGACCACAAAACCTAACATGATCCATGCCCGCCACATCAGAAACGCTCCTATTGCTGCGTATGTCATGCCGCAGCGCGGGCGGGCGCGCAACCACGGGCTTGATCTGAACGGGTGTTCAGATAATCTGCCCGCCATGGCACGCACGGCAGGCTCACATTCGGATATCACGGGGCCGCGCGTGCGCGAGGCCGCTTTGGCCTTGTTTGCGCAACACGGCTACGCAGCTGTATCAATGCGCCGGATCGCGCAGGAAGTCGGTGTTCAGGCCGGTGCGCTTTACAATTACACGCCCGACAAGCAGTCGCTCCTCTTCGACCTGATGCAAGGGCATATGGACGAATTGCTGGCCGCACGTGCAGAAGAACCTTCATGTGACAGCCCTTTGGAGAGGCTTGAAGCCTTCAGCCGGTTTCACATCCGCTTCCATCTCGAACGTCCGTTGGCGGTCTTTATTTCCTACATGGAATTGCGCAACCTGACGCCCGAGAATTTCGGAGCAATCGAGGACCTGCGAAGACACTACGAAGCCGAGTTGGAGGCGATCCTGCGCGATGGCAGGGATGCGGGGGTGTTTCACGTTGCCGATACCAAGATCACGACGCTGGCCATCATTGGCATGCTGAACGGCGTGAACACATGGTATCGCAGCGGCGGGCGGCTGTCGCTTGCCGAAGTGGAAGCGATCTATTGGGACATGGTGCGCAAGGCAGTCACCTGACAAGAGATTTCGAAATCTCTTGAAACAAGCGCGTTCGAACGCGCTTCTTACGCGGCTTCAAAACCACGTGTGCAAGGTTTTTCGAAAAACCTTGCGCCGTCTCAGACCGATGTGCCCGCAGGCCCACCCGTGAATTCGTCATAGGCTTCAAGCGCCTTGGCGCTGAACGCAACCGACGGCCCGCCGCCCATATAGGCAATCATCGCCAGAGCTTCGCAGAACTCCTCGCGGGTGGTCTTCAGTCGTACCAGCGATTTGACATGAAACGCGATGCAGCTGTCGCACCGTGTTGCGATTGCGATGCCCAGCGCAATCAGTTCCTTGGTCTTTTCATCCAGCGCGCCGTTGGTCTTGGCCGCACGTCCCATCTGGTTGAAGCCCGCAAAGGTTTCGGGTGTTTCCTTTTGCATCACGTCGAGACGCCCCACCGTCTCTTTCATGAAGTCTGACCAGCTCATTACGCTCTCCTGTGTTAACGGCTTTCGTCCGAACCCATTTTGCGCTCAAGCCACCGCACGAAAAAGCTGATGATCAGAACAAGCACAAGGTATTCGAGGATCAACAATGTGTAGATTTCGAGCGGCCTGTATTCCGTCACAACCAGTTCATTCGCGCGGCGCGTCAATTCCTGCATCCCGATCACCGACGCGAAGGCAGACATTTTCACGATGTAGATGAATTGGTTTGCGAGCGGCGGCAGAATCCGCCGGATCGCCTGTGGCAGGATCACGTAGCGCATCGTCTGGCTGTACGTCAGACCAACAGTACGGGCTGCCTCGGTCTGGCCTTTGGGGATCGACTGAATGCCAGAGCGATAGATCTCGGCGGTAAATGCACTGTCCGAGATCGCCAGCGTGATGATCGCCCCCCAGAACGCATCAATGGTGATCGGAAAGCCAAGGGATCGCATCACGACAGGCAAGCCGTAAAACACCCAAAACAGCATCGGCAGCAGCGGGATTGCGCGGACAAACTCGATATAGACACGCGAGGGAAGCCTGACCCAGCGGTTTGAAGACATGCCCGGAAGGGCCACCAGAAGCCCGATTGTCATCGAGAGCACCGTCGCGATCAGCGAAAGCTGGATCGTCGCCCAGAAGCCACCTATCAGGAACCGCACATTCGACTGGCCCTGCGCCGTCGACGGGTCGATCACATACCAGCCCCACGTGCCGTCATTCGTGCAGGCCGTGACGAACAGACACGCGCCCAAGAGCACCCAGATTTTGAAGAATCGCGTCATCTGAAATGCCTCAATGCTGCAGGATCTTGTCGAGGAACGCCTTGAAGCGCTGTGTCTTGGGTGCCTCGAACACCTCGGACGGCGTGCCGGTTTCCACGATTTCCCCGCTGTCCATGAACACCATCCGATCCGCCACCTTGCGGGCAAAGCCCATTTCGTGGGTGACCACCAGCATCGTCATTCCGTCCTGCGCCAGTTCCACCATCACGTCGAGCACTTCTGAAATCATCTCGGGATCAAGCGCCGAGGTCGGTTCGTCAAACAGCATGATCTTGGGCTTCATGCACAAAGACCGGGCAATCGCCACGCGCTGCTGCTGACCGCCGGACAATTCGCGCGGGCGTTTGTGTGCCTGCTCTGGAATGCGGACGCGTTCAAGGTATTCCATGGCCAGCACATCCGCGTCCTTGCGTGACAGGCCGCGTGCCTTCATTGGACCCAATGTCAGGTTCTCGATGACCGTCAGATGTGGGAACAGATTGAATTGCTGGAACACCATTCCAACCTCGGCGCGGACGCGCTCGACCCCGCCGGGTTCCGACAGGGAGATGCCATCGACAATGATGCTGCCGGAATCATATTGTTCCAATCCATTGACACATCTGATTAAAGTGGACTTGCCCGAACCCGAAGGTCCGCAAATGACGATACGTTCGCCCAGACTGACATTCAGGTCGACCTTGGTCAGAACTTGGAAATCCCCGAAGGATTTGTTCAGCGAACTGATCTCTATGACGCGGTCAGCGTTCATGCCACACTCCGATCCACCTTTACTGCTCTCAAGATAGCGCGCGCGCCAAAAAAATGGCGTGTCGTGATGGCCGTCGGAGCTTTCAGCCTATGTAACCTCACCAAGACTTACACGAAAAGGGAAATACAATGCGTTTTCTGAAATCACTTGGACTTGCTGCGGCGGTTGCCGTGTCTTTCCTCGGCGCCCCCGCATCGGCGCAATCCGCGCTGCAGGACATTCTGAGCGGCGGCGTTCTCAAAGTCGGCACAACGGGCGACTGGAACCCGATGTCCGTGCGGGATCCGGCCACCAACAGCTATGTCGGCTACGACATCGACGTCATGACCGAACTTGCCACCGATCTTGGCGTAGAACTTGAATTCGTGCCGACCGACTGGAAAACGCTGGTCAACGGCGTTGTCGCGGGCAACTACCACATGACCGGTTCCGCTTCGATCAGCCCTGCGCGCATGAAAGCGGCCGGTTTTTCGGACAGCTACATTTCGGTCGAGATTTTCCCGTTCACCACGGACGATAAGGTCGACCGCTTCTCAGGCTGGGATTCGATCAACGCGGCAGATGTGAAAGTCGCAACCACGCTGGGCACCACCTTCGAAAAGCTGGTCAGAGAATGGTTCCCAGATGCGCAGCTGACTGTCGTCGAAGCACCCGCACGCGGCTATCAGGAGGTCCTGTCGGGACGTTCCGATGTGTTCATCACGTCGAACATCGAAGGCTCCACGCTTGTGTCCAAGTTCCCGAATCTGCGTCAGATCGAAACCGATGGCCCGCGCGCACCGTCGCCCATCGCCATGTTGCTGCCCCAGAACGATCAGGTCTGGATCAACTACGTCAACAGCTGGATCGAACTGAAGAAGGCTCAGGGGTTCTTCGACCGAACTGCGGAAAAATGGGGGCTCTGAGACACCCTGTTCTCAACGGAAAAACCGGCCACTGGCCGGTTTTTTTGTACCCCGCGAAGACTAGCGCTCGCGTTTGATGTCGTGCGGGCCAACCATATCAACGACCTTGATCATCCATCGCAACACCTCTGCGTCATCGCTTGCCAAGTCCTGAGTCTCCAGCAAGTGCTCTGCATTTGCGCGCAAACTTGGCCATTGCCGGTAAAAATCAACCGCATTGGTGATCTCGAGCGAGGTCTGCTTTTCGGACATGAAACGGTCCTTTTCTCTTGCCGTTCCCGCAGGTTAGCAAATGCGCCTAGCCACATACTGTGAAATAAGTGTGAACAGCTTGGTTCCGACGCAGAGCGCCGCTAGCATCCTCCCATATGGAGTTATTGTCAAATCTGGTGCCCAAGCGATCATCATGCGGCGGTTAGCTGCTGGTTTATTGGCTTGATGCCGTTGACGAAATCGACGCCCTGGATGACGTCGGCGAGATGAACG
>NZ_JAEPMO010000025.1 GCF_017643905.1 Marivita sp.
AGCAGTTCGCAGATGCGATCCTGAGGTTCTTTCGGGAGACCCTGCCCAACCAGTGGGAAACCTTCCGAAACCAAGTGTCAGATAGCTTCAGGGTCGTCACTCACGAAAAATTTCGGGTTCTGGGGTAAGCGCGGTATAACTTCTTCTTCCGAGCGCATTGCGCATTCAGGTCTGCCGTAGCTGCAGTACTCGCTGGTCAAACCTACGAAGCCCAAACATTACTTCGCCTAAGTCTAGAACAAAGCGCATACGCGTTTTTCATTGGCGACGATCAAGAGCTTTGGAAGTTATGGATGGACCGACACGATAATGAAGAAGCACGCAAGAAGGTTCGGAACACTTTCTCCATAACCAAGATTCAAAAACAAATTTGTTCAAAAACACCTGAATTGGGCGAGATTTTCACTTTGCTCTATGAGCGAAGCATCGACTATGGAGCCCACCCAAATGAGAGAGGCGCGTCCCTTAGCACTGAGATCAAACACCTCGATGATGGAGGTGTCGAATTCGGGACAATCTATCTACATGCAGACGGTATGCAGTTAGATTTCGCCGTCAGATCTGCTGCGCAGGTAGGTCTGTGGGTACTCCGCATTGCCCAAGAGATCTACCCATTGCGCACTCAAGCACTCGGAATGGATCACGTGATCAGCGACCTCTGTCGGCGGTTTTAGATTAGAAAAAACTATCTTCTAGCCTTTGGCATGTGGCGCGGTTGTCAACGACTCAAAAAACACTGCGGAGTTTGCACCTCAGAGTTTGCAACTTTGCAAAATCGAAGGTCGAGCAAAGAAACTCTGCATAACAGCGGCGAGTTTGCAAAAGTTTGCAATTTGATAGCGCCGAAACTGCAAAGTTTTTGCGGCCTTCTGCCGCGCGATGGATCGCGAGACTTGCCGCAACGTCCCGCGCGCCGTACCCAAATGCCAACACGTCACAGGAGGAGATCGGGATGGGCTACCAAGAGGTGTACGAGGGCTGGGCATCCGACCCCGAGGGGTTCTGGATGCAGGCCGCCGAGGCGATTGACTGGGACCGCAAACCCAGCAAGGCGCTCTTTGACAAGGGTAACGATCTTTACGAATGGTTCGCCGACGGTTTGACCAACACCTGCTGGAACGCGGTCGACCGCCATGTCGAGGCCGGACGCGGCGGACAGGTGGCGATCATCCATGACAGCCCGATCACCGGCACGCTGCACAAGATCACCTATGCTGAACTGCGCAACCGCGTGGCCCGTCTGGCCGGTGCGCTGCGCGCCAAGGGGATCGAGAAAGGCGACCGCGTTATCATCTACATGCCGATGGTCCCTGAAGCGCTTGAAGCAATGCTGGCCTGCGCGCGGCTCGGCGCGATCCATTCCGTGGTGTTTGGCGGATTTGCCGCCAATGAACTCGCCGTCCGCATCGACGACGCGACACCCAAGGCGATCATCGCCGCCTCGTGCGGGTTGGAGCCGGGTCGCGTGGTGCATTACAAACCATTGCTGGACGGGGCCATCGATCTGGCCAAACACAAGCCCGATTTCACCTTCATCTTCCAGCGCGAGCAGGAAGTCGCCAAGCTGAACGATGGGTATGATTTCGACTGGCACGGCTTCCAGTACGGTGTGGAGCCAGCAGATTGCGTCCCGGTTGAGGGCAACCACCCGGCCTATATCCTCTACACCTCCGGTACCACCGGCGCACCCAAGGGTGTGATCCGCCATACCGGCGGGCATCTGGTCGCGCTGAACTGGACGATGAAGAACATCTACAATGTCGATCCCGGTGACACGTTCTGGGCGGCGTCGGATGTGGGCTGGGTCGTGGGCCACAGCTATATCTGTTACGCGCCGCTGGTTCACGGCAACACCACCATCGTGTTCGAGGGCAAACCGGTGGGCACGCCCGATGCGGGCACCTTCTGGCGGGTGATCTCCGATCACAAGGTGCGCAGCTTCTTCACCGCCCCCACCGCCTTCCGCGCGGTGAAGCGGGACGATCCGAAAGGCGAGTTCGTCAAGAAATACGACATCTCTTGCCTGCGCGCGATCTATCTGGCTGGAGAGCGGGCGGACCCGGACACCATCGAATGGGCGCAGCGCGTCACGGGCAAACCGATCTATGACCATTGGTGGCAGACCGAAACCGGCTGGACCATCGCCGGTATGCCAGCGGGGATCGAGGCGCTGCCTGTCAAGATCGGCTCACCTTCCGTGCCGATGCCGGGATATGACGTGCAGATCCTCGACGAGGCGGGCCACCCGATGAAGCCGGGTGAGCTGGGCGCGATTGCGGTCAAGCTGCCCCTGCCCCCCGGCACGTTGCCGACGCTCTGGAACGCCGAGGACCGGTTCCGCAAATCCTACCTGTCGCACTTCCCCGGCTATTACGAGACCGGTGATGCGGGCATGATCGACGAGGACGGATACCTCTACATCATGGCGCGCACCGATGACGTGATCAACGTCGCGGGCCACCGACTGTCCACAGGCGGCATGGAAGAGGTTCTGGCCGCGCATCCGGACGTGGCCGAATGTGCGGTGATCGGGGTCAGCGACGAGCTGAAGGGTCAGTTGCCGATGGGCTTTGTCTGTCTGACCACGGGTGTGAACCGGCCCCATGACGAGATCACCAAGGAATGCGTGAAGCTGGTGCGCGACAAGATCGGTCCGGTTGCGGCGTTCAAGCTTTGCGCCGTGGTGGACCGTCTGCCGAAGACCCGATCAGGCAAGATCCTTCGGGCGACGATGGTCAAGATCGCCGACAGCGAAGAGTTCAAGCTGCCCGCGACGATCGACGATCCCGCTATTCTGGACGAGATCAAAGTCGCCTTGCAGGCTTTGGGCTACGCGAAAGGCTGATGTCGGGACCGGATGCGTCAACGCATCCGGTTTTTCCGTTAACGGAAAAACCCCGCGCATGTGGCGCGGGGTAAAGCTTTGGTATCGACCACGTTGACCGGTTTACAGCAACAGCCTTTCACCGCACTTTGGGGCTCCGTCACATAGGAGACCGCCATGACCCGCCCCATCGTCTATCATATTCCCGTCTGCCCGTTCTCCCAGCGTCTGGAAATCATGCTGGCACTCAAGGGACGGAGCGATGCGGTGGAATTTCGGGTGGTCGACATCACCCAACCGCGTGATCCTGAGCTTCTGCGTAAGACGCGCGGTACCACGGCCCTGCCTGTTCTTGAATTGTCGGGCGAACAGATCATCAAGGAAAGCCTTGTCATTCTAGAGTATCTCGACAGCACCGTCGGGGACCAACCGATCCGCCAAGCCGATCCGTATCGCCACGCGGTCGAACAGATGCTGATCGCCCGTGAAGGACCGTTTACGATGGCGGGATATCTCTATGTGATGAACCAGGACCCAGGCGCGCGCGGCAGTCATCGCGAAAAGATGCTGGGTCTGTATCGGGACATCGACGCGTTTCTGACCCAACATGCGCCGGACGGACCGTTCCTATTCGAGGATTTTGGACTGGCCGAGCTGGTATTCACACCAATGTTCATGCGGTTCTGGTTTCTGGACTACTATGAAGAGTTCACCCTACCCGACACGGCGGACTATGCCCGCGTACGCGCGTGGCAGCAGGCCTGTCTTGCGCATCCAGCGGCGCAGCAGGTCACGCGTGAGGAAATCGTGAAGCTCTATTATGATTATGCGCTTGGGGCCGGGAATGGTGCGTTGCTCAACGGACGGCAGGTGTCGAGCTTTGTGTTTGAGCCGGATTGGAGGACCCGCCCTTGGCCGCCCGCAAACAAATATGACGGAACTGCATCGGACGCGGCGTTAGGATTGGTCTCCGCCTGAACGGCCGATCCGATATAGGCAAGACGGCCAAAAAGAAAGGGCGCCGGTAGGGCGCCCTTTTGAAATTTCCCGCGCGGTGAAATCACTCGTCGTCAGTGATGTTCAGCGCAACGAAACGCGGATCCCCGGCACGGCGAACCAGCAGCAGGATCGACTTGCGCCCGGCGTCTTTAGCCTCTGCGATCCGCTCTTCCAGATCGTTGATCGCAAGCACCTGCGCCTGACCGGCTTCGGTGATCACGTCACCGGCCCGCAGACCTTTTTCAAACGCTTCCGAGCTTTCATCCACGTCCATCACCGCCAGACCTTTGGCGCTTTCCGGCAGTTCCAGTTGTTCGCGGATTTCGGCGGTCAACGGGCTGAGGGTGAGGCCCATCAGCTCCATCGACTGAGGTGCTTCTTCGGCATCCGGGCCGGGCTGCGATGCGGGAACGGCCGTTTCGGCTTCTTCGCGGCGACCCAAGGTCACCAGAAGCGTCTGGGTTGCCCCATCGCGGTTGACCACGACGCGAACCGCCTTGCCCACTTCGGTGTTGCCCACCTGACGGACCAGCCCACGCGTGTCTTCGACTTCGCGGCCATCAAAGCTGACGATCACATCGCCGGCCTGCATGCCGGCATCCATGGCCGGGCCTTCCGGCACGTCAGAGACCAGCGCACCCTTGGCCGAAGCCAGACCCAGCGCTTCTGCCACGTCGTCGGTCACGTCCTGAATGCGCACACCGAGCCAGCCACGGCGGGTTTCACCGAATTCCTTGAGCTGATCGACCACGCGGGTCACGACATTCGATGCCATTGAGAAGCCGATCCCGATGGAGCCGCCATTGGGCGACAGGATCGCTGTGTTCACGCCGATCACTTCGCCATCCATGTTGAAGAGCGGGCCACCGGAGTTGCCGCGGTTGATGGCGGCGTCGGTTTGAATGTAGTCGTCATAGGTGCCGCTTAGCGCGCGGTTGCGGGCCGACACGATCCCTGCGGAAACAGAGAAGCCCTGACCCAGCGGGTTCCCCATTGCCATGACCCAATCGCCGACGCGGGCGGTGTCGCTGTCGCCGAACTTGACGAATTTCAGCGGCGTTTCGCTCTCCACCTTGAGCAGGGCGATGTCTGTGTTGGGGTCGGTGCCAACGAGGGTCGCGGGCAGCTCGAACCCCTCAAAGAATTCGATCAGGATTTCATCGGCACCTTCGATCACGTGGTTGTTGGTGACGATAAACCCGTCTTCCGAGATCACGAAGCCCGATCCCAGAGCCGAAGAGCGGCGCGGGCGGTCACCCTGACCGTTGCGGTCCTGAAATTCGCGGAAGAAATCCTCGAACGGAGAGCCCTCGGGCACGATGCCCTGCGGCCCTGTGCGCCCTGCCACCGTCGTGGATGTGGTGATGTTCACGACCGCCGGGCTGATTTTCTCGGCGAGGTTCGCAAAGCTTTCCTGCGCATGACCCATCAGCGACTGCGCGACGATGAGGATCATGGACAACGAGGTCAGCCAGAACATGCGCAGCGGCGTGCTCTGGTCCCGTTGGATTGTTTTTGCCTGTGAGGTCAAGGGAAACTCCTTCGTCTTTGGTGCGGTGCGTCGCCCGACACCTGCCTGTCATGTCATCAATGTAGGTGCGCGCACGCAACACGCAAACACGAAAGCGACGGTTCAAGCGTATGTGACTTGATCGTGACGGCGCCGTGTTCGTCGGCACTCATTAAAAGGTCTGCAATATCCACAACATGGCCACGCCGGTGGCCATTGCGGACACCCCGACAAGACGCCGCAGGTCAAGCCGCATGGCGCGCATCGCTTCCAGCATCCGTTCGATAAGCGAAGGGGCCAGCGCATAGGCCAGCCCCTCGATGATCAGCACAAGCGCAATCCCAAGGATCACGGTTTCGATCAATTGGTTGCGTCCTCGGCAGGTGCCTGATTTTCCAGTTCTTCTTCCAGCCGTTCGCGTTCTGCTTCGGGCAGGTTTGGAGAAATCGTTGCTTCAGGTGCCATTTCCCGGAGGCGATCAACGTCGAATTCCGTCGCCTCGATGCGCCCCAAACCTTCGGCACGCACGGCACCGAACATCTGACCAAGGAATTCGCTGTCGGGCGAGAAGACCATGGTGGAATTGTCCTTGTTCAGCGACCGCTCCATCGCTTCCAGAGAGCGATAGAAGGCAAAGAAATCAGGATTGTTGCCATAGGCTTCGGCGTAGATGCTGTTTCGTTCCGCATCGGCCTCACCGCGTGTGATGTTGGCTTCACGTTCGGCGTTGGAAACCGTTTCCACCACGGTCCGATCCGCCGCCGCGCGCACACGCTGGGCCGCTTCGTTACCGCGGGCGATTTCGTCCGCCGCTTCACGTTCCCGTTCGGCCCGCATCCGCGCAAAGGTGGCGGACAGGTTCTGCTCGGGCAGGTTAGTCTGTTTCAGACGCACGTCCACGATTTCAAGCCCAAGGCCCGCCGCGCTGGTGCGCGCTTGATCCCGGATGCGCAACGCGAGGTCGCGGCGAGCGGGGGACAGGATGGTGTCGGATGTGACCTGATCGGCACCCAGAACTTCGCGGATCTGCGCGTTCAGAACCGAGGACAGGCGGTCTTCGGCGACACGGGTGCCGCCAATGCCGACGGCCTGACGAAACTGGACCACATCCGCGATCCGGTAGCGGGTGAAGGCATCGACAACCAGACGACGGTCATCGGACGGTGTGACCTCGATTGTGTCGGTGTCGAGCGACAGGATACGGCCGTCATACCGGACGACTTCCTGAATGATCGGGATCTTGAAGTTCAGACCGGGCTCTTCGACCACCTGCTTGATCTGACCGAATTGGAGGACAAGCACTTTTTCGCGTTCGTCGACGATGAAGATCGACGACAGGATACCGACAACGGCCAGAACACCGATCGGAAGAAGGAAAGCGGATTTACGCATCAGTTCGACCCTCCGGTTGTCTGGCCGGACCGGCGCAGCTCATTGATCGGAAGATAGGGCAACACGCCCTGTCCGCCGGTTCCGCCATTGTCGTCAAGCAGGATCTTGTCCATGTCTCCAAGAGTCCGTTCGATTGTCTCGAGGTACAGGCGGCGCTGCGTGACTTCGGGCGCCTGGTTGAATTCCTGTGCCACGGCGATGAAGCGGCTGGCTTCACCGATCGCTTCGTTGATCACGCGGGCGCGGTATCCTTCGGCCTCTTCGAGGATTTGCGCGGCAGACCCGCGCGCTTCGGCCAGAACGCGGTTTGCATAGGCGTCGGCCTGTCGCTGCAAGCGGTCGCGTTCCTGTTCAGCTGCCTGCACTTCGCGGAAGGCGTCGATCACTTCGGCGGGCGGGTCGGCGGTGTCGAGGTTGACCCGGACGATGGTGATACCGCTTTCGTATTCATCCAGCGTCGCCTGAATGTTTTCACGCGCCGTGTCTGCAATCAGACCGCGATCCCGGTTGAGGATCGGCGCAAGATTGGTTGCCGCGATGATCTCGCGCATGACTGCCTCAGATACCGCCTGTACGGTTGTCTGCGGGTCGCGCAGGTTGAAGAGCAGTTTCGCCGGATCGTTGATGTTCCAGACCACCTGGAAGTCGATATCGACGATGTTGGCATCCGTCGTGAGCATGAGGCCATCGCCGCCGACGCTGCCGCGTCCGCTGCCGATGTTTTCGGTCCGTTCAGAGGTCACGTTGACGACTTCCGCGGTCACGAAGGGCCAGGGCGCGAAGTTCAGACCGGGATTGCCGATGGCATAGTACTCGCCGAGGAACAGTTCCACGGACTGCTCTTCCGGCCGCACGGTGTAGAAGCTGGAAAAGGCCCAGAGCGCCACGGCACCCAGCGCAGCAAGGCCGATCGTGCCGCGCGTCAGCTTGAAACCGTCGCCGCCATCGCCACCGCCACCAGAGCCGTTGAAGCCGCCGCCACCGCGACCGCCCATCAGAACACGCAGGCGTTCCTGGCCTTTTTTCATCAGCTCGTCGATTTCGGGTATCTGCGGTTGATTGTCGTCACCGGGCCTCCGGCCACCGCCATTGTTGCCGCCGCGCGGGCGATCGTCGCCACGGTTTCCACCGTTGTTACCGCCGCCGCCCCACGGGCCGCCACTGTTACCTGCCATCTGGTCTTTTCCCCTCTCGGAACATTCGGTCTTTCATGTCACGTTCTTACCTGTGGGCAAAGCTTGGAAATTCAAGCCGTGCGCGTCGGTTTGCGCATGGTGACGATCTCTTCGGACATCGTCGGGTGAACCGCAACCGTGCGGTCGAAATCCTCTTTTGTGGCACCCATCTTGATCGCGATACCCGCCAACTGAATCATTTCGCCCGCACCAGGCGCGACGATGTGACAGCCCAGAACCTTGCGGCTTTCCTGACTGACGATGAGTTTCATCAGCACCCGACCGGGTTTGTCGGCAAAGGCGGACTGCATCGGGCAGAACGATGCGCAATATACTTCAATCGGCTCGCGGTCGCGTGCCTGTTCTTCGGTCAGGCCCACCGTGCCCAGTTCAGGCTGGGTGAACACCGCTGACGGGATCAGGTCGTGATCCACCTTGGTCGGGTTGCCGTTGAACACGGTTTCGACAAAGGCCATGCCTTCACGGATCGCCACGGGCGTCAGGTTCACCCGGTCGGTCACATCGCCAATGGCATAGATTGAGGGCACTTTGGTCTGGCTGTATTCGTCGACTTCGACAGCGCCGCCCCGGCCCAATGTCACGCCAACCTCTTCGAGGCCCATGTCGTCGCTGTTGGGGCGGCGTCCGGTGGCGAACAGCACCTGATCGAACACCTTGATCTTTCCGTTGGTCGATTTGACCTTGAGAGGACCTTCCCGCGGCGCGTCACTCACGGGCATCGCGTATTGCGTCGCTTCGACAGGGGCATCCATGCCGTCGTCGTCTTCGCCCCGATAACAGCCCATTTCAACAATGTTGGTTCCGGTGTGCAGATCGACACCCAGTTCGCGCATCGATTCCGCGATCAGGCCGCGCGCCTCATCGTCAAAGCCGCGCAGAATTTGCGCGCCGCGATAATACTGCGTCACCTCGACACCAAGACCTGCAAGGATACAGGCGAATTCGCAGGCGATGTAGCCGCCGCCGATGATCAGGATGGATTTGGGCAGCTGTTCGAGGTGGAAGATGTCATCCGACACGATCCCCAGATGCGCGTTGGGCAGGTCGGGACGCACCGGACGCCCGCCTGTGGCGACAAGAATGTGCTTGGCGGTGAACGTCTCGCCCGTCGACAGCTCGACCGTATGCGGGTCTTTCAATCGCGCGCGGGCATCGTAGGTGGTCACACCAGACCCGGCGAGGAGTTTGCGATACACCCCTTCAAGCCGGTCCAGTTCGGTGTTCAGATGGCCGGAAAAGGTCTGCCAATCAAAGCCCCGGTTCAGCATGTCCCAGCCGTAATGCGTGGCTTCCTCGACCATGCCGCCATAGCCACTGGCGAACACCATCAGCTTCTTGGGAACACAGCCCCGGATCACGCATGTGCCGCCGTAACGGTCTTCTTCGGCAAGGGCCACCTTGGCCCCCGCCTCGCCCGCAGCAACCCGCGCCGCGCGCACACCGCCGGAACCGCCACCAATCACAAAAAGATCGTAGTCAAATGTGCTCATGGTGGTCTCCTTCTCATGGTCGCGCAAAGATATTTCATATGGCGACGCGGATGGCCAGAAGCCAGGCCCCGGAAATCGGGCTTTATCTGGCTGTGCTGACGAAGACGTGTTCCGGGAGGCTGACTGCGCTCAGATATCGGAAAACAGGTTATCGTTCTCGACAAGGTCGATGCGATCCTGGCTGACGGTACCTTCGTTGATGTCGCGGGTTTCGACGCGGCCATCGCTGTAGCCGATGATGACCTTGTCGCAGAGATCGACAAACAGACCGTTTTCGACCACGCCGGGCATCTGGTTCAGCGCCATTGCCAGTTGGCGGGCATTGCCGATACGGCTCAGGTGCAGATCAAGGATGTGGTTGCCCTCATCGGTGACGAAGGGCTTTCCATTGTTCATGCGCAGGGTGATGCGACGCCCCATCACGTCTGCCGAAACCAGCAGTTCTTCGACAAGCATCTGCGTTGTTGTCCAGCCAAACGGGATCACTTCGATCGGCAGCGGGAACGCGCCCAGCGTGCCCACTTCCTTGGCGGCGTCCGCGATGACAACCACCTCTTCGCTGGCCGCAGCCACAATCTTTTCGTGCAGCAGCGCCCCGCCACCACCCTTAATCAGGTTGAGATTGCCGTCGAATTCGTCGGCTCCGTCGATGGTGATGTTGAGCGTGCCCGCCTGGTCCAGCGTGATCACCTCGATCCCGACCTGGCGGGCCAGTTGCGCCGTGCGCAGTGAGGTCGGCACACCCTTGATGCGCAGACCTTCGTCGCGCACCCGGTCGCCCAGATGGCGCACCAGCCACGCGGCGGTCGACCCGGTGCCAAGCCCAACGCGCATGCCGTCCTCGACCATGTCGGCCGCTTGCTTTGCAGCGACAAACTTGGCTTTGTCGATGGGCGACAATTCTCCGGTCATGCGGGGCTCCTTGGGCAGTCCTATGGATCTTATAGGACGTCGCGCAGCGCGGTGCGAGACCGAATTCACATGGGCGTTGACGACATCCCGTGCAAGATCACCGCGCGGCCCGCAAGAGAGCCGAGCGCCGAATTAACGATCCTGTTCCGCCAGATTGGTGGACGGCATCGGCGGCAGCGGCAGAGAGTCAATTTCGGGAACCTTGGGAAACATGACCGGATAGGCCATCGCCATGCGCGGCATAAATGCCCAGGCGATGATCGTGAGCAAGGCGGCAAACCAGGCAAGTCGGTTCAGATAAAGTGTCATCAGCAGTCCTTTCGCATCAACTCAGCTGGTCCCTTGCAGCATATGTGCCAAGGCCTACGCCCTCGCCGGTAAAGACGGGGTTAAACGCATCGTTTTTTCACCGTGACGCGCCGCTTTCGCAGCGTGCGTCCCGCGCTGACTGCGCTACATCCCGGTGCATGAGCTATGTGCTGCATTACGCCCCCGACAACGCCTCGCTGGTCGTCCGACTGGTGCTGGAAGAATTGCGCCTACCCTACCGAACGGCACTTGTGGACCGCAGCGTGTCGGCACAACGCGGCGCAGACTACAGGCGCGTAAACCCGGTGGGCCGCATTCCGGCGCTGGAAACGCCGGATGGGCCGATATTCGAGACCGCCGCGATCTGCCTGTGGCTTGCCGACCGTCACCGCGACGCAGTGCATCTGTCACCCGAAGCCACCGATCCGGCGCGGGGCTCGTTTCTGAGTTGGTTGTTCTTTCTGTCGAACAGTGTGCATGCCGAGATGCGCAACCTGTTCTATCCGCACTTGGTTGCAGGCCCCGATCCGGTTCAGCAGGCCGTGGCCAGCCAACAGATCCAGACATCACTGACCGCGCATTTCGACATCCTGAACCGGCTTTATCCCTGCACGGAACACAGCCCAAGCATCAGTGACCTTTACCTTGCGGTTCTTCTGCGTTGGCCCGCGCTATACCCCGTGGCGGCGGATCGAGGCTGGTTCGACCTTGCCCGTTGGCCCAATCTGCACGCCCTTGCCCAGAGGATCGAGATACGCGACTCTGCGCTGGCGGCCATACGTGCCGAGGGTCTGGGTCCGACGCCCTTTTCCAATCCACATCCGGCCACGCCACCTGAAGGGAGCGCGCTTTAATTATGTTTCTGTCTGTCTTTGACATGTTCAAGGTCGGGATCGGCCCGTCCTCGTCCCACACGATGGGTCCGATGGTCGCCGCCGCGCGGTTTCTTGATCTTTTGCGCAAAGCACCCTTTTCCGTGGCAGGCGTCAAGGCATCCCTGCACGGTTCGCTGGCCTTTACAGGGGTGGGTCACGCCACCGACCGGGCCACGATCCTTGGCCTTGCCGGGTTTGTTCCCGAAAGCTACGACCGCGAAAAGGCCGACGCAGCACTCGCACAGATCAAGGCCACCAAGACCGTCACACCGGACGGCCTACCCGCCCTGCGGTTCGACCCCGAAGCCGATCTGCGCTTTGACTTCGGCCCCAACCTGCCCGGTCATGCCAACGGCATGATCCTGAGCGCGACCGACCCTCAGGGCGACGTCATCCTGCAGGAGACCTATTACTCCATTGGCGGCGGGTTTGTGATGACACAAGCCGAACTTGATGCGGGCAAGGACACCGATGATGGCGCACCCGTGCCCTACCCGTTCAAGTCCGCCGCCGAGATGCTGGAGATGGCCAAAACCTCGGGCCTGAGCATTGCCGAGATGAAACGCGCCAATGAGCTGTCGCGCCGGTCTGTCAGCGATCTGGACGCAGGTATGCGCCGCCTTTGGCAGGTGATGAACGATTGCATCGACCGTGGGCTTGAGAATGATGGCATCCTGCAGGGTGGTCTGAACGTCAAACGTCGCGCCAAGGGCATCCATGAAAAACTGCTGGCCGAGCGGGGCATGAACCTGACCGCGCCGCACACGATCAACGACTGGATGAGCGTCTATGCGATGGCGGTGAACGAGGAAAACGCCGCCGGGGGACAGGTTGTGACGGCGCCCACCAATGGCGCTGCTGGCGTGGTGCCCGCGACGATCCGCTATTACCTCGACCATGTGCCCGGCGCGACAACCACACGCGTGCCCGAGTTTCTGCTGACCGCCGCCGCCATCGGCCGTTTGGTCCAGTTCAACGCCTCGATCAGCGGGGCCGAGGCCGAGTGTCAGGCCGAAGTAGGCAGCGCCAGCGCCATGGCCGCCGCCGGATTATGTGCGGTGCTGGGGGGCACCCCGATGCAAATCGAGAACGCGGCCGAGATCGCGCTGGAGCATCACCTCGGGATGACCTGCGACCCGGTCAAAGGGCTGGTGCAGGTGCCCTGCATCGAACGCAACGGTCTGGGGGCGATCAAGGCCGTCAGTGCGGCCAGCCTCGCCCTGCGCGGCGACGGCACTCATTTCGTCCCGCTCGATTCGGCCATTGAGACCATGCGCCAGACCGGCGCGGACATGCACGAGAAGTACAAGGAAACATCTTTGGGGGGATTGGCGGTAAACGTTCCCAACTGCTGAACCACTTGAAAACGCGTGACTTTTGGTCGACCTGAAGAACGTTCAACATGTAAACAGGAGAGCGTTGACAGAAAGACTCAACCAAGAGTAGCGTGCGGTATGACACAAGACCGCCCCACTCTCGGAATAGCACTCATGCTGGGTTTCTGCGTCGTGGCTCCAATGGGGGACGCGCTTGCGAAAATCCTGTCGGACAAAGTGGCACTTGGACAGTTGCTCTTGGTCCGTTTCGGCATTCAGGCGCTGGTACTGATCCCGATCATCGCGGCAACCGGGCGTGTCTGGCGGATGTCGAGCCGTGTGGCGTGGCTAACTCTGTTGCGGACGCTGATGCATATCGCCGGCATCGGCATGATGGTGTCCGCACTTTATTACCTGCCGCTGGCCGATGCCATCGCGATTGCCTTCGTCATGCCCTTCATCATGCTCCTGCTCGGGCATTACGTGTTGGGCGAAGAGGTCGGCATCCGCCGGATGATCGCCTGTGCGGTGGGATTTGCAGGAACCTTGCTGGTCATCCAGCCATCGTTTCAGGAAGTGGGCTGGCCCGCCCTGCTGCCGATGGGTGTGGCGATCAACTTTGCCCTCTTCATGCTGGTGACCCGAAAGATCGCCAAGGAAACGGACCCGATCGGGTTGCAGGCCGTGTCTGGTGTGATGGCGGTGGTGCTGATGACCCCAGTGATCTTTCTGATCCCGGATCAATCCGTGCCGATCCTCGCTTGGGACAGCCTTCTGCCATCGAGCACATGGACGCTTCTGGTGGCCATCGGTCTGTCCGGCACGTTGGCGCATCTGCTGATGACATGGTCGTTGCGGTACGCGCCCTCGGCGACCCTCGCACCCATGCAATATCTCGAAATCCCCATCGCCACGGTGATTGGCTTTGCGGTCTTCGGCGACCTGCCGAACACCATGGCCTCGATCGGGATCGCCATCGTGGTCGCGTCGGGGCTTTACATCGTGTTCAGAGAGCAGGCCATAAGCCGTCGGTCTGAGCCAGCGCCTGTTGCAAACCACGCCGTTCAGACACCGGCAGAATAATCAGCATCCCTGGCCCATGCAGTGTCAAAGACACCGGTCCATCGGCGCGATTTGACGTTCCGACCCGGTCGCCCGGTGACAGCTCCAACCCGTCGATGGGCCAGTGCAGTCCGGTCGATATACCCGTGACGGGACGCATCGGATAAAGCGACACGCGTGTCCCCGGCCCTAACGGCAGGCCAATCTGCGGCGGCAGATGCGCCACCACGTCATGCTCTCCCAATAGCACAATGGCCCGGTCGGGATAGCGCGCCAGCACGGTCATCGCCGCAAGCAGATGGTCCACCTGCCCGCCCAGAAAGCCGATGCCAATAATCATCGGTGCCGAGATTGACCGGATCGCCTTGTCAAAATCAGTGCTGTCCTGTTCCTCGATCCGATGCACGGACTCGGGCGGCAGAGCGGCACGGGTTTCGTCCGACACCGAATCAAGATCCCCGATCAGCGCGTTCGGAAGACGCCCGACCGCGCGCACCCAGTCCGCCCCACTGTCGGCGGCGACAACGGTCGTGACCTCATCCAATAAAGACAAAAGCTGCGCATTGTCGCCATGCGCGCCACCGACAAGCAAGACTGGTTCCTGCGAAACAACAATGGGGTCATTCATGTCTGATTAATGACGAATGGCGAAACAGATCACAATCAGGACATGAAATGATACCGTGATTGGCACAGATTCGATGCGCTTTGGTCTTGGTAAACATGTTAGCAAGTCCTTCGCAGAAGTTTGGAAAGCGGGTGATATTATGGTGAGTTCAAACAAGATACTCACGGTATCCTACGGGACCTTCTCATGTACGCTCGAAGGGTTCGACAACTCCTTCGACACGATGAAGGCGATTGCGGAGTATTTCCGCGATCTTGCTCAGGATGACCGATATTTCGGTGCCGAACCACCGACACCCGATGCGGAGATGTTGGCCCGGATCGCGGAGCGAGAGATCGCCCGCCGGGTCGAAGCCCGCTTTGAGAAAGGTAATTTGGTTCTGCGTCCTTCTGATGATGCCGAGCCGCCGCGAGGGGATGTCGCGCCGCAATCATCGAAGGACGCAGCCCTAGCGGACGCGACGGCCAGCGTGGCTGCCACTGCACTGGCTGTCGCGGCCCAACCGGCGGACGCGCAGGCCGTATCTACCGACACGTTTGTTGAGGACGACATCGAGATCGATATCTCCGAAATGGAGTTCGCCGATCTCGAAGCGGTCGCGGACAGTGAAGAAGACAATGCGCCGGAAGATGACGGCGTGACCATCGACCTGTCTGATATCTCGCTCGACACAGATGACGTGGACGCGGCGGCATTCAGCGCCGATGACGTTCTGGATGCCGAAGAAACGGCAATTGCGGAGTCGAGCATCGACGATCTGATCGCCGCACAGGACGACAAGGAAAATCGCCGGATCGCAGCGGAAGCCGCCGAGGCCGAAGTGGCCCCGGTTGTGGCCGACAGCGTCGCCGAAAAACTGCAGCGCATCCGTGCCGTTGTTGCGTCCAAGGCGCAGCCAGCCCCGGAATACATCGAAGACGAACATGCGATGTCCGGCCCGGATGGAGATGGCAACGACGAGAACAATGCCATCGACGTCGAAGAGACCACCGCGCTTGACGACAACCTCTTCACAGACACCATCGCCGCCGTCGTGTCCGATCAGCTTGATCTGGACGACGAGGACGATGAAGAGGCGTTTCTCCCGGACACGGATTTCGACGACGAAGACGACGAAGACTATGCTCCGGTCGCCGCCCGTCGGGACGATGCCCAGAGCGAACTTGAAATCCTCCGTGCCAAGATCGCCGAGCTTGAAGCCCAGGCGGCCGCTGCACGCGCCTCCGAAACGGTTGCCGTGGAACAGGCAGAGCAGCCTGACGTGATCGCACAGCAGGACGAAGACGATGATGAAGACGACCTCGATCTCATGTCTGACGACGAGGACGACGACGAACTCTTTGCGGATGACGAGGAAGATGATTCGCGGGACAAGCCCTATGTTCTTCAAAACACCGTCATGGATGACGACGAGACCGACGAGGAAGAAGCAGCAGCACCCCAGCCGTTGATCGCCCGCGTCGGCAAGGCCAAGCGCGCCGATGTCGAAGCCGCCCTGGCGTCTGGTCAACTCGAAGAATACGACGACGAAGACGAGGATGATGCCCCCGTCGCCGTGGTGCGGCCCGTGCCCGGCCTCGAAGACAGCTCTCTGACCCCGGAGCAAGAAGCGGAACTGGCCCGTGAACTGGCCGATCTTCATGCAGAGATCGAAGAAGACGAAGACTGGGACTTCGACGACGAAGAAGATGATTTCGATCACGAACCCCTGTCGGAAGCCGACGAGGAGGCTGCATCCGCAAACATCCGCAAGGCGGTCAAACTGACCAGCCCCGGCCGCGCGATGCTGACCGACACCTCGATCGAGGAAGACACCGACTCCGTCGAACGTCTGGTCGGCAAGACCGACAGCGCGATGGAAGAACCCGAGGGCAACCGCCGTCGCAACGCCATCGCGCATCTGCGGGCCGCTGTTGCTGCGACCAAGGCGGATCGCATCCTTGGCTTCGGCAAGAAGACCGTCAACGAGGAACAGCCCTATCGCGAAGATCTGGCCGACGCGGTGCGCCCGCGCCGCCCCAAGGTCACGGAAGCCCGCTCTGCCCGCCCGGCACCGGTGCGTCCTGCCCCGCTCAAGCTGGTGGCAGAGCAGCGGATCGACGTGGATGGCGAAAAGGCCGCCACTCCGGTGCGCCCGCGCCGCGTCATGCGCAATGTGGAGCAGGTCGAGGCTGCCGATGCCAAGGCAGGGGATGACACGGGTTTTGCCGAGTTCGCCGAAAACCAGGGGGCACACACCCTGCCCGAACTGCTCGAAGCCGCAGCGGCCTACATGTCTTTTGTCGAAGGACGCGACCAATTCTCGCGGCCACAGCTGATGACGAAACTGCTGCAGGCAGAAGGGGCTGCAAGCTCGCGCGAGGAACGTCTGCGCAGCTTTGGCCAGCTCCTGCGCGAAGGCAAGATCGAGAAAAAGAGCGGTGGGCGCTTCGCCGCCTCTGACAGCATCGGCTTCAAACCCGATGCGCGCGCAGCCGGATAAGACGTTCAGGGGGCCTTCGGGCCCCCTTCGTTTTTTACCCGGCCTTCTGCACCGCAGGCTTAGCGATCCCCAAGAGTTCCGCTCCTGCTGCAGAGAGAGCGGCCATCCACGCCGTGTCGACGGCATCAATGTGCGCGACATCGAACCTGGCAGCTTCCTGCCAATAGCGCCCGGAGGGAACCGAATATCCAAACTGCTGTTCCAGCGCGACTGCCGCGTCGAAGGCCCCAAAGTCGGCCTGCGACGAGGGGTCCGCGATGGTTCCGAGCACCCGTCTGGAAACCGAGGGAAACACAAGGCGACTAGGACCGTTGGACAACCGGACACAGGCGCAGCCCATGCACGCCGCATGCAGCATCAGCCGGGCTGACTTGGCCTCGAGGTTGCGCAGGCTGATGTCGTCGCGCAAAGGGTCGGCACGTCCCTGACCGTAGAAATGCGACGCCTTCTGCGGCGCGTAGATCATGTCACAGCCCAGAAAGGCCATGACCCTTGGCCGCAACGCCCAAAGCGCCCAATACCCGGCGGTGAACGCCATCGTTCCTCCGGCGTACAGAATGCCACCGAACTGGTTGTTGGCGGGAACATAGACATCGGACCCGATCACCTGCTGGCCCGGTGACAGCTCTTGCGGACGCTTGTCTGTCGGAAAGTCATCTGGCGCGACAAGGTAATCCCAGTCCATGCGCACCTGCCACGCATTGTTGATGGCGACCACGGTATCGAAGCCCGATCTGGGCCAATCACGGCACTGGATCACATCGGGCGCGCTGCCCAGAACAAGGACCACACCTGATGTCGCGGTCACGCCCCGGCCCCGCAGGCAGACCCGCGCCGCCGCATGCTAGGAGTCGCCGCTGTCGGGGTCCGGTTGTCCAATCCCCTTGAACACGAATTTGAAAGGCAGCGCCCAAAGGATGCCCAGCGCCACGTAAACCACAAGCTCTACCAGAAAGGAGGGCCGGTCGAGCCAGTTGATCACGGTCACGCAGGCGACCACATAGGCAGGCATGCCCACCAGCAGGATCACCAGCGACCAGCGTTTCCGGGCCTTGTAGCTCAGCGCCATATGCGCCTCCTTTCGCTCAGTCCGCGAAGGGATCGGTCACGAGGATCGTGTCCTCCCGTTCGGGTGACGTTGAAAGTAGGGCGACCGGGCATTCGATCAATTCCTCGATCCGGCGGACATACTTGATGGCCTCGCCGGGCAGATCGACCCAGGACCGCGCGCCTTCGGTCGATTCCGACCAGCCGGGCATTTCCTCGTAGATCGGTGTACAGCGGGCCTGTTCGTCGGCAGCCGTTGGCAGGTAGTCGTAACGCTGGCCGTCCAGCTCATAACCGACGCAGATCTTCAGCGTTTCGAACCCGTCCAGCACGTCCAGCTTGGTCAGGGAAATCCCGTTCACACCACTGGTGGCGCAGGTCTGGCGCACGAGGCATGCATCGAACCAGCCGCAGCGGCGCTTGCGCCCGGTGGTGGTGCCAAACTCGTGCCCACGTTCACCAAGGCGCTGACCGTCTTCGTCATGCAGTTCCGTCGGGAACGGGCCTTCGCCCACGCGGGTGGTGTAGGCTTTGACGATGCCCAGGACGTAATCAATCGCCCCCGGCCCAAGGCCGACACCCGTCGCCGCCTGCCCTGCGATTACGTTGGACGAGGTGACAAACGGATAAGTGCCGAAATCGATGTCGAGAAGCGCTCCCTGCGCGCCTTCGAACAGGATGCGATTGCCCGCCTTGCGTTTTTCGTTCAGCACCTTCCAGACGGGGGCGGCAAAGGGCAGGATTTGGTCCGCGATTTCGATCAGTTGCGCGAGCAGTGCATCGCGATCCACCGGCTCGAACCCCAGACCCTTGCGCAGCGGATCATGGTGCTGCAACGCGCGGTCCACCCGCGCCTCGAGCGTCGCCCGATCTGCAAGATCGGCAACGCGCACCGACCGACGACCCACCTTGTCCTCATAGGCCGGGCCGATGCCGCGCCCGGTCGTTCCGATCTTGGTGCCCTTGCTGGCGGCTTCCTCGCGCGCCCGATCCAACTCGCCGTGGATCGGCAGGATCAGCGGCGTGTTCTCGGCGATCATCAAAGTCTCGGGTGTGATCTCCACCCCCTGACCGCGAATGGTCTCGATCTCTTTCATCAGATGCCACGGGTCGAGCACAACACCATTGCCGATCACCGACAGCTTGCCACCGCGCACCACGCCGGACGGCAGTGCATGCAGCTTGTAGACCTTGCCATCGATCACCAGCGTGTGACCCGCATTGTGCCCGCCTTGAAAGCGGCAGATCACATCCGCCCGCTCCGAGAGCCAGTCCACGATCTTGCCTTTGCCCTCGTCGCCCCACTGGGCACCCACGACCACCACATTCGCCATGTCTTTAGACCTTTGCTGGAGTTCCATCCGTCAAACCCGCGCCCGTATAGTGCGCAATCTTGGCGGGGGGAACCGCTTTTCACGCGATCTTCGCGACATATCACCCTGCAGGTCGCGCATGACCCTGGAACCTGCCCGTTTGTCACAGGCGCGCGCCGCTGTTGCAAAGCCCTCTGGACAGGCCGCACCGCTTTGGGCGATCACACCGCAGCGACGTTGACGAAAGGCCGAAGATGATGGGATTCCTGCTGCGCTGGCTCTTTGCCTTTGTCCTTGTGGCCGTCACCTATAATCCGACGGATTACAATTTCGTCAGATGGGCCGCGACCGAAGGACAGAACCAGCTTTCGGTCACCGTGCTGGCCGGTCTGGTGCTGTTGGTGGGCTACATCATCTACCTGCGTGCCACGCTCCGCTCCATCGGCGCATTCGGCATGCTGCTGATCCTGGCGCTTGTGGGCGCACTCCTCTGGGTCGCCTATGATTTCGGCCTGCTCGACCTGCAGAACCGGGCGCTGACCATGTGGATCGGCATCTTCGCGCTGTCGCTCGTTCTGGGCATCGGCCTCAGCTGGTCCATCGTGCGCCGCAAACTCTCGGGTCAGGCGGATGTAGACGACGTGGACGAATAAACCGACCCTCGCGTCTTCTCTTCGCAAATACGCAGACCCGCTACCGGCACGCGATCAGATCACCCAACACGGGTTGCACCACACCTCACTTGGCCTTAGATAACCCCCATTCACGAAGAGATCCGGGACAGCCATGGAAAACGTCGTTCTCATCATCCACCTTCTTCTTGCGCTCGCGCTGATTGGCGTCGTGCTGCTGCAGCGCTCTGATGGCGGTGGGCTTGGCGCAATGGGTGGCGGCGGTGGCGGGGCGATCAGCACCCGCAGCGCGGCCACGGGCCTTGGCAAACTGACCTGGATCCTCGCCATCGCTTTCATCTGCACCTCGATCACCCTGACGGTGATTGCCGCACAGAACGCCTCGGGCAGTTCCATCATGGACCGCCTGACCACCGGTGGTGATGCCGCGACCGAAGAGACCGGCACGGGCAACACCCTCGACGCCGATGGCCTTCTGCCGCCGCCGTCCTCCGTCGATCCGAACGCGCCGCTTCTGCCCCGCGCCGACTGATCCGGCGAAAGCTCTGAACCGACGCGCGGTCCTGCGGGCCCGCGCGTTTTTCTTTGGTTGCTGGCCCACCACCCCTTGAGGCGCAGCAATCTGACGTAACATCATCTTGGGGTTCGGCCTTGCCTTTTTCCGCCGAATCCTCTACCGCTCAAATCCCGTGATGCTGCGTGCCAATGGCTGCGCAGATTGCATGATTTGCAGCGCTTCGCGGGAGGTTTCCACACATGGCACGCTTTATCTTCATCACCGGCGGCGTGGTGTCTTCCCTTGGCAAAGGCCTTGCCTCGGCCGCTCTGGGCGCGCTCCTGCAGGCGCGTGGCTTTTCCGTTCGCCTGCGCAAACTTGACCCTTATCTGAACGTCGATCCCGGCACGATGTCGCCATTTGAACATGGCGAGGTGTTCGTGACCGACGATGGCGCGGAAACCGACCTTGACCTTGGACACTACGAACGCTTCACAGGCGTGCCTGCGCGCAAGACCGACAGCATCTCGTCGGGGCGCATCTACACCAACGTGCTCGAGAAAGAACGGCGCGGCGATTACCTTGGCAAAACGATCCAGGTGATCCCGCATGTCACCAATGAAATCAAGGACTTCATCTCCATCGGGGAAGACGAGGTCGATTTCATGCTCTGCGAAATCGGCGGCACCGTGGGCGACATCGAGGGCCTGCCCTTCTTCGAGGCAATCCGCCAGTTCTCCCAGGACAAGCCGCGCGGCCAGTGCATCTTCATGCACCTGACGCTCCTGCCCTACATCAAGGCGTCCGGAGAGTTGAAAACCAAACCGACGCAGCACAGCGTCAAGGAACTCCGCTCCATCGGCCTCGCCCCTGACATCCTGGTCTGCCGGTCCGAAGGGCCGATCCCGCAGAAAGAACGCGAGAAGCTCGCGCTCTTCTGCAACGTGCGCCCCGACAGCGTGATCGCCGCACAAGACCTCAAGTCGATCTACGAGGCCCCCCTCGCCTATCACCGCGAGGGCCTCGACCAGGCGGTGCTCGACGCGTTCCAGATCACGCCCGCACCCAAGCCCAACCTCGAGAAATGGGAAGACGTGGCCGACCGCATCTACAACCCCGAAGGCGAGGTGAATGTCGCCATCGTGGGCAAATACGTGCAGCTTGAGGACGCCTACAAATCCATTGCCGAGGCGCTCACCCATGGCGGCATGGCCAACCGCGTCAAGGTCAACATCCAGTGGGTCGATGCCGAGATTTTCGAACGCGAGGACCCCGCGCCGCATCTTGAGGGCTTCCACGCGATCCTCGTGCCCGGCGGCTTTGGCGAACGCGGCACTGAGGGCAAGATCAAGGCGGCGCAATTCGCCCGCGAACACAAGGTCCCCTATCTGGGCATCTGCCTTGGCATGCAGATGGCGGTGATCGAAGCCGCCCGCAACGTCGCCAAACTGCCCGATGCCGGGTCCGAGGAATTCGACCACGAGGCCGGGAAGAAGCGGTTCACGCCGGTGGTCTACCACCTCAAGGAATGGGTGCAGGGCAACCAGACCGTCAACCGCAGCGTCGCCGACGACAAGGGCGGCACGATGCGCCTTGGCGCCTATGACGCGGTACTGACCGACGGCTCAAAGGTGGCCGAGGTCTACGGCAGCACCACCATCACCGAACGCCACCGCCACCGCTACGAGGTGGACATCAAGTACCGCAAAGCGCTTGAGGAAGGCGGGCTATGTTTTTCGGGCATGAGTCCCGACGGCCGATTGCCCGAGATCGTCGAATGGCCTGACCACCCGTGGTTCATCGGCGTCCAGTTCCACCCGGAGCTGAAGTCGAAACCCTTTGACCCGCATCCGCTGTTCAAGGATTTTGTCCGGGCGGCGAAGGATGTGAGTCGACTTGTCTAAACCGAAGCCGCCATCCGACCACCACTATATCCCCAAGTTCTATCTCAAGAACTGGACACTGGATGATGGTCGCTTGTGCCAATTCTCAATTCCACATGGAAACGCTGTTAAGCCCAAGCGAGTGCACCCAACTCAAACTGGATGGTGCAAGAACCTTTATACTCTTTCTGATTTCCCGGAAGAATTAAAACAACAAGTTGAGCAAGACTACCTTCGACTTTTGGATGGACGTGCTGCTGAAGCGAATAGTATTCTGTGTAGCCCAACTGGATTGGTGGATTTATCGCCAAGACATAGAGCAGCCTGGACGCAATTTTGTCTTTCTCTAATGACGAGAATGCCTGAAGATATGCAGGCCGCACGGAAGGCAATTGAGCTATCGCATCAAAGGCCACCGGAAGAGCTTCGCAAGTCAATTGAAAGCATCGATAGCATAAGGTCAAAAGATCATCCGCTTAGTGCAGAGGAAATACTTGCATTACTTGAAAAGTCTGATCGCGAGACTGCGCTTTTTGATGCTTTCATGGCGTCTCACGTTGGCAATAAAGCAACTTCATGGTATTATAGTTTAACTTGGCACATGATTGATTTTTCAAATCAACCCATGTCACTACTAACTAGTGATCGACCATTTGTTAGATTTTTCGGCAGCGACAGCCGGTCTGTGACTTGGGCTCTACCAATTTCGCCATCCCGTTTGTTTATTGCAACTCCAAATAGGAAGTACGGCTTTCAACCCCGCGATCATTGCGAAATCGAAATAATCAAGGCACTTTGTGGATCAAAAAAACGATTGCTAAAGACTATGAATAAGTGTGTCACCCAGCAAGCTATCAAATATGTGTACTCCTCAGACGATGCCGAACTGCAATTTGTCTCAAAGCATTTTGGAAAAAAACAGGAGAGCGACAGACCAGCGCAAATGATGTTAGCTAGCTTAGGCGTACGCGAATAATTTCCCTCGCTAGCGGCAATTACGTTTGCCATCGCCAGACCGCGGGATGGCGATCCTCCCGACGAACGATGGCGCTTTATTCCAGCCACTCCCGCGCGCAGAACGAACGTAGCGCCCAGACCTGCCAAATCGCCAGCCCGGGGGGCGGTCTGGCGATGGCGCGGCACCTTCGGTGCTATTCGCGCCGGGCGCATAACTCGAAACGTCGTTGCACCGCCAAGCGCGGCCTCGAGGCCGCGCCTCGCCGCGTCGACGCGGCGAGCCCCTTCCCCAAACCACCCGCACCCGCTACTCTCCGACAATGCCCCTCGCCGCCTTCACCACGATCGACAGCGAAGACGCCGCCCGCAGCCTTGCGCGCGCCGCCGTCACGGCCAAACTCGCCGCCTGTGTGCAGATCGAACGCATCACCTCGGTCTACGAATGGAACGGCCTGCAGGAGGAGCCGGAATACCGCCTGCTCTTCAAGACCAGCGCCACCGCGTGGCCCGCGCTCAGGGCGCTGATCCTGCGCGATCATCCCTATGACGAACCGGCGCTCTGGTCGGTCGAGATGACGGATGGCTCGGAAAGTTTCCTCACCTGGATCGACAGCACCGCCACCGGCTGAATCCCCCTACCCGATCCAAGCCAACTGGCCTATCACGGGCGCATGCTGTCCTACCAACACCTCTATCATGCGGGCAACGCCGCCGATGTGCACAAACACGCCGCCCTTGCGCTGGCGCTCGACTACCTGACGCAAAAGCCCAAACCGCTGAGCTATCTTGAGACCCATGCCGGGCGCGGGCGCTATGACCTGAGCGCACCCGAAGCGGTCAAGACCGGCGAGGCGGCGCAGGGCATCGCCCGGCTGCGCGACGGGTTTGCCAAGGACCATCCCTATATCCGCGCGCTCAAGGCCCAGCCCGATGGCCTCTACCCCGGATCGCCCGCCATTGCGCAGGCGCTGCTGCGGCCCGAGGATTCGCTCCATCTCGCCGAACTGCACCCGCAGGAACATGCCGCCCTGCGGTCAAACCTGCGCGCAGCCAACACCCATGTGTACCATCAGGACGGTCTTGAACTGGCACAAAGCCTCTGCCCGCCGACGCCGCGCCGGGGGCTGATGCTGGTGGACCCCAGCTACGAGATCAAGGCGGACTATGCCCAGATCCCCAAATGGCTGGGCGCGATCACGCGCAAGTGGAATGTCGGCGTGGTGATGATCTGGTACCCGATCCTCACCTCCGGTGCGCACCGGCCCATGTTGCGCGCCTTGCAGGCGGATCACCCTGAGGCGCTGACCCACGAGGTGCGCTTCCCACCCGCGCGCGAGGGGCACCGCATGGTCGGCTCCGGCCTATTCGTGGTGAACCCGCCTTTCGGGCTGGAGGCCGCGCTCAAGCCGCTCACCGCCGCGTTCCGCAAGCTGACATGATGCGCCTCTGCGCCGCGCTGCTGTGTCTCCCGGGTGTCGCGGCAGCCGACCTGCGCCCCGTGTCCTATGACGACCTGAAGGCCCAGCCACACCGCATCGAAACCTTCGACACCCTGCCCAGCGTCCCCGAGCCCGGCCACAGCATCGACCAGCACTGGCGCGCGCCGGGTTTGACCATCGGCGAACGGCTTGTCGGGCAGACCGTGCAGGACACCGACGGGTTCGATGCGCTGCAAGGCGCAGCAACCCAACCGCTCCGCGCCATTCCCGGCGCACCGGGCCAGACCTTCGCCATCGCGCATCACGCGGGCTTCGGATCGAACGCGTTGTTTCCCGTTGGCCCCAAAGGCGCAGACCTGCCCGAGGGCCGTGGCGAAGGCAGCGCAGCACTGGTGTTCGACACGCCGCAAACCGCCATCGGCCTGCGCCTGCATGCGGAATACCCCGATCCGCTGGGCCAGCACCCCGCACCGGGTACGGCGCTTTTGACCTTCCATCATGCGACCGGCCAAACGACCGAACTCACCCTGCCCCTGACACACGGCGTCATCTTGCTGGCCTGGCGCAGCGACACCGGGATCACCGCGGTGACGGCCCAAAACACCGATCCGGGGGGCATCGCGCTCGACGATATCCTCTACGATGTGACTGCACTATCGGGATAACCCATTGGCGAAGCTTTCGGCGCGGCATATATCCCCTTCATGTTTGGTGATTTCCTCAAGCGCCTCACCGCGCCCGACCCCGCTCCGCTGCCCGACGCCGATGCGCGTCTGGCCCTGACCGCCCTGCTTGTCCGCGTCGCCCGCACCGATGGCGATTACGACGAGAGCGAGAAAACCCGCATCGACCGCATCGCCGCGTCCCGCTACGGCCTGACGCCGTTTGAGGCAGCAAAACTGCGCGGCGAGGCCGAAGGTCTGGAGGCAGAAGCCCCCGACACCGTCCGCTTTACCGGAGCCATCAAGGACGCCGTGCCCTACGAAGACCGCATCGCGGTGATCGAGGCGCTGTGGGAGGTCGTTCTTGCCGATGGCGTGCGCGAGGCCGAGGAAGACGCGCTCTTGCGGCTCGTGGCCAAGCTTCTGGGCATCAACGACCGGGACAGCGCGCTGGCCCGGCAACGCGTCGCCAAGGCATGATCGCCAGCCTGCCAATGTACTGGCGGGCGGAAAACGCGGGCCTCTGGCGCGACTTCTGGTCCGTTGTGCAGTCCTGCGCGCGCGGAGAGGGCGTGTCCCTTCCCGATCTCACCCCACCCGAAGACCTGCCAGCCGACCTGTATTCCCATTGGCGGTCTCCGGACCTTGCCCTGTCGATGACCTGCGGCCTGCCCTTTCGCAGCAAACTGCGGAACGAGGTCCAATATATCGGCACGCTGGATTTCGGACTTGGCGGTCCGGAAGGACATTACCATTCCCAGATCATCACCCGAAGGGATCTCGCCGGTCTGCCTCGAACGCTGGCCTACAACAGCGCCGACAGCCAGTCCGGATGGGCAGCGGCGCAAGAGATGCCAGATCGCGGATCAATCACCACATTCCTCGAAACCGGTGCACATGCCCAGTCGCTTGCTGCCGTGGCCAAGGGCCGTGCCGACATCGCCTGCCTTGACGCGGTGACCTGGCGCATCCTGCAAGCGGTCGATTCCAACGCCGCTGAGGTCACGCCCACCGGCACCACCCGACCGACACCGGGCTTGCCCCTGATCGCTGCGCAGGGCATCGATCCTGAACCCCTACGCCGCGCCCTCGCGGCTGCGACCCGCGCGTTCGACCCTGGAACCCCTGACCTGATGGGCGGTCCCATGACCTTCTGCGTTCTCGATGTGCACAGCTATCTTGCCGAGCCCATTCCCGCGCCACCCAACTGACTGACGCGGGGTCACACGGCCGGTTGCCTCGGAATACGTCGATTTCGACATTGCATCGCCCCGTATTTTCGCGTCATCCTGCGTCGCATCCTTGACCCAACCCGTCAGAGCATCTTGTGACAGAAACCCCCGTTCTGGAAATTCGCAATCTGCACAAACAGTATGGCAGCCTTGAAGTCATCAAGGGCGTCGACATCACGGCACATCGCGGTGACGTGGTATCGCTGATCGGATCATCGGGATCGGGCAAGTCCACCATCCTGCGCTGCGCCAACCTGCTCGAGGACAGCCAGCAGGGGGATATCCTGTTCAAGGGCGAAGCGGTGCATTGGAAAGGCACCGGTCTGGGACGGCATCCCGCCGACCCGAAACAGGTGCTGCGCATCCGCACGAACCTGTCGATGGTGTTCCAGCAGTTCAACCTCTGGGCTCACATGACAATCCTGCAGAACGTGATGGAAGCGCCTGTGACCGTGCTGGGCCGCGACCGCGCCGAGGTCGAACAGGCCGCGCGTGGCTATCTCGACAAGGTGGGCATCGGCGACAAATGCGACGCCTATCCGGCGATGCTGTCGGGCGGCCAGCAGCAGCGGGCGGCGATTGCCCGTGCGCTGTGCATGGAGCCGGAAGCGTTATTGTTCGATGAACCCACCTCGGCGCTGGATCCCGAGCTGGAACAGGAAGTCGTCAAAGTTATCAAGGATCTCGCCTCCGAAGGCCGAACCATGCTGATTGTCACTCACGACATGAAAATGGCACGCGACGTGAGCAACCACGTCGTGTTCCTGCATCAGGGCCTGATCGAGGAAGAAGGCGCACCGGACAGCCTGTTCGGCGCACCAAAATCAGAACGGCTGCGGGGGTTTCTGTCCTCCACAATGGCCGACTAACCACCAAGAAACCGGGAGAACCCACAATGAAATCCATCCTTCTCGGCACAGCTGCACTGGCCATCACGGCCTCTGTCGCGTTCGCCGGCAGCCACTCCGTTGTTCGTATGGGCACCGAAGGCGCTTACCCTCCGTACAACTTCATCAACGATTCCGGTGAAGTCGACGGGTTCGAGCGTGAACTGGGCGATGAGCTCTGTGCGCGCGCCGAACTGACCTGTGAATGGGTCACAAACGAGTGGGACAGCATCATTCCAAACCTCGTGTCGGGCAACTACGACGTCATCATCGCGGGCATGTCGATCACCGCCGAACGCGACGAGGTCATCGACTTCACTCAGAACTACACCCAGCCGGACCCGTCCTCCTACCTCGCCCTTGAAGGTGCTGATGTGGACTTTGAAGGCGGCGTAATCGCAGCACAGGCCAACACCATCGAGGCGGCGTTCATCGCCTCCAGCGGTGCGACCCTCGTTGAATTCGCCACTCCGGATGAAACCGTTGCTGCGGTGCGCAATGGCGAAGCCGACGCTGTTCTGGCCGATGACGCCTATCTGCGCCCCATCGCTGACGAAAACGCCGATCTCGTCCTGCTTGACCGGCAGGAGCTGATCGGCGGCGGCGTCGGCATGGGCCTGCGCGAATCCGACACAGAGCTGAAGGACAAGTTCAACGCAGCGATCCAGTCCATGAAGGACGATGGCTCGCTGAACGCGTTGCTTGCAAAGTGGGAAATCGGACCGGGCTTCTGAGCCGTCTGAGTCCAAAGCACCGAAGGGGTCGCCACTGCGGCCCCTTCTCGTTTGTGTGCATGCTGTACGCAAGACAGCGCGTTTCTCGAAACCACTCAAGGCGTTAAGCCACACGGGAATTGTCAAGCGCCGCAGGGACGTGCAAGACTTGCCAAACCCAAAGCCGCTTAGGGGACCAGATGTTCAGTTTTTGTGCCGATCCCGCATCGCTTGGCGACCTCGCATGGATGGCCTGCTACCTGACCACCGGAAAACACATGGCGATCTACACGTCTGTGTTCACCGTTTTGCTGCTTCTGGCGATCACCGCGCCCACGGCCTTGGCGTTCGGTTTTATAGGCGCCTCCAGTGCACGATCGCACTTCCCACCTCTCAGCTGGATCGGCAAAGCCTACATCGCCGTTGTGCGTGGCGTACCGGACATTGCGTTCTTCCTGTTCTTCGTGATTGCGCTGGACCAGCTGTTTGAATGGATACGCCACGAAATCAAATGTCCCGACTGGACGGACAGCATCTGGCAGGGCAACGATTTTGTCGTCTGCGACATCGCCAAGCTGCCTTTGGGCAACGCGCCGCAATGGGTGCATGAAACCTATGGCTTCATGCTTGCCGTCCTGACCTTTGCCATCGTCTTTGGCGCGTTTGCGGCCAACGTGCTTTACGGCGCGATGCGGGCTGTCCCGCACAACCAGCTTGAAACCGCCGAGGCCTATGGCATGTCCCGCAGGCAGGTTTACTGGCGCATTCTCGTTCCGCAGATGTGGGTCTTTGCCCTGCCCGGTCTGTCGAATCTCTGGATGGTGCTGATCAAGGCGACGCCGTTGTTGTTCCTCTTGGGCGTCGAAGACATCGTCTACTGGGCGCGCGAGTTGGGTGGGGCCAAGACCGCCCGGTTCACCGATTACCCGCATGGCGACTGGCGCATGTGGTACTTTCTTGCACTGCTGGTGTTTTACCTGCTTTTCACCCGTGTCTCGGAAATCGTGCTCGACAAGGTGATGCGCAAATTGACCCACGGACAGGCCACCTTGGCCGGCGAAGCGCAGAGGAAAGCGGCATGAGTTGTTGGGACACTATCGCCGACTACGGCCTGCGCTCCATCGGGATCGGCGAACGCCTGCTGCCGCGCGAAGGCTATACATTGTGCCAGCAGTTCACCCTGATCGGCTCCGGCATGATCTGGAACATCTATTTCGGCGTGCTGGCACTGTGTTCGGGGTTCTTCCTGGCGACCGCTGTCGCTTTGGGGAAGGCATCGAAGAAGCCGGTGCTGCAAAAGGCCAGCGCGTGGTTCATCTTCCTTTTCCGGGGATCACCGCTCTTTATTCAGTTCTTCTTTGCCTATTTCCTGTTCCTTTCGCTCAAACCGATCTCGCCGATTTTCGATCCGTTCACATCGGCGTGGCTCGGCGCGCTGATCGTGCTCTTCCTCAACACCGCCGCCTATTCCGGAGAGATCTTCTACGGCGCGCTGCAATCGGTCCCGCGCGGCGACATAGAGGCGGCAGACGCCTATGGCATGTCCGGCTGGTCGCGGTTCAAACGGGTGACATGGCCCACGATGCTGCGCCTTGCATGGCCCGCCTACACGAACGAGGCGATCTTTCTTTTCCACGCCACAACTCTAGTCTATTTCTCGGGCTTCCCGGCGTGGCAGCAACGCGGCGACGCGCTTTACTATGCGAGCTTCTTTGCCGACAAGACGTTCAACCCGTTCATCCCCTACCCGATCCTTGCCTTCTACTTCATCCTGCTCACGCTGTGCATCATCAGTCTGTTTGGTTTGATCAATCGCCGCCTCAACCGGCACCTGCCCCAGGATGCCCGCGCCAAGATGAAGCTGAAACTCAACGTCATTCGCTGAATTTTGCTTGCTAAGAGCAGGGTACACCGCCTATCTATAATTTGATCAAATTATTGAAAACGGCACTTCAATGGACCCCCATATTCGCCACTGGCTCCGCAAGAACCCGCAGGTCCGCACGATCCGTGTGGCCGCTTCGGACCTCAATGGTCAGGCGCGCGGAAAACGTGTACCGGCCCGCTTTGCCGACAAGGTGCTGGACGGCGGCACCCGCTTTCCGCTCTCGGTTCTGAACCTCGACATCTGGGGCGAAGACATCGACGACAGCCCGCTGGTGTTCGAAGCCGGTGATGCCGATGGCGTGCTCTGGCCTACGGGGCGCGGTTTTGTCCCGATGCCATGGCTCGAAGCGCCAAGCGCGCTTTTGCCGCTCTGGATGTTCCGCGAAACGGGAGAGCCCTATGAAGGCGATCCGCGCCATGCGCTCAACACTGTGGTTCAGCGTTATAAGGCGCGCGGTCTGACGCCCGTGGTCGCGATGGAGCTTGAGTTCTTCCTGATCGACGACAGCACCCGCAATCTGCAGGTTCCCGCCTCCCCCCGCTCCGGCAAACGCCGCAAGGCGGGCGAGATCCTGTCGATCCGCCTCATCGACCAGTTCGACCGCTTCTTCACCGATCTCTACGATGCCTGCGAGGCAATGGATATTCCCGCAGACACGGTGATTTCCGAAGCAGGCCTCGGCCAGTTCGAAATGAACCTGATGCATTGCGACGACGCCCTGCGCGCCGCCGACGATGCATGGCTCTTCAAGATGCTGGTCAAAGGGCTGGCCCGCCGCCACGGCTTTGCCGCCTCCTTCATGGCGAAACCCTACCCCGACTATGCCGGGTCCGGCATGCACACACATTTCTCGCTGCTCGACGAGGCTGGCAAAAACGTCTTTGACGATGGTGGTCCCAAGGGCACGGACCTGCTGCGCCACGCTATCGCAGGGTGCCTCAATGCGCTGCATGACAGCGCGCTGATCTATGCGCCGCACCTGAACAGCTTTGATCGGTTGGTGCCCGAGTCCCACGCGCCGACCGGCATCGCATGGGCTTACGAGAACCGCACAACCGCGATCCGCGTGCCCTCGGGCAGCCCATCTGCACGCCGTGTCGAACACCGCGTGGCCGGTGGCGATGTGAACCCGTATCTGACACTTGCCGCAATCCTTGGCGCGGCACTTGTCGGGATCGAGGACAAGGCGCTGCCGCCAGAACCGGTGACCGGCAACGCCTACGCGCTTGACCTGCCGCAGATCCCCGCCGATTGGCCCAGCGCCGTCACGGCCTTCGAGAAAAGTACGGTGATGCCGCGCATCTTCCATGATGAGCTGATCCGCAACCTCGTGCAGACCAAGAGGCAGGAAATCCACTACATGGACGAACTGACGCCAAACGAACGCGTTGAGATATACCTCGACACGGTCTAGGCGCGTCCCTTGCTGTGCGTCTGCAGAACGCATAGTTTGCACACACAAACACCTTGGTGCTTCATGAAAATCGGAATCTTGCAGACGGGACTTGCTCCGGACGAACTGAAAGGGTCGTTCGGCGAATATCCCGGTTTCTTCGAGCGGATGCTCGCAGGCAAAGGCTTTACCTTTGAAACCTGGAGCGTCGTGGAAAACGTCTTCCCCTCCGGGCCGCAGGACGCGGATGGCTGGCTCATAACGGGCTCCAAGCACGGCGCCTACGAAGATCACCCGTGGATCCCCCCGCTGGAACAGCTCATCCGCGATATTGTCGCCGCCAACCGTCCGCTGATCGGCGTGTGTTTCGGCCATCAGATCATCGCGCAGGCGATGGGTGGCAAAGTCGAAAAGTTCAAAGGCGGCTGGGCCGTGGGACAGCAGGAATATGATTTCGGCGGCGAGACCATGACCATCAACGCATGGCATCAGGATCAGGTGGTCGAAGTGCCACAAGGCGCGCAGGTCGTGGCGTCGAATGATCATTGCGCCAACGCAGCCTTGCTTTATCCCGGCAAGGCCTTCACGGTGCAGCCGCATCCCGAATACGGCGATGACTTCATCAACGGCTTGGTCGAAACGCGCGGCAAGGGCGTTGTCCCTGACGAGCTGATGCAGGTCGCCCGCGCTCGAATGGGCAGACCGCTCGACAATGGTCGCATGGCCGACCAATTCGCAAAATTCTTCCGCGAAGGAACCCTCGCATGACCGACTGGACAGACAGTCTTCCCGCCTCCGCCCGCGCATTTCTGGAAAACCGCAGGCTGGACGAGGTCGAATGCATCATCGCCGACCTGCCCGGCATCGCCCGCGGCAAAGCCGTGCCCGCCTCGAAATTTGCCCGTCAGGAATATTTCCACCTGCCGGACTCGATCTTCTTTCAGACCATCACCGGGGATTGGGGCGAGGCGGCAGACGAAGACGATGGCGGCTTCATCGAACGCGACATGATCCTGCGGCCCGACATGAGCACCGCCACCGCAGCTCCCTGGACCGGCGACTGGACGCTGCAGGTCATCCACGACGCCTATGACCGCAAAGGCAAGCCAGTGCCTTATGCGCCGCGCAACGTGCTCAAGCGCGTGGTGCAGCTTTATCGTGACAAAGGTTGGGAGCCGGTCGTGGCACCCGAGATGGAGTTTTTCCTGACGGCGCGCAACCTTGATCCCGCCAAACCCATCGAGCCGATGATCGGCCGCTCCGGCCGTCCCGCTGCCGCGCGTCAGGCCTACAGCATGACCGCCGTCGATGAATTCGGCCCGGTGATCGACGATATCTACGACTTCGCCGAAGCGCAGGGGTTCGAGATCGACGGCATCACGCAGGAAGGCGGCGCAGGCCAGCTTGAAATCAACCTGCGCCACGGCAATCCGGTGAAGCTCGCCGACGAGGTGTTCTATTTCAAACGCCTGATCCGCGAAGCCGCATTGCGCCACGATTGTTTCGCCACTTTCATGGCCAAGCCGATCGCCAATGAGCCCGGCAGCGCCATGCATATCCACCATTCGATCATCGACATCGAAACCGGGCGCAACCTGTTCAGCGGCCCCCAGGGCGGCGAAACCGATGCGTTCTTTCACTTCATCGGTGGATTGCAGACCTATTTGCCTGCGGCCATCGCCGTGCTGGCCCCGTATGTGAACAGCTACCGCCGTTATGTGAAAGAGCACGCAGCCCCCATCAACCTCGCCTGGGGCCGCGACAACCGTACAACGGGCATTCGCATCCCGCTCTCCGGCCCCGCCAGCCGCCGGGTCGAGAACCGGCTCGCCGGGATGGATTGCAACCCCTATCTGGGGATCGCGGCATCCCTTGCTTGCGGTTATCTGGGTCTGGTCAACGAGAAATGGCCCTCAAAGCCGCTCAAGAAGGACGCCTACGAGGGTGAGGCCGACATCCCGCAGGTTCTGGGACAGGCGTTGCAGCTGTTCGAAGAGTCGACCGAGTTGCACGACATCCTTGGTGAGGAATTCTGCCGCGTCTATTCGATTGTAAAACGCACGGAATACGAAGAATTTCTGCAGGTGATCAGCCCGTGGGAGCGCGAGCACCTGCTGCTCAACGTATGACCCTTGGGGTTCGGACCGGCTGCGCCGGTCCGACCGATGCGAGGGGCTCTGCCCCTCGCGCTCCCCGGCATATTTGGAAAAAGAAGAAGATCAGGACCGCGTTTTGAACCTGCTTTTCAGCAATGACACCCGAGGGGCCTATCCTCAAAGCTGGTACGCCGCGACAGCGACCCTGCTTGCCCCGTTGGCGCCGTTGCACGGGGAAACCCGCGCCGATGTCTGTATCGTCGGTGGCGGGTATACCGGCCTGTCGGCGGCGCTGCATCTGGCCGAGATGGGCGCGGATGTGGTGCTGCTCGACGCGCATCGCGTGGGGTTTGGCGCGTCAGGCCGCAACGGCGGACAATTGGGGACAGGGCAGCGACAAGACCAGATCACGCTGGAAAAGATGGTGGGGGCGGATAACGCGCGCCTGCTTTGGGATCTGGGGGAGGATGCCAAGGCGCTGGTGCGCGGGTTGATCGCCAAACACGGGATTGATTGCTACCTCAAGGACGGTATCGCCTGGGCCGCCTCGCGCCCGGTGGATGTGACAGACCTGCATGACTATGCCGAACACCTGCAAACGCGATACGGCTACGACAAGATCACAGCGCTGGATCGCGATGCGTTCCACGCGCTCTGCCCCTCGCCCGACTATATCGGTGGCACGCTCGATATGGGGGCAGCACATCTGCACCCGCTGCGGCTGGCACTGGGGTTGGCGGAGGCCGCAGCGAAAGCTGGCGCGCGCCTGCACGAGCGCAGCCATGTGCATGACATCAAACACGGGTCAAAGGTGACGGTGCGGACCGATGCGGGCCATGTTATCGCGGATCAGGTGATCCTTGCAGGGAATGGCTATCTGGGTGGGCTGGACCGGCAGGTGACCGCGCGGGTCATGCCGATCAACAACTATGTCATCGCCACAGAACCTTTGGGTGACGACGCCGCAAAGGTATTGACACAGGATGTCGCGGTCGCGGATTCCCGCTTTGTTGTCAATTACTTCCGTCTGAGCCATGACAAACGCCTGATCTTTGGCGGTGGCGAGACCTATGGCTACCGCTTTCCATCCGACATCGCCGCATTGGTGCGCAAACCATTGTCGGAGATCTTTCCGCATCTGCGCGATGTGCGTATCGACCATGCCTGGGGCGGTACGTTGGCCATCACGCTCAAACGCATGCCCTACCTTGCTCGTGTGCAGCCCAACATCCTGTCGGCATCGGGCTATTCCGGCCACGGTGTCGGGACCGCCATACAGGCGGGCAAGCTATTGGCCGAAGCGACCCGCGGCGCATCACCGGGGTTCGACGCGTTCAACACCATCCCGCACGTGCCATTCCCGGGCGGCGGGCTGATGCGCACATCGATCCTCAAGCTGGGGATGTCATGGTATGCGATGCGTGACCGGTTGGGGGTTTGAACCAAAGCTGGGAGACATCCTGTCATACCACTGTCATACTCTCGTGACAGCGCGTATGCTGAGACGACACGACAGACAAGAGGCGCAGCAATGACACATCTTCCGAACATGCACGACGCAGAGCCGATCCCTGAAGCCGCCCGTCGCGAGATTGACCGTCTGCTGCAGTCTGGTGACCTGTTCCGCTACACCGCACCCGAAGCGGCGCCCGTCTCGTTGCTGGAAGAAGAGTTCGCTGCCTTGATGGGGGCAAAATACGCGCTGGCGGTCAGCAGCTGCTCGGCCGCGCTTTTCCTGTCGCTGAAGGCACTTGGTCTCCCCCGTGACACGCGTGTTCTGATCCCGGCCTTTACATTTGCCGCCGTGCCCTCGTCCGTCGTCCACGCCGAGTGCGTCCCAGTGCTGTGCGAAGTGGATGACAGCTACCGCATCGACATGGCGGATTTCGAAGCCAAGATCGATGATGTTCAGGCGGTGATGATCAGCCACATGCGCGGGCACACCTCCGATATGGACGCGATCCTGACGCTGGCCCAAGCGCGCGGCCTTCCGGTGATCGAAGACGCCGCGCACTCATTGGGCACGCTTTGGAACGGGCAAAAGATTGGCACGCTGGGCCATGTCGGATGCTTCAGCTTCCAAAGCTACAAGATGCTCAACGCAGGCGAAGGAGGCATCCTTCTCAGCGACGATGCCGACCTGATCGCCCGTGCGGTGATCCTGTCGGGCGCCTACGAGCACAACTGGAAGAAACACCCCGTCCTGCACGAGGCCTTTGCCAAGTGGCAAAACAAACTGCCGCTGTATAACCTGCGCATGTCGAACCTGTCCGCTGCCGTGATCCGCCCGCAATTGGCCGAGTTGGACCGCCGCGTCCGCGATGGCCGCCGCAACCACGATCACGTGGCCGCCCGCCTACGCCAGTCGCCCTGGATCACCGTACCGCCGTCCCTGCCCAAAGAAGA
>NZ_JAEPMO010000128.1 GCF_017643905.1 Marivita sp.
GCGCCGATTTCGTCATAGATCAGCACTTCCGTGCGAGATCCTTGCGCTCCGGAGGCCCGGGCGCGGATCGTGTACCAGGATTTCATGGGATCACTCCTGTTGAATGTCGGTGCCCGAGTTATTGTCGGACGGTCCGTCATTAGAATTCGGGTTGGGCTCTTGGACGGGCGTTGCCCTTGCCCCCTGCGTTTCACCGGGGCTGGCGCGATAGGTCAGGCCCAGATCGGCTGCCCGTTTCGCGTCGGATGCGTTTTCACGGTCAACCTCTTCGATGTCGTAGCCGGTGGCCTCGACCACCTTGCGCCGCGAGGTGAGCCCGGCCTCCATCGCCAGCACCTGCGCTTGGATATCCTTCAACGGGTCGACCCAATCCCACCGTGGCGGGATCCATTGGACGGGTCGCGCGACAACCGGATCTGCATCCAAGGCGCCTGAGAGCACGGCCGTCTCCAGCCAGCGCCGCCAGATCGGACGGCAAAGCTGGTGTGCCATGACCCCGTGCTGCAACTGACCGATGCGGCGACGGAACTCGACCAGTTCTGCCCGCAAGCTCGAATAATTCGCCTGCCGAACATCGCCGGTGACCAGATGATAGGGCAGCCCCAGCGAGGCTGAGACCGCCAAGAGGGTGCGGTATTGGAACGCCTCATAGCCGCCGCCGACATCGGCGGGGCTTGAGAACTTCACATCCTCACCCGGCAGCAGCACCTGCATGGTGCCCGGCTCGAGACTTGCAATCGCTGCTCCATCGAGATCAGCTTCGCCTTCGCCCATCATCGGGTCTTCCGGGGCCGTCTTGGTGATGAAGCCCGCGAACATCGCCGCCGTCTTTTTGCGGTCGAGTTCCGCATCGTCGTACTGGTCCAAGAGGAAGAGCCGCACCATCGCAGGCGCAACATGCGGCAGGCCCCTTATCTGGCCTGCATCAATCGGCCGGTAGATGTGCAGCACCTCCTCAGCCGGCACACGAACCGTCTCAGGCACGGCAACGCGCTGGTCAGTGCTGTCACCCGGATGGCGGCGGCGGAAGTGATAGGCCACCCGCCGCCCGATCAGGTCGAACTCAATCCCGCAGCGGATGCGGTTCCCATTTGGGTCCGTTTCCGTCTTCTCGAAGGGCAGCATCTCAGACTGGAGAAGCTGCAACTGTAGCGGCACCAGCAGCCCGTCCTCAGCGCGACGCGGACGTAGGCGAACGAAGCACTCGCCGGCGACGAACATCTCGCGCGCGACCATGGCCTGCAGGCCGTAGAAGTCGGTCAGCCCATCGGCATCCGCCTCATCTGTCCAGGCGAGCCAGAGCTTCTGAACCTGGTCGCGCAACGTCGCATCCATGATGAGCGACGAGGGCTTGATCCCGTCGCCGACAAGGTTCGCCGCAAAGGCCTCGCATGCGTTCGCTGCGTAGCCGTTGGTCACCACAAGTTCCCGAGAACGGGCCAGCAGTCGCGGGCCGCCAGAGGCAACCAGCGCGTTGATGTTTTCCAAGGGCGGGTTCCAGCCCCGCAAGCGGCGCTTGGCCATAGCCCCCTCAAGCCGCGCGCGCATGGCTTCAGGGCCGCCCGGCTTGGGTCGGCGGAACATGTCGAACAATGCCATGTTAGTTAGAGGCCCTTCGTCGCCGTTACGCGGACGTGGCGAATGAGTTTTCGTCCCTCGGCGGCGGCGATTTCGCGGTCGAGCGCCTCGATGGCACGGTCGATCTCGGCGACGCTGCGATAGTCCACCGTTTTGCCGTCATAGCTGACCCGGGCCACCCCAGAGGAGCGTTGCGACGTCAGAGCCTCCCGGCGGAGTTTCAATGTCGCCAGATCCGCCATGCCCTAACTCATCCCATGTATGTTGACCGCGCAACGCGGCGCACCTGTGCTTTGCGTAGAGATTGCGGGCCTTTGGCAGAGGCCGTGCCCCTGCCATCAGCGACAGCAAACTGCGCCGCCAACTCCTCCCACCGCGCATCTGACCAGCGGTCTGCGCCGAGGATCCAAGCCGCCGCACGTGCATAGACACGGCAATCGAGTGCCTCGTTGCGTTCCCGCAGCTTCTGCCATTCGAGTTTCGCGAAGCCGCGTTTATTCTTGACCGTGACCAGTTGCTCAGCCGTCAGCTGCTTCAGCCATTCGGCATCGACCCAGCCCGGCAGATGAAGAAAGCCGGGAGGGAACGTCTCCACATCCGCCGGGCTGGTTTCCAACGGATCAAGCCGCAGGAACCGATAGGTCTCAGCCTTGAAAGTCGAGGTGGCAATCGTCCAAAGCCGTGCCCCGCGGCGCAGGCGTTTCCCACCTATTGTGGCGTCTACAAAGGTTGGGCCTGTGACGGGGCTTGCCCTATTGAATCCCTCAAGGCCTTTGATTGGCGCGACCTGTCCAAAGCCCACCTGCCGCGCCCAGGCGTAGACGGCGGCCGTTTCATAGCCCGTATCGATCGCAAGTCGCGCGATGGTCATCGGTGTGCCGCTTGCGTGAACCCACGTCCGGCCAAGGAGGTCGGAGAGTTTCTGCCAGCACGCCGGATCGCCCGGCCCGCCGTCTATGACGATGTGATCGATGAGCCAGCTTTGAAGGCCCCGCCCCCAGGCCCAGACATCAACCTCGATCCGGTCTTTCTGCACGTCGGCGCCAGCGGTCAGAAACAGCCCGCCCGCCGGCACCGTGCCCGCGGGCCAGTCCTCCTTCAGCCCCTGCAGCCGTTGCCAGTCAGGCGCCTCGCCGCTTTCCATCCAGGTCTCGCCAAGCGAGGTGTTGATGAAAGTCTTCATCGTCTCGTCCCCACCCGCCCGCGCCGACAGAAACGCCTTCGCCATGGCCTCGAGCCGCACCCAGGGCGAATAGATCTCATTCAGATGGAAGCCGGCTGTCCCGTTAAAGGGTGCCTCCGCAATCCAGCGACCTTTTGAGATGGCCGACCAGCGGGTCTCATCCTTCCAAGGCACGTCACAGTCTGCGCAATGATAACGTGCGGTTTCGGGCCGATGGCTGCTGTTCTCGTCCTTATCCCATTTGACCTGTCCCCAGGTTAGAATTTGTTCATGGCCGCAGTTGGGGCAAGGCACCCAGAACCGTCGCTGGTCGCTTTCCTCAAATGCTATCTCAATTCGGCTCGCACCCTTGTTTGTCGGCGTCGAGACCAGCACAATCTTGCGGTTCCAAAACGTCACCGTCCGCTTCTTCGCGAGGTTCACCGGGTCGCCTTCAGCGCCTGCGCTGAACGGATAGCGGTCGACTTCGTCGCAGAGGAGCAGCCGGATCGGTCGGCTCGCAAGGCCAGAGGGCGCATTGGCGCCGACGATGGTGAGATGCCCGCCCGGGAACCGCTTGTGCAGGATCTTGTTGTTCCCGTCTCGCGACTTCGGGTTGGCAATCTTATCCTGCAAACACGGCGTGTCCCGTGCCATCGGCGAGAAGCGGTCCTTCGACCAGGTTTCGGCATCGCGCTCAGTGGGCATCACGACCATGATCGGCGCCGGATCGTGGTCGATGTGATAGCCGACCATGTTCAAGATCGACTCCGACTTGCCGATTTGACTGCTCGACATGATCACTACTGTTTCGGCCGCCGGATCGGAAATTGCGTCCATGATCCCGCGCTGGTATTCGGCGCGGCTCGTACGCCACTGGCCCGGCTCAGCGCTGGCCTCAGAGCTCAGCCGGCGGTTCTGATCTGCCCAGTCGCTGATCGTCAGATCCGGCGGCGGCTTCAGAACTGCCAGTGCCTTCGCCACCGTCCGCTTGAGGACTGGTGACCCCTGCAAGGTCAATGTCGGCTTCAAATTCAATGTCTGGCTGCGCGAGATCATCGAGCACCTCGCGGATGCCGGCGCGGATCAGGTTCCGGGTGTCTCCGACGGTTGATTGTTCAAAGGCTTGTGGTGCCAGCCGATCCGGCAGTGCCAGCAGGCGGGTGCGCAAGAGCGCCAACACCGCGACCCAGGCCGCCTCGATCTGTTCGGCGGCGATCAGCGAGTGGCGCTTTTCTTCGGCTTCCATCTCGGCAAGGTCGGCGCGCGCCCGGATGAAGCGCGCCCGCTCAGCGGCATAGTCTGGCGCACCCGCCTGCGCCTTCAGCGCCTGATCACGCAGATAGCGGACATAGCCCCGCACCGACCCGATTAGATCATCCGGGCCCCGCTCAGCCTTCGGGATTACACCCTCGCGGCTCAGTTGCTGGACCCGCCGTTCCGAGAGGTCGAGCAGCCGCGCGATCACGCCGATGGGTTGGGTGGCAGATGACATGCGTGGACCCCGAAAGCGAGATTAACCGTATGTAATTGCGTCGAATTCACTGGATAAACCTCGCCACTAGAGCGAACATCAAGACAGCACCCAACGCAATTCAGGACGCATCAAGATGAGCCATCGACCAACAGCGCAAGACGCGTTTATCGCCAAGAAGGCTGCGATCGACACGATGCTCGCGCGACTTCAGGCGCTGAGCGCAGAGCACTTCAACACCCACCCCGACGAGGTGCACTGGGGCCATGTCGGCAACCTCGACTATTACGCCGAACTCCTGAAGCGCGTCACAGACAGCGCCTTCAAGGAAGGCGAACACGCGGAGTGACCCCCATGGAAACCAACAGCATTCGGCTCCCCATCCGGAACCTGCCCGAGCACTTTGATCGCAGCCGCATCACCGTCGTCCTTGAAGAGATCGAGATAGCATTGATGGATGATGGCGGCGTTTACGGCAGAACCTTCGCGGACAGCTTCACGATCACGGTCGAGGTTCCGACCCATCAGCTGATGGATACCGCCAGCTGCCTGAAAGACCTCGGCCTAATTTAACTGCAAAGAGCAGACTGGCGTTTCAGGGTTGGTTCGTCTCAAAAATACTGTATTGAAACCGCTGCTCGTTGCCCTTCGGTGTCCGGTGAACATGGCGTTTCGCGTCAACAAGGTCAAAATGCGCAGGCAGCAGCCGGTTAATCTCTCCCGCAAGAGACACGGGCGAATAGCGCTTCACCGGGAGTCCCGAGCATTTTTCAGGGCCATCCTCGGCAAAGGTGGCAATGATTGCCGTTCCACCCGGCTTGAGTGCTTTTGACAGCGCCCTCACATAGGCTGCGCGATCTTCAGCTTTAGTCAGAAAATGAAATACCGCACGATCATGCCAAACGGAGTAGTCGCGATGGGGTTCCCATTCAGTGATGTCGGCAGCAATCCAGTCGATCTGTTGTGCGCGGTGTCCCAGTCTGGCTCGACTGAGCGACAGCGCGGCCTCTGAAAGATCCAATACAGACAGCGGTCCAAAACCGTGGTTCAGCAGCGCATCGACCAATCGAGACGCGCCAGCACCGATATCAATGAATGGCTCCCCAGCTTTCAGATATCTCAGAACAAGTTCAAGGGATGCTGAAGGAGTTTCTTCGAACCAGGTTAGCTCGTCCTCGGTGCGAGCGCCGTACACGTCGTCCCAATGTTGATGTCTAGCCATCATAAAATCCTCCCTATTGGGGCAAGGCTAGATCAAAAAATAGGGTTTCGCACGATATTAACACTTCACTCATCTCGGACGAGGATGGCCTCAAAGAGCCGCCGCAAGGCAAAAGATCGGAACAGGCTAACTATCGTGAAAACACCGCCCATCGCGAGGTTTTGTCCGAGAGTCGTTTGCAGACCAAATATCGGGAAGATCAGTATCTGCGTCACAACCGCAACCCCATAGCCGACGATCACGTTGGTGATCGCTTCAATCAGTGACATGAGGCGAGACTGCTTCATGCGGCCTCGCGCTCAGTTTTCAGGGCATCAAAGGTCGTATCGCCTCCGTCAAGGACAGCCTGCTTGCCCGTAAACTTCTGCCAACGCTGGACGGCTACATCGACGTAGGCTGGGTTCAGCTCGACACCGAGGCAAACGCGGCCTGTCGTTTCCGCCGCGATCAGCGTCGTCCCAGAACCCATGAATGGCTCATAAACTGCCTGTCCTGGGCTCGAATTATTGAGGATCGGCCGGCGCATGCATTCCACGGGCTTCTGCGTCCCGTGGACGGTCTTTTCATCCTGGTCCTTATTCGCGATATGCCAGAGCGTTGTCTGCTTGCGATCGCCTGCCCAGTGACCTTTGCCGGTCTTTTTGACCGCATACCACGCGGGCTCATGTTGCCAGTGATAATCGCCCCGGCTCAGAACTAGCCGCTCTTTGGCCCAGACAATTTGTGAGCGGATGATGAACCCACAAGCTTCCAAGCTTTCCGCGACAGTCGCCGCATGCAGCGCGCCATGCCAGACATAGGCGACATCTCCCGGGAAGAGTGCCCAGGCCTCGCGCCAATCCGCGCGATCGTCGTTCAACACCTTGCCGGTGCGTTTGGTCTTGGCAGCGCCCATTTCGTTACGCCAACCTGGATCATATTCCACACCGTATGGTGGATCGCTGACAAGCAATAGCGGCTTTACGCCGTTCAGCACTCTCTCGACATCCGTGGCGACCGTACTGTCACCGCAAAGTAATCGATGGTTTCCCAAGATCCATAAATCGCCTGGGCGGCTGATCGGATCCTCGGGAGTTTCAGGAATATCGTCCTCGTCCTCCTGCGGACCGGTGCCCTCTTCGAGGCTGGACATCAACGCATTCAACTCGTCGTCTGTGAAGCCCGTCAGCCCTAGATTGAAATCCGCCTCCAGCAGGTCCGCCAGTTCGAGGTTCAAGAGGTCCTTGTCCCATTCCGCGTTCTCACTGGAGCGGTTGTCCATGATCCGGAAGGCGCGCGCCTGGGACGCGGTAAGCCCCTTGGCGACATGCACCGGCACTGTCTTGAAGCCGAGCTTGCGCGCCGCTTCAAATCGCGTGTGCCCGGCCAGCACGACCATCTCCTCGTCGACAACGATGGGCTGACGCCAGCCGAACTCCTGGATCGAGGCCGCGACCGTTGCGATCGCCTGCTCATTGCGGCGCGGGTTGCGCGCATAGGGAATGATCTGCTCAAGTGGCAGGTCGACGACGTCCATGATGATGTCCTTGAAATGCCGACGAAGCGAAATGGGGTCAGTCCCCCATTTCGGTTCAGGCGCGTTATGTCAGACCCTCAGGCCTTTGTTTTGTTGGGGCTCAGTCCAAACCGAAACGAAACGGGTATTTTCAGGGTTGTCACTGGGAAACCCTCGCGCCTCGCCCCCCCGAATACGGTCACGAACAGGAGGGACCCGTTCAATTTCAATGGGTTACGCGGCTTGGATTCTGGCTGGAACCCGGAGGCCACCGGGGCATCCACCACGAAAACGGGGAGAGCCGTCTCCGCGACGCACTCTCCCCATCATATGCTTCACATAGCATGAATCTGTTGCAGCTGTCGAAAACAAAAGTGTTGCAACACTTTATGCAGCTGCAGCATTGAGCCGCGTCGCAATCTTGGTCAGCGCGAGCCTGTGCTGTCGCCATGCGGTGCTGCGATCGACACCCAATTCGTAGGTGATCTCCTTCCAGGGACGCCGGGCTGCCCGCCACCAGATCAGGCGGCGCTCGTCCTCGCCAAGCCAGATCACCCAGTCGAAGGTTTGCTCCAACCGGGTGATGGCACTGGCAGATGGCCAGACCCGCATAGGCTCTGGCTCCATGGCGAGGATCTCCTTCTGCGAACGTATAATCTGCGGCCAGGCGCTGAAGTATCCCTGCACCTTTACCGGCGGTAGCTTCCGCAGGGTGCGGAACGCTTCCTCAAAATGATCGGCGACGTCCTCAGCGGTCCAGATGTGATCAGCCATGGCGCACCTCCCTCGCGGCAGGAAGTTTGCCATAGAGCTTTTCGCCAAGCTGACGGACGAGTTCGCGCTCGGGCCAGGTCAGGCGCGGGTCGTCCAGAGACACGGCCAGTACATGCTGTTCATGCCAACCCTCCCGCTTGACCTGCTCGGGATCGCGGCGCTGGCCGCCATAGCCCTTGGGAGTGAACCTCATGCCACACCTCCCCAGGTCTCAAGGGCCCAATGCAAGATGGCGATGGCATCGGCCTCGTTGTCATCAGCCGGGCTGTAACCCCGCGCACGGGCGGCCGCGATCATGGCGTGCTTGGGCGCGTTTCCGTGTCCAGTCGCGTGACGTTTAATGGTGCCGACCGGCACACCCTGATACGGGATTCCCCGTAGTTCAGCCCAGGCCGTCAGCGAGGCTATCAGCCCGCCATAAACATGGGCTGCGTCGGTTCCGGCATGGCGGCGGACCTCTTCGAACCAGATGGCCGCAATGGGCCCGGACAACCGGTCGAGTTCCGTCAGCCAGTTGGTGAAACGCAGATAGCGCATACCGCCGCCGTCATAACGTCCGGGACGGAAACTGGCTGTGCCGGTCGTGATCAAACCGTCATAGCCGCGGATCGCCCAGCCGGTGGTGGTGCCAAGATCGAGCGCCAGCACACAGCGCGGGGTGTTTTCGGATTGGGTCATGGAGACCTCCTCTTCGCTTTGGCGAGCGTGGCGAGAGGGCTGGCCGGTGAAGGCTGCGGTCTCGCCAGGCCCCGAAGGGTGGTCTGGTCATGTCAGGCGCGGGGCGAGCGGGCCGCCCGGCAGATCTTTCTGGTGTTTCAAATAGGCAGCCTGAAGCTTTCCCCATGCTAACCCATTGGCACACCTATATAATATATATAATTCATATTATTATATAGTTATAGGGGGCAGTCATTCTTTTATTAAACCGCGCGCGCGTACACGCGTAGAGGATAAGGTGTCCTCTTGAAAGATTGAAGGACGTGAGGGTTCCTCCTTTCTCCATTATTCTCATGTGCTTAAGCATGATCAAACTTCCTTCTGCATGATTTTACGCCCTGAAGCATCTCGCCAGGGACCGCCCCAGTGGGCCATTCGATAGACCATCGCTTGCCTCGTCGATGACCCACGCATGCCTGTTGTGATGTCCCCGCTCTCGATCAGGGTCAGCAGGATCTCGTCGCGGTCCCGGGATTTCAGCCACTGCGAGGCCCGAGTGATCTCGGATTTGGTGATGCCCTTGGCGCCCGATCCTCTGATGATTTCCTTCAACCGCTTCAGGTGTGCCTCGGTCTCAGTGTCCGCGACATGCCGCTCGACCGCCTCCATCGTGCGCTGTGCATAGTGCCGCACGAAATTGATCGCCCACTCTGCCGCCGTGATCTCGATCTCAGGCCGCACCGGATCACGCCCCACCGCCACGATGAGGGCAAGCTTAAGAGCGTTCTCCCCAATCCGGGCAAGAATGGCCGTGAAGGCCGTGCCAGCGGCGGCCCGCAATTCCTCCGTCAACTCGATACTGAGCTGGCGGAACCGGGCGCGCGCTTCCTCAGTCATCGGCACGATCATCGGGTTCACTGCGGTGTTCTGATCGGCGGTCTTGCCAGCAAGATTGCCCTTTGGGGCGCCTCCACCGGCCGCGATCAAACGCAGCCCATAGATCAGCGCAGGCGGGGCCTGCCGGATGCCGACGGCGATGTTCTCGTCTGGGTAGTCCTCGTCGCTGGGCAGGATCAGGAAACGGGCCAGCGAGCCGTCTACCACGTTTGCCCCCTGCAATGCCCCCCAGAAGTGCAAGGGCGTCGTGGTGCCATAGACGCAGAGGCAGGGCTGGTTGATGTCGCGCCGCTCGTTCGTGCCGTCGCGGTTGGCATATTCCGCCCCGAGGAAGATCCCGCCGGCCGAGGTGTAGAGCTCGGTCATGTTGTCGAGAATCTCGGTGATGTGGCGCGGACTGCGCTTGCGATCTGCCGCAGCTGACAGGAACATGCCAAACTCGTCGATCTGAAACAGGATCGCGGGCTGACGGTGCAGCGCGGTCAAGAGCCCCGCGCCGGAGGCGATCTTGTTGCCGCCAAGGTGGTGCGCGAGCCCCGCTTCGAAGAAGGTCTCGTTGATGATCTCGCGGGCGTGGTTCTTGCCTGAACCGCTGTCGGCGATGCCAACGACATAGAGGTTCGAGCGCAGGTTGCTCTCGGTCCGGTAATTCCGCCCCATCAGCGCGCCGATGGCGCAAAGGCTCGCGCCAAGCGACAGGAGCGGCTGCGGACGGCGGGCGGTGGTCAGCATGTAACCCGTGAGATCACCCACCAATCCGTCAGGGATGGCCAGCGAGAATGGCGGTGCAGCTGGCGCCAGAGACTCCGCCGTTGTTCTAGCATCCAGCCTCGCCAGCAAACCGGCCGCCGGATGATCCGCGTCATTGGTCAGACTGCCATCAAGGCGGAGGTCGGGATCAGGCTGCCAGCCGCGTTCCATTGCCAGATGGTAGATCGTGCCAGCGCCGATCCGGTCGGGCTTGAAGCTGGCCCAGGCCTTCATCGTGGTGGCGGGCACATCCTTGGCTGCCTGTGCGGACCAGTCGGCAAAGAGATCTGCCCCGGCCTCGCCGAGCGCCCCCTTCAAAGCCATGCCGACGCGCATCCAGCTGTCGTAATCCAGCTCGGCATTGGGCAACCAAGCGAGCGCCGCCTCGATCGCGGGCAAGGTTCCGATCTGACTGTGGCTGCGCATGTACTCAGTGTCTACCGTCTGGTTCGTCAGACCGCGCTGACGCAGGACCTCTGGCAGCAGCGCATAGGCCTCGTCGATGAAAGCCGTAGCAGCCTCGGCCGAGATTTCCGGCAGATCGCTGATGTCGATGTCCGCCAACCCCTCTTCGGGCCAGGCATAGGGTGCGCCCGTGTCCGGATGATTGGCGTAAGCCACGAACTGCTGCCCGAGGCAGAGCACCTCCAGAGGATGGCGTTTGATGCCTCGAAACGGCGTTGCTGTGCGATAGACCAACATCCGCTTTGGCGCACGACCAATGCGCAGGGCGGGTGTGTCGCCGAGACGTTCCCGGGCGAGCCGCTCTATCCGCAGTGCAAGGTCAGCGTCATCTTTGATGTCGATATCGACCGCAGCCACGGCACCGCCCACGATCCCGATGCCGCAATCCGGCCAGCTTGCCCATGTGGCCACCTCGACCTCGGTGGTGCCGCGTTCCGCATGGCGGTTCCATTCGGGATAATCCGCCCATGCCCCGCGCTGGAAGCGGCCGGGTTTCTTCGTGCCCGGGCCGATCGGCAGGATGGCATAGCCATTGGTCACAAGCCGCGCGCCAAAGCGCGCCATGAAGGATGTGTTGGTCATCAGAAGGGCACCTCGGGGGTCATGGCGTCGAGGCGTGTGCGGTCGTGGCCCGCCAGCTCGCGCAAGTGGTCGCAATATCCGGTGACAACCGCATCGATGAAGCGGTCCCACTCGGTCTCAGTGAGGGTGGCGAGATCGGATTTGCCGATGCTTTCGAGATACGCGCCACCTTGTTGGCCGCCGACGGTCATCGCCTGCATCTCATTCGGGGTGGGATCGATCATGCCCTTCCTCCCGTGGCAGATGTTCTGGCAGGTGCGGCTGCAGAGGTGCTTGCGGCTGGCATCGCGGCGCGGGTCCGAGACCCGGAAATTCCGGTCGAACCAGCCAAACCCGCGAGGTTGCCGGTGGCAAACGGCGCAGAGGCCGGGGGAACGTTGGCGCATGGGTCAAACCTGTAACCGGAAACCTCGACATAGCGGCCCGCGGGGCGGACCGAGATCGCACTGGGGCGCATCAGCTCTTTGGCCTGCAAAATGGCCTCGTCCACGCTGAGCGGCACCGGACAGCCAGGTGCGCGCTTGCGCCACCATTCCGCCGCCTTCTGGCGGGCATAGCCCTGATGCTCAATGCAGACCCATTCGCTGTAGGACTTGATCCCGCAGCTATAGGTCACCTTCAGCGAGGGCTGCCTTCCGAGCTTGTCGTGGCGGCTGTAGGAGACGCCGTGCACGGGCAGCCATTGTTGCTTCGGCGAAAGGACGGGAAGTGTGGCCGCCGTGGGGGCGATTTTGACCTCCCGGGGCGGGAAGACGTGGCCGCAGTCCGGGCATTCCGTCGCCGAGAGCGCGACGATGCTGTCGCATTCGGGGCAAAGCTTGGTCGGAGCCTCACCTCCACCGGCCTCGCCTGGGCGTTTCGGACGCACCAGATCGATCGGCCCGTGACGGCGGACATTGCCAGCGAAGTCGAGGACCAGACAGTTTTCCTTGCCCGGCACGAGGCGCGTGCCGCGGCCAACCATCTGCACATAGAGGCCTGCGGACTTGGTGGGGCGCAGGAGCGCAATCAGATCGACACCCGGCGCATTGAAGCCGGTGGTCAGCACGCCCATCGAGGCCAGCGCCCGGATTTCTCCGCGCTTGAAGGCGGCGATGATGGCATCGCGCTCGTCCTTCGGCGTGTCGCCGAAGATCGTGCGGCAGCTGATGCCCTGGCGGCCGAGTTCCTCGGCCACATGACGCGCGTGCTCGACGCCCGAGCAGAAGGCCA
>NZ_JAEPMO010000119.1 GCF_017643905.1 Marivita sp.
ATCCTCGACGCGTTCCATCGCCGCATCGGCAATGACCGCGCCACCGAATTCGCCGAGGCCTGCCGCCAGGTCGAACGCATCGCCGAACTCCGGCTCCTGGACAAGCTGGGCGCATGACCCTTCAGATCCGCACAGAGCCGCTGACGGCCACCGCCTTCGCCCCGTTCGGAGACCTGCTCGACTGTTCAGGTGACCCCGACAAGATCATCAATCAGGGTCTCTGCGGCCGCTACCACGACCGCGCGACGCTCGACTTTGCAGACGGCCGCGCCGGGATCAGCCTCTTCAAGGCCGAGCTGCGCAGCCTGCCCTACACGCTCGACCTGCTGGAACGGCACCCGCTCGGCAGTCAGGCCTTCGTGCCCATGAGCTTTGATCCTTTCCTGGTGATCGTCGCCCCGGACGAGAACGGGAAACCCGGCACACCCCGCGCCTTCCTGACCCAGGCGGGACAGGCAATCAATCTGCACCGCAACACCTGGCACGGGGTTCTCACCCCGCTGTCCGGCACTGGGCTTTTCGCTGTCATCGACCGGATCGGGGACGGCAATAATCTGGAAGAATGCTGGCTCGATGAGCCATGGATAATTTCGTGAACTATTCATCACTCATCGCATGGAGGAAGCATAAACGCGCAGGACAAGTGCAGTGAAGCCGCTGACCCGACAGATCGGTCTGGGCATCTCTACCGGCCTCTTCATGTTCCTTTGGCTCACCGTCACGATCGCAGCTTTCAATGCCAGAGGATGCCGCGCGACGGACAACCCGCCTGAAACGAAGCTTGGCTACTGCGACAGGTCTGAAAAGTTTGGCGGCTGGATGGATGTCATTCCAATCGAACGCGCCAAAGGTTCGATCCTCCACTTGGAGAGAGGCATCGCACTTGCTGCTCTGGGAATGGAAAACGAGGCTGTCACCAGCTTCCAGAGGGCGTTGAACGATGCAGGAGCAACGGCGGGAATATGGAAAGACAATTTGGCGGCGCGCATCGCCCAAGAGAACGGCATCGAGGTTCAGCAGGCTTGGGGCAAGGCTCTGAAAACAAAGTGACATCTGCGATTTTGGCGCGATCAAGACGTCACAAATGAGCTTGGTTCGACGCACGTGGGAAAGTGGCGGAGAACTAACAGAAACCGGACGGTTCAGAGGAGGAACCCCCGGAAAAACACTTGGTTACGAGGGAGAAGGAACCATGTCAGACGCATCCATCGGCACGCCGGAGCAGCTCCGCGATCCGAATTACACACCCCCCATTGCCAAGGCGGTGCCCTTGGGCATCCAGCACGTACTGGCGATGTTCGTGTCCAACGTCACCCCGGCGATCATCGTCTGTGGGGCTGCGGGCTTCGGCTTTGGCTCGAACAGCCCCGATTTCCCCCAGATGATCTACATGATCCAGATGTCGATGTTCTTTGCAGGCATCGCCACGCTGTTCCAGACCATCGGCTTCGGTCCGGTCGGCGCGCGGCTGCCCATCGTGCAGGGCACCAGCTTTGCCTTCATCCCGATCATGATCCCGCTGGTCGCGGGCAAGGGCGTTGACGCCATCGCGGTGCTGATGGGCGGCATCCTCGTGGGGGGCCTGTTCCACGCGACGCTCGGCCTGTTCATCGGCAAACTGCGCTTTGCCCTGCCGCCGCTGGTCACGGGCCTTGTCGTCACCATGATCGGCCTCGCACTGGTCAAGGTGGGAATCCAATACGCGGCAGGCGGCGTTCCCGCCATCGGGACCGAGGAATACGGCTCGCTGCTCAACTGGACGATGGCGGGCACCGTGATCATCGTCACGCTGGGCCTCAAGTTCTTCACCCGCGGCATGCTTTCCGTCTCGGCCGTTCTGGTCGGTCTGCTGGTGGGCTATGCCGTGGCCTTCGCGCTGGGTCAGGTGAACCTTGGCAATGTGGGCCGCGCCGCGAGTTTCGCCCTGCCGAACCCGCTGCATTTCGGGTTGGAATTCTCGGTCGCCGCGATCATCGGCTTCTGCGCCATGTCCTTCGTGTCGGCGGTGGAAACCGTCGGTGACGTGTCGGGCATCACCAAAGGCGGCGCAGGCCGTGAAGCCACCGATAAGGAAATCCAGGGCGCAACCATGGCAGACGGTCTGGGCACCGCAGTCTCGGGTCTCTTCGGCGCGTTGCCCAACACATCCTTCAGCCAGAACGTCGGCCTGATCGCCATGACCGGCGTGATGAGCCGGGGTGTCGTCACCATCGGTGCGCTGTTCCTGATCCTGTGCGGCCTTGTTCCCAAGGTCGGCGCGGTGATCTCCTCGGTTCCGATCGAGGTTCTGGGCGGCGGTGTGATCGTCATGTTCGGCATGGTTGTCGCGGCGGGCATCTCGATGCTGTCCGACGTCAACTGGAACCGCCGCAACATGGTGATCTTTGCGATTGCCCTGTCGCTGGGCCTTGGCCTGCAACTGGAGCCGGGCGCGCTGCAATACCTGCCGCAGACGATCAAGGTGCTCGCCACCTCCGGCATCCTGCCCGCCGCGGTGATCGCCATCGTGCTGAACCTCGTCCTGCCCGAGGAACTCTCGGACGAGTCGACCGAGGAAGTCTCGGGCGGCATGTCCGGCCACGGCAAGGGCACCATGCCCGGCGAGTGATCCGACACTCAGATCAAAAGAAAACCCCCGGTTCACACCGGGGGTTTTTTCATGTCTGCTGAGGAACCATGGATAGAGGTTCAGGCAATTCCTGTTCGATCAGAAATCCACCTCGACTGCCACACCGCGTTCAATGGCCAATTCGACAACCTTCGATGCCACGGCCAAATCCTGAAGACCAACACCGGTCCCGTCGAACAGCGTGATGTCCTCGTCCGAGGTCCGCCCGGGATGGGTGCCATTGATCACCGCACCGATCTCGATCACGTCACTCTCCGCGATCAGACCTGCCGCCACCGCGTGCTGTGCCTCGCCGATGCTGATCGACTGCGCGACCTCGTCGGTGAACACCTTGGCCCGCGCCAGCAGCGCCGCCTCGACCTCCTGCTTGCCCTTGGTGTCGGAGCCCATGCAGGCCAGATGTGTGCCGGGGCTGACATGATCCGCCATCAAAGACGGCGCAAACGCAGAGGTGATGGAGATAATCACATCCGCCTCAGCCATCCCCGGCAGGTCCACCGCCTCGAACGGCACACCGGCCTCCTGCGCCACCTTCTCGATATTGGGCAGCATCTCGGGGTGATAGTTCCACCCGATCACCTTCTCGAAGGACCGTTGCTCCAGCGCAGCCCGCAACTGGAACGTCGCCTGATGGCCTGCGCCGACCATGCCCATGACCTTGGCATCCGCCCGCGCCAGATGTTTGATCGACACGGAAGACGCCGCCGCCGTGCGCAGCGCCGTCAGAAGGTTCCCCCCGACCATCGCCCGCACCTTGCCGGTGTCCGGATCGAACAGAAACACCGTCGACTGGTGGTTGATCAGCCCGCGTTTCTCGAGGTTGTGCGGCCAGTAGCCCCCGGCCTTCAGACCCAGTGCGCCGCCAACCCGATCAAACCCGCCCTTGAAGCCGTAAAGCGCGTCCTCGTGCCCAATCGCCTCGCGCACCACAGGAAAGTTATAGGCATCCTTCGCCGCCATCGCGGCAAACACCTGCTCCACCGCCTCGAACGAGGCCTCGCGTGACACCAGATCGGCGATCATGGCTTCCGGAACGATATACATGGTCTCTCCCTCGCAAAAACGGTGCGACAGTCCCCACTGCGCACCGTCCTGGTCTTCTCTGGTTCAAAAATACTTCGGGGGGTGTGGGGGGCTGGCCCCCCACGTATCGACGCGCGTCAGCGCGCCGAAATCAATATGCGCGGCCGCGCGCCGATACCGGCCAAACGGTTTCCACAACGCCGTTCCGCACACCGACATACCAGTCGTGCACATTGCAGGTCGGGTCGCAGTGGCCCGGCACAAGCTTGAGCTTGTCATTGACCTTGAGCACGCCCTGCGGGTCCATCACCACGCCATGCTCGTCCGAGCATTTGACGTACTGCACATCATCACGGCCAAAGACCACCGGCAGACCCGAGTCCACCGATTGCGCCTTGAGACCCGCATCCACGATGGCCTTGTCAGCCTTCGCATGGCTCATCACCGAGGTCAGGATGAACAGCGCGTTCTCCCACTCGCCCTGGTCGATGCGCTTGCCGTCCTTGTCGAGGATGCGGCCGTAATCCGCGTCCATGAAGGCGTAGGACCCGCACTGCAGCTCGTTATACACACCCGAGTTGGACTCGAAGTAGTACGACCCTGTGCCGCCACCGCCGACGATGTCACACTCGATGCCTTCGGCTTTCAACGCATCCACGGCGTCTTTCACCATCGCCACGGCGATGTCGATCTTCGCCTTGCGCTCGTCATAGCTGTCCATGTGCTGCATCGCGCCCTGATAGGCCTGGATGCCCGCGAACTTCAGACCCTCTGCCGCGTCGATCGCCTTGGCAATCTCGACAACCGCAGGCGTGGTGGTCACGCCGCAACGACCCGCGCCGCAGTCGATCTCGACCAGACATTCGATTTGCGTGCCATGCTTGACCGCCGCTGCCGACAGATCGGCCACGTTGGCCAGATCGTCCACACAGCAGATCGTCCGCGCGCCCAGCTTCGGCATACGCGCCAGACGGTCGATCTTGGCAGGGTCACGCACCTGATTCGACACCAGAACGTCCTTGATGCCACCACGGGCGAAAACTTCGGCCTCAGACACCTTTTGGCAGCAAACGCCGCAGGCACCGCCCAGTTCGACCTGAAGCAAAGCCACATCGACCGACTTGTGCATCTTGCCATGCACGCGGTGACGCATGCCATGCGCCTTAGCGTAATCGCCCATCTTGTTGATGTTGCGCTCAAGCGCGTCGAGGTCGAGCACGAGGCAGGGTGTCTGCACTTCGGACTCGCTCATGCCCGGCTTGGCGGGAATATCGAAACCGACTTCGTAGTCGTCCAGAATGCTCATGTCTTTCATTGCGTCTCTCCGAAGGTAAAGCGTGTCGCGGTCTTCGCGCAGACTCGCTCGTGTGTCATATAATACTATAAGTTTCCTATTGGAAACTTTGCGGCAAGGAAAGCCTTAGCTTGCCATCCACGGCAGTTTATCAAGATCCACGTTGCCACCCGTGACGATTACGCCAACGCGCTTGCCTGCAAACGCCTCTTTGTTCTTGAGGATCACCGCCAGCGGCACGGCGCAGGACGGCTCCATCACGATGCGCAGGTACTTCCATGTGATCTTCATCGCGTCGATGATCTCTTGCTCGGTAGCGGTCATAATGTCGGACACGTGGTTCGACACGAAATGCCATGTCAGATCCTTGAGCGGCACCTTCAGACCATCGGCAATCGTTTCGGGCGCGTCATCGGCAATGATGTGCCCCGCCTTGAAGCTGCGATAGGCGTCGTCGGCCTGTTCCGGCTCGGCGGCAATGATTTTGACCTCGGGCGCCAGTGTCGACAGCGTCAGACAAGTTCCCGAAATCATCCCACCGCCCCCGATGGGTGCCACCATCATGTCGAGACCGTCGGTCTGCTCCATGAATTCCTTTGAGCAAGTCCCCTGCCCCGCGATCACGCGGGGGTCATTGTAGGGGTGTACAAACTCACCACCGGTGCGCGCCTGCACTTCGGCAAAAACCGCCTCGCGCGATGTGGTCGACGGCTCACACTCGGTGATCGTGCCACCATAGCGACGAACCGCGTCTTTCTTGGCCTGCGGCGCGGTGCGCGGCATGACCACGTTGCACGGGATACCACGACGGCCTGCGGCATAGCTCAGACACAGCGCGTGGTTGCCCGACGAATGGGTACAGACGCCGCGCTGCGCCTCTTCATCGCTGAGCCCAAAGACCGCGTTTGACCCACCACGCACCTTGAAAGCACCCGGCTCCTGAAAGTTCTCGCACTTGAAGAACAACCGCGCGCCTGTCAGGTCGTTGAGGTAATCCGACTGCATCACCGGCGTGCGGCGGATATGCGGTTTGATCCGCTCATGCGCCGCGAGCATGTCCTCGTAGGTCGGGATGATCATACCCATGTCTTTCATTCCGCAGCGACCTTCTGTGCGATTTTCGACCCATGACGATAGGATTCCTGCGCTGCAGCAACACCGGAGCCAAGCTTGATATCGAGGCCAAGATCGACCATGCACATCTCGGCTGTGGCGATGCCCGAAAGCGCCATCACGTCGGTGAGACTGCCAAGGTGGCCGATGCGGAACACCTTGCCCGCCACGTCACCCAGACCAACGCCGAACGCCACGCCATAGGTGCTGGCTGCATGGGTCACGATATCGGTCGCGTTGAACCCTTCCGGTGTCCGGACTGCCGACACGGTGTCGGAGTAGAGGTCCGGCGTTTCGGCACAGAGCGTAAGACCCCATGCGTCGACAGCCGCGCGCACGCCTTCGGCAATGCGGGTATGACGGGCAAACACGTTCTCAAGACCTTCGTCCTGCAGCATGCGGCACGCCTCATTCAGGCCATTCATCAGGCCAACGGCGGGCGTGTAGGGATAAGCGTTCTTTTCGTAGCCCTTCATCATGTCGTTGACATCAAAGAACGTGCGGAACAGACCTGCGGTCTTTGTCGCCTCCATCGCCTTTTTGCTGAAGGCTGTGATCGCAAGACCAGCAGGCAGCATGAAGCCTTTCTGCGACCCGGTCACGGCAACATCGACACCCCAGTCGTCAAAGCGGAAATCCATGGACGCAATCGACGACACGCCATCGACGAACAAAAGCGACGGGTGCTTGGCCGCATCCATCGCGCGGCGGACCGCTGCGATGTCGGACTTCACGCCGGTGGCCGTTTCGTTATGCGTGGCGAGAACCGCCTTGATCCGGTGCGCCGTGTCCTTGGTCAGGATCTCTTCATAGCGATCAGCCGGGATACCCTTGCCCCACGCCACGTCCACGATGATCACATCAAGACCAAAGCGTTCGCACATGTCGATCCAGCGATGCGAGAACATGCCGTTGCGGGCAACCAGAACGGTGTCACCCGCGCTGAGCGTGTTGGTCAGCGCGGTCTCCCATCCGCCCGTACCGGACGCGGGGAAGATGAATACTTCCGCGCTGGTGCTCTTCAGGATCTGCTGAACCGCCTTGCGGGCCGGGTGCAGGATCTTACCAAACAGCGGCGACCGGTGGTCGATGGTCGGCATATCGCAGGCTTTGCGCAGCGATTCAGGAATGTTGGTCGGGCCGGGAATGAAAACGGGGTTCTGGAAACTCATGGTATCTCTCCTCCAATTGCCAGCAACTTACGTCACGACACCGCCTCGCACAATTTTTTCGAAATTATTTTTCATATTCTGAAAATCTCCAAAATCACGTAAAAACAATGATTTGTATTTTTCACAAGATGAAATGATTTTTTGAAAACGAAAAGCGCACCGGTTTGGATGCGCTTTTGCAATGGCTTTCCAAAGAATCGATGGGGGGTTCAGCGCCCAGCGCCCAACCTCAACGGCATGTGCCGGTTCACATCCTTGTAAAGCAGATAGCGAAACCGACCCGGCCCGCCCGCATAACACGCCTGCGGGCAGAACGCGCGCAGCCACATGTAATCGCCCGCCTCGACCTCAACCCAATCCTGATTGAGCCGATAGACCGCCTTGCCTTCGAGAACATACAGCCCGTGCTCCATCACATGGGTCTCGGGAAACGGGATCACCGCGCCGGGTTCCAGCGTCACAATAGTGATGTGCATGTCATGGCGCAGGTCGGTGGGATCGACAAAGCGGGTCGTCGCCCATTTTCCATCGGTGCCGGGCATCGGGTTCGGCGTGACCTCGGCATCGCTGCTGATGATGACCTCGGGGTGGTCCAGCCCATCAACCGCCTGGTACGCCTTGCGGACCCAGTGGAAGCGCACAGGCTCCGACCCGGTATTGCGCAGGGACCAGCCCGATTGCGGCGGCAGGAAAGCATATCCACCTGCGGTCAGGTCATAGGTCTTACCGCCAACGGTCAGGCTCATGGACCCTTCGACTACGAACAGCACGCCTTCCGCCTCGGGGTCAGTCTCGGCACGATCCGACCCGCCCCCGGGACCGACCTCCATGATGTAATGCGAAAAGGTCTCAGCAAATCCGGTCAGCGGTCGCGCAATCACCCACAGGCGTGTGTTGTCCCAGAACGGCAGAAAGCTGGTGGTGATGTCCCGCATCGTGCCTTTTGGGATCACCGCATAGGCCTCGGTGAACATGGCGCGATCCGTCAAAAGCTGGTCTTGCCCCGGATGCCCACCTTTGGGCGCAAAATACGACGTGGTCATGCGCGATACCCTCTGCTGCTGATGCGCCAAGTATCGCGCTACGTCGCGAAAGCGACCATGCCTATCGGCAATCAAGACTTTTCGGCTTTCCTTGATAATCGCGACTGATTGCCTTGGAACCGCAATCAATTGTCAGACGCCGTAGTAATCCCGATACCACGCCACGAACTTCGCCACCCCTTCGCGCACATCGGTCTGGGGCGCATATCCCGTCAGGTTCCGCAGAAGCGATGCATCCGCCCATGTGGCGAACACATCGCCTTTCTGCATGTCCATGTAATTGCGCTTGGCTTTGATACCGGTCTCCGCCTCAATCGCCTCAATGAAATCGAGAAGGCGCACCTTGTCCGAGTTGCCGATATTCACGATCCGATAGGGTGCCGCCGGGCTGAGCGTATCGCCTTCAACCGCCGTGTCCGGCCCACCGGGCACCGCATCTATCAAAAGGCGGATGCCGCGCACCAGATCCTCGACATAGGTAAAGTCGCGATACATGTCGCCGTGATTGTAGATGTCGATGGGTGTGCCGTCGAAGATGCCCTTGGTGAATTTGAACAGCGCCATATCGGGCCGTCCCCAAGGACCATAGACGGTGAAGAAGCGGAACATGGTGGTCGGGATGTTCCACAGATGCGCATAGGAATGCGCCATGTTTTCATTCGCCTTCTTGGTGGCCGCGTAGAAGGTGAGCTGCGTGTCCGCCTTGTCGGTCTCGCGGAACGGCATCTCTTCATTGGCACCATAGACCGAGGATGTGGACGCCATCAGCAGATGTTCGACCTCCAACTGACGCGCGGCTTCCATCACGTTGAACGTGCCAACCAGATTGCTGTCCAGATAGGCGCGCGGGTTCTCAAGCGAATAGCGCACCCCGGCCTGCCCGGCGAGATGCACGATGATGTCGGGCGCAAACGTGGCGGCGACCTCTTCAAACGTGCCGTCTTCCTCCAGCGTGGCATGGGTAAAGCTGTAACCCGCAGACTGCAGAAGCATCTGATTGCGCCGCTCTTTCAGCGTCACATCGTAATAATCGGTGATCGCATCATAGCCATGGACAATGAAGCCTTCATCCAGCAGAAGCCGCGCAAGATAGTAGCCGATGAAGCCGGCGGTTCCGGTGACGAGGACACGTTTCATAAAGTCTTTTCGCCCATCATGTCGATCTGATTGCGCTCGCGCCTAACACGAAAGACATCCCGCGACCACCAAATGAAATCGATATTGCCCTTTGTATTGACGATCTCAACCCCATATTCCCCTGCACAACCGCACAAAATAATGGCACGAGCTGAACGTCGAAAAAAGAAGTCTGCATGTTGTTTTCAAAATTCTTCAGCAAGAGCAAAGCGCCCGCAGCCAAAGCGGTGTTCGATCCGGTTCAGCCTGACTCGCGCTTTTGCGTGATCGGCGATGTGCACGGTCGCATTGATCTGCTGACCACCCTCGTTGAGGCCGTTCCACATGACATGAGCGTCATCTGCGTTGGCGACCTGGTTGATCGCGGGGACCAGAGCAAAGAGGTGCTGGATTTCGTGATGCAGCATGACCGCATCACGTCACTGATGGGCAATCACGAACAGCTCATGATCAACTTCCTCAAATCGCCCGAAACCCAGGGCCGCAGATGGCTCCGCAACGGCGGGCTTCAAACACTTGCCAGTTTCGGTGTGTCGGGCGTCACCGACTCCTCCGGGGCCGAGGCCCTCACACGGGCGCGGGATACGCTTTACGACGCGATGGGCGAAAACATGGTCGCGTGGGTCGCCGGACTTGATTGTATCGCATGGTCTGGGAATGTGGCCGTCGTTCATGCGGGCGCGGACCCCAGCACACCGCTGGAAGAACATGCGCCAGACACGTTCATCTGGGGCCATCCCGATTTCCGCAAGACGCCGCGAACCGATGGCTTCTGGATCGTCCATGGCCATACAATTGTCGACGTTCCCAAGATGCGCGATGGCCGTATTTCGATCGACACAGGTGCCTACGCGACAGGTCAATTGACCGCCGCCTTGTTCAGCCAGGACGGGGTCGAGTTCATTTCGACCTGAACCGCAGATTGCGGCAATGTATACCACTGTATGCTGTTTACGACTCACCTGGTTTGGCCTATGGCATGGGCAAATCATGAAAGGCGTGACCCATGGCTGATTCCACAACCCCCGACATCATCTATACCAAGGTAGACGAAGCACCCGAGCTGGCCTCGGCGTCGTTCCTGCCGATCATCCAGAAATTCGCAAGCGCCGCCGGTGTGACCGTTGGCACCAAGGATATTTCGCTCGCTGGTCGTATCCTTGCGACCTTCCCCGAGCACCTCACCGAAGCGCAGCGTCAGTCCGACGACCTCGCGGAGCTTGGTCAGCTTGTGAAAACGCCCGAAGCGAACGTGATCAAGCTGCCGAATATCTCGGCCTCGGTGCCGCAGCTGGTCGCCGCGATCAAGGAACTGCAGGGACAGGGCTACGCGATTCCGGATTATCCCGAAGCGCCTGAAACCGATGCGGACAAGGCCATCCGCGCCAAGTACGACACGATCAAAGGCTCTGCCGTGAACCCGGTCCTGCGCGAAGGCAACTCCGACCGCCGCGCGGCCAAGGCGGTCAAAGCCTACGCCCAGAACAACCCGCACCGCATGGGCAACTGGTCTGCGGACAGTAAGACACGCGTGTCGTCGATGTCGGGCGGTGACTTCCGCTCGAACGAGAAATCCGCAACGCTGGCCACCGAAAGCACAGCCAAGATCGTTCTGGTGGGCAAGGACGGGTCCGAAACCGTCCTGAAAGACGGCCTCAGCTACCCGGCTGGCACCGTGGTTGACGCGACCTTCATGTCAGCCAAGGCGCTGGACGCTTTCCTTGCCGACGAAATCGCCAAGACCAAGGCAGAAGGCACGCTCTTTTCTCTGCACCTCAAGGCGACGATGATGAAGGTCTCCGACCCGATCATCTTTGGCCACGCAGTCAAGGCGTTCCTCCAGCCGGTGTTCGACACCTATGGCGCTGAACTGGACGCTGCAGGCGTAAACCCGAACTCCGGTCTGGGCGATCTCATGGCCCGCGTCGAAGACAAGCCAGAGATCAAGGCCGCCATCGAGAAAATCATCGCAGAGCGCGCGCCGCTCTACATGGTGGATTCCGACAAAGGCATCACCAACCTGCATGTCCCCTCTGACGTCATCGTCGATGCGTCGATGCCGGCGTTGATCCGCGCAGGCGGCAAAGGCTGGGGTCCGGATGGCAAGGAACATGACGCCAACTGCGTGATCCCCGACAACTCCTATGCGCCCGTCTACGAAGAGACGATTGCCTACTTCAAGGAAACCGGAAAGCTTGACCCGGCGACCGCAGGCACGGTGCAGAACATCGGTCTGATGGCACAGAAGGCCGAGGAATACGGCTCGCACCCGACGACGTTCGAGATTCCGCACAACGGCACGGTCAAGATGATCCTCGGCGATGGCACGGTCCTGCACGAACACGCCGTCGAAGCAGGCGACATCTGGCGCTCGGCTTCGACCCGCAAGGCGCCCATCGAAGACTGGGTGCAATTGGCCATCGACCGCCAGCGCGCCGAAAACTGCGAGGCGATCTTCTGGCTGGACGCGACCCGCGCCCATGATGCGGAACTCATCAAGTATGTCGAGCCGATCCTTGCCGCCAAGGGCGTCGCCGAGAAGTTCAAGATCATGGCCCCGCGCGAAGCGACACGCGCGTCGTTGGAAACCATCCGGGCAGGCAAAACCTCGATTGCCGTTACCGGCAACGTGCTGCGCGACTACCTGACAGACCTCTTCCCGATCCTCGAACTGGCCACCTCGGCCAAGATGCTCTCCATCGTCAAACTGATGAACGGCGGCGGGTTGTTCGAAACGGGGGCTGGCGGCTCTGCTCCGAAGCACGTGCAACAGTTGCAGCAGGAAAACCACCTGCGCTGGGACAGCCTTGGCGAATTCTGTGCGCTGGGTGAAAGCCTGCAATTCCTCGCGGATGTACGCAGCAACGAAAAAGCGCGTGTTCTGGGCAAGGCCGTGGATGCCGCAACGCAGGGCATTCTGGATGACAACCGGTCGCCGTCCCGCAAGGTGGGTGAGCCGGACAACCGCGACAGCCACTACTGGTTCGCCCGCTACTGGGCCGAAGCTCTGGCGGCGCAGTCCGAGGATGCGGAACTGGCAGCACATTTTGCACCGGTTGCGGCAGCCTTGGCCGAAAACGAAGCGGCCATCCTGTCTGAACTCAAGGCGGCCCAAGGCGCACCCGCGGATCTGGGCGGCTACTACCACACCGATGCCGCGAAAACCGCAGCGGTGATGCGTCCCTCTGCGACGCTGAACGCGATCATCGGCTAAGGTCTTCGGCCTCAGTCCCAAGCGGTTTTTTAATACTGCTTGGGACACGCAACGCTCACGCAGCTTTCCTCTGCAACGTGCGCACGGTTTCCCGAACATTTACCAGCTGCACGCCATACCCACGCCCACGATGCGCATCGAGCGGGAAGGGTCACTCCCATGCCGCGATACCACAGAACTGACACTTCTCTCATATGCCGGAAGGCTGACCATTAGAGACCGGTCTCCGAACAGGCTTCGGCAACCCCGAAGTACAGGTCGCCCGTTCAATCGGGGATTTGAGAGAACCGTCAGGCCCAACAGGGCGGCGCCGCTTCTTCTCTTGTGAGACACTGCCATGGTGAACCAGATCGGCGGGTCCAGTCCCGACCGAACCCAAACGCGTAGGCCGGACATGGCCCCACATTGTTTGGAAACAGCATAACCGACTCACCGCGACCCCACCGAAAAACGGCAGACGCATCACGCCCGCGCTCTTTTTGGCTCGCGCTCCAGTGATCCCGTTGAAACAATGGCGCTTTTTGCGGGCGTCACTTTTTCTTGATACGTCATGGGACATGCCAGTTCCCGTGGTTCCAGTCACGCGTCGGTGTCAAATCTTACCGCCGATCACGCGCTGAACCCCCAGCAAATCCTGACCCGCACCAAGCCTGTGCAGCCCCGCGCAGGGGGTGATCGGGGGCGCTCCACGTCAAGTCCACTTTTGCGAGAGCCAGTGTGCACGAGCTGTGAATTCAAAGCCCGCCGCACCGACCCTAGCTTGAGTGGTGTCGGACAGACAGCCCGACGACAGACATCAAACCCAACCGCGCCGCAGGGCGCACACCACCTCAAGATAAAGGACCACACACATGAAAACCCTCATCACTGCCGCAGCCCTCGCCCTGACCGCCTTCTCGGCATCCGCCATGGTCGACACGTCCGCCATCGAAAAATACGTCCCGAATGCAGACGTGTCCGCTCTGACCGAAGCAGAGGTGAACTCCATCCTCAACGTCATCCACTCGAGCGACAGCGAAGGCGAAAAGCGCTCGCTGATCTGGTCGC
>NZ_JAEPMO010000061.1 GCF_017643905.1 Marivita sp.
CAGACGACGACACGGTCGTTGTCGAGCTTCCGCCCCCGAAACAGATACGCCCGCTCTCCCAGTACATAAAACCCTCCTACTACAGCAGCGCTTCTGTCCTACTCAAAAAAGCCATACTCTCCAAGCAATGGACGATGTCTGTTCACTTTTGCGCAACAATCATCAACTCTGACTCAAATAGAACAAGTGCGGTTAACAAAGCTGCCACATTATTCAGCAGCCCTGACCGGGGGCGTACCTTCGTTGGCCTGTGACCGCTGCAGAATACGCTTGAGATCATCAAGGCCGGGCGCCCCGGATGTGCCTTCCTCGTAGTCGGCGTCAGGGCGGCCTTCGTCGTCTTCCCAAAGGATCGTCGGTGATTTCAGCTTGCGCGCCGCCCGCTGCAATGTCCAGTCGCGACCAGCGCGGCTCGCGCTGCCGCCACCCAGACGGGCCAGCAACCGGAAGAACCAAAGCGCATAGGTCGTGAACCACACCCGTGCCGCCAGCATAGCGGGGGTGAAGACCAGCGTCAGAACCGTCGCGATGCCCAAGCCGAACACCACAGCCGTTGCCAGCTGTTTCCACCACAGCGCCGTTGGGCTGTCGATGGAATAGCCACCTCCGAAGAAATCAAGGCTCAGGCCGAACATCATTGGCGCAAGGCCCGCCATCGTTGTGATTGTGGTCAGAAGCACCGGACGAATGCGATCCTCGGCGGTGCGCACAATCGCCTCGATCCGCGGCATGTAGCGCGAGTATTCCTGGTAGGTGTCGATCAGAACGATGTTGTTGTTCACCACGATCCCGGCCAGCGCGACGATCCCGGTGCCCGTCATGATGATGCTGAAGGTCTGATCCATGACCAGCATCCCGATCAGCACACCCGTGGTGGACAGCACCACCGCCAACAGCACCAACAACGCGTTGTAGAAGCTGTTGAACTGCGCCAGCAGGATGATGAACATCAACCCCAGCGCCGCGGCAAAGGCGTTCATCAGGAACGCGCCGCTTTCCTCTTGTTCTTCCTGATCGCCGGTCCATTCCCACTGAATCCCGGGCAGCGGATCGGTGTCGAGCCATTGCGTCAGATGGGCGATCCGTTCATTCGCATTGACCGGCACGATCCGTGCGCCATTGTCGAGCGCGTCTTGCAGGGCGACCGCAGACAGTTCAGCCCCTGCATCGAACACCGCATAACGTGTTTCATTCGGGCCGAGGATTGCGCCGTCTTCGGCAGCTTCGATCAGGCCCAGCGTAGTGTCAGTGCCGTCAGAACCCGCCTCGACGACCTTGCTCAGGCCGACAAGAACATCTGCTTTGACGTCGAAATAGCGCTTCTGGTCGACACGGTTGATCTCGGCCAGTTTGGCCACCGGTTTGCGGGTGATGAAGTTGGACAGCGGCACCAGCCCGTCTGGGGTGCGCACGCGCAACGTGTCGAGCGTTGACAGGTATCTGTCCTCTTCCGGCAGACGCACACGGATTTCGATTTCTTCGTCCGAACTGGGGACACGCATCGTATCAAGCAGGATACCCCGCGTCACCAATTGCACCATCGCACCAACCACAGCCACGTTGGCACCGTAACGCCCGGCCTTTTCCACATCGACATCAATCTGCCAGTCGATGCCGGGCAGGGGCCGCGTGTCTTCGATCAGTGTCAGGCCCGGCGTCTGTTCAAACTTCTGACGTGTGGTCTCGGTGACAGCCAGCAGCTGATCCCAGTCATCCGCCTTGAGACGCAGATGCACCGGCTTGCCGCTTGCCGGGCCCTGTTCCAGCGCCTTGATCTCGACCTGTATCCCCGGCAGGGTTTGTGCCGCCGCGTTCAGTTCCGCAATCACGACATTGCCGTCCAGATCGGGACGATCAGCGCGGTCTTCCCAAGGGATTGTCTCGAACTGCACCTGCCCAATGGTGTCGCCGGGAATGGAGGCCCCGCTGGCATCGGTGTTCAGACCGCCGTCGCCAGCAAAGGAAAAGGCATTGATCACGCCGGGATGCGCCAGCACGATGTCTTCGACCCGGCGGACAAGGGCGTCCTTTTCCTCAAGGCTCAGGTTGCCTCGCGCGCGGACATAGGCAATCGCCTGTTCCGGTTCGGACTCCACAAAGAATTCGACGCCGTTGCTGTGTTCACCGAAATACATGAACACGCTGACAACAAAGCCCAGCACGCTGGTAATGGCGACGATCGGCATGATCGGATTGCCCGCGATAAGCTTGGTGAAATAGCCGAAAGCCGTCCGGCGGCGGCTGCCCTCGACCCGAGTCCGTTTCCAGGTGATCGACGCCGCATCGAGCACGATCGACGCCAGCACAGATGCCACCAGAAACAGCGCCACGCCCGGAAGATGCGAAACGAGTCCATTGCCCAAGGGCGGGAACAGGAACCCCGGCTCAAGCAGCAAGAGCGCGCCTAGGAACAGCATCGTCAGCACGACAGGAACCAGCGCCGCCCGCAAAAGCCACGGCGTCCGTGCTTTCATGGCGGTCGACGCACGATCCAGCATGCGCGAAAAACGCCCCGTGACGCCCCCCATGACCGGCAGGTAAACCAGCGCCACCACCAGCGATGCTGACAGCACGAAAATCAGCGTGACGGGCAACATCCCCATGAATTCGCCCGGAACACCCGGCCAGAACAGCATCGGCAGGAAGGCACATAGCGTTGTCGCGGTCGAACTCACCACCGGCCAGAACATCCGCTTTGCCGCCTCGACATAGGCATGCATAGGCCCCGAGCCGTCCTTGATGCGCTTGTCGGCATACTCCACCACCACGATGGCGCCATCGACAAGCATCCCCACCGCAAGGATCAGCCCGAACATCACGATGTTCGAAATGCTGACCCCCATGATTGTCAGGAACACGAAACACAGCAGGAACGAGGTCGGGATCGCGAAGCCGACCAGCAGCGCCGCCCGCAGACCGAGCGAGGCCAGAACGACGATCATCACCAGGGCCACGGCGGTCAGAACCGACCCCTCCAGCTGTTTGACCATGCTGTCCACGATCCGCGACTGGTCGTTCGAACTGCCCACCTGCACAGCGGCGCGCAGTTCCGGCGGCCAGTTTGCCTCGGCCGCGGCGACCTCCTGTTTGACCAGTGTCGCGGTGTCGATCAGGTTGAAGCCCTTGCGCTTCACCACCTGCAAGGCCAGCGTCTTTTCCCCGTTGAACCGCGCCGTTCCCTCGCGGTCCTCGAATGTCAGGTTGATGGTCGCCAGATCGCCCAACGTAACAACCCGGTCGCCATTCACCTTGACCGGCAGATCATACACATCGCGCTGATCGTCAAAGCTGGAGGGGATCTTGACTGCGAAACTGCCCTGTTCACTGCGCAACTCGCCTGCCGCGATCAACTGGTTGTTGTTGCGAACAACATTGATCAGTTCGTCAGCCGTGACGTTGTAGCTTTCCAGCCGAAGCGGGTCGATCACCACTTCGAGCATTTCATCCCGGTTCCCGGCAAGCCCGGCCTCAAGCACGGGCTCCAGCGATTCCAAACGGTCCTGCAGGTCTTTCGCCACCCGCGCCATCGTGCGTTCGGGCACAGGGCCTGTGAGGTTCACGATGATGATCGGGAATTCCGAAAAGTTGATCTCGTTGATCGAATACTGCTCAGCTCCGGACGGAAAGCTGGCTTGCGCTTTGTTCATCGCGTCGCGCACATCGGCCATGACCTGCGTCTTGTCCCAGCCGAACTCGAACTCGAGCGCAACACCCGCATAGCCTTCGGCAGCGGTGCCGGACATGGATTTCAAGCCATCCAGATCCGCCATTTCGGTTTCCATCGGCTTGACCAGCAGGGTCTCGCTGTCTGCAGCCGAAATACCGGGGAACTGGACTGACACGAAGAGAGCCGGGATTTCGATATCCGGCTCACCTTCTTTGGGCAGCGTGTCGTAGGCAAACCACCCGATGGCCAGTGACAACGCAATGAACGCCAGCACCATCCGGGCGCGTTCAGCCGCCCAATCGACAATCCCGGTCATTGGATGACCTCTTCAAAACTGCGGGCGACGGGCACACCATCCGTGACGAATTCCTGCCCAACGGTGATCACATCCACCTGATCGGGAAGGCCTTTGACATATATGCCGTCCGGCGTGTCGCGCAGGATTTCGACAGGCATGAACAGTGCCGCACTGTCGGCGTCGATGACCCGAACTCCCAACGTGCCGTCGTCATTCAGAGTCAGCGAGGACGACGCCAAGAGGTGCGCAAGAACACCCTGCGACTGGATCAGAATCTCGGCTGTCTGTCCGTCGCGGATGGAAAAATCGGGGTTCGGAACGGTCAGTTCCACCCGGAAAGTGCGTGTCGTCGGATCAGCGGCGCGGGACAGGAAGGTCACGCGGGCCATCACATCGCGGCCTCCGTTCAGCCGGGCCCCGGCCATTGCGCCCACTTCGACACGGCCAACCTCGGTCTCGGGAACAAATCCAACCACCTTGATCGGATCCAACTGGATCACCGTGGCACACAGGCCACCGGGCTGCATCAGGCTCCCAAGTTCCGCGGTATCGGTCTCAAGCACTCCGGCAAACGGCGCGGTGATCTGAAGTCGGTCGATTTCCGTCTGTGCGCGCGTGACAGAGGCCCGCGCGCTTTCGATGCTGGCGGTCAGCCCGTCCAACCCCGCCTCGGCTGCTTTCACGCCTGCTTCTGCCGTTGTGATGGCGGCCTGTGCGCTTTGTACGGCGGCTTCGGTATTGGCCACGCGGGTCTGGCTGGCGAACCCGTCCTGGCTCAGACGCTCGGCGGCAGTCGCATTGATCCGCGCTTCCTCAAGCCGCGCTTGGGCTTCGGCCAGTCGGGCCTGCGCCTCGGGAATCCGTGCTTCGACCTCGGGGCGGCGGGATTCGGCTTCGGCCAGCCTGGCCTCTGCCTCGGCAAGGGCTGACGCCCGTGTGCCCGGATCAACCGAACACAGCAGATCGCCCGCCTGAACAAAGGTTCCCTTGCGCAGGGGCGGCGACATGATCTTGCCGCTGACCTCGGACACGACGGACACCTGCCGCGCCGCTTCCGTTTCGCCACGCAGCCGCACCTGAGTTCCGATTTCCTGCGCAACTGAGCGTTTAGCCATGACCCGCACAACACCGTCCGCGAGGACCTCGTTTTCCGTTGAACCCTCTGCTTCAGGCGCCGCCGCAACCTCTTCGGAAGGCGCGTCTGCAACCTCGCGGGGGCTCAGGTCCGACAAAAGCGCGAAGAAACGCTCTCGTTCGATCACCAGTCCAAACAGAACGGCGGCCACCAGACAGGCGGTGATAAGGGGAACTATGCGCATCAGACGAACCTTGTGCCTGCCGATCTATCGTAAAACGGGTGTCTTTGCCCCGGTCTTCGTGTGTCTTATCCGGTCTTCTTGCCCGCAATAAGACATACGGTGAACTAATCAGTTTAGATTAAGTCTCCGCAGAATTTTTTTCAAGATGAACCGAATGGTTCACCTTGTCTCAGGGCGTCGTTGCAGGCGGGTGTGCAGGAATTGAGCAACGGATGGCTTATGTCACATTACATTGCGTGGGAAACACCGGAAAACCGCGGCTTGGCACCCGAGGCGCATCACGGTATGAGGGGCAAAATGTACGCGCGTCCAGCAAGAGGCGCAGGTCAAAAGGGGCTTCAGGGTGAGCGACACAGACAGCTTTATCGAAGAGGTGACCGAAGAGGTCCGCCGCGACCGCCTTTTCGCTCTGATGCGCCGCTATGGCTGGATTGCGGTGGTTGCGGTTCTGCTCTTGGTCGGCGGCACAGCCTATCGCGAATACACCCGCGCCGCCGAAACGGCCAAGGCGCAGGCCTTTGGGGATGCGATCCTGGCCGCTTTGGAAAATGACGCCGCTGCGGATCGTGTAAGCGCGCTTGACCAGATCGAGGCCCCCACCGCCGAAGGCGCTGCCGTGCTCGATATGCTGATAGCCGCGGAAGAAGCTTTGGAAGGCAACGGAACCGCCGCTGCCGAACGGCTCAACGCGGCAGCCACCGATGGCGACTTGCCAGAGATCTACCGCCAGATCGCCAGCTTCAAGGCGCTGACACGTCCCGAAAGCGCGCTCGGTGCCGACGAACGGCGCGTGGCGTTCGAAGCGATGGCCGTACCCGGCGCGCCGCTGCGGCTTCTGGCTGAGGAACAATTGGCGTTGCTCGACATCGAAGCAGGTGACACCGAAGCCGCACTGACCCGCCTCAACGCACTTCTGTCGGATTCGGAACTGACAGCAGGCTTGCGCCGACGCGCGTCTCAGTTGATTGTGGCGCTGGGGGGCGAGATCGAGGCGTCCTGATCGGAGGGCCGTCAGGGTCCGACACGACAAAAAGACGAGGGCAGGGCAGTGCAAGCGAAACTTATTTTGGCCAGCGTGATCGCAACCGGTGTTCTGGCCGGCTGCGCAGATCGCGAGATTATGCTGCCGGGCGAACGTCTGGGCGTCCGCGAGGTTCTTCAAGACCCGGTGAATGCCGTGGCCGCGACACCCGAAAACGCCGCACTCGCAGCAAACATCCCCGCCACGGTGAACAACGCGGCATGGGCACAAAGCCATGTCAGCCCCTCGACCCGGATTGGCAACGCCGCGCTCTCTGCCAATTTGACGCCGGTCTGGTCGACCTCCATCGGGCAGGGCGACAAACGCCGCGCGCGGATCATCACCGATCCCGTGGTCGCCGATGGTCGCATCTTCACAGTCGACAGCGCAGGCCGCGTCTCTGCCACGTCCACCAATGGTGAGGCGCTGTGGTCCTACAGCCTCGTGCCCCTGCGCGATGATGCCTCGCAAGCGCTGGCAGGTGGTCTGGCGCATGACAACGGTCGGCTTTATGTGACGTCCGGTTTTGGCACGCTGACCGCTCTCGACGCCGCAACGGGTCAGGAAATCTGGACCCAGCGCTTGCAGGCCACGGCAACAGGCGCACCCACCGTGTTCGGCGGTCTGGTCTACCTCGTCGCGGGCGACAGCACCGCGTGGGCAATCGAAGCCGATGATGGCCGGGTGCGCTGGCAGTCAGACGGTCTAGGCGATGTAGGCAACGTCGCCGGTGCAGCACCACCGGCGGTCAACAACACCCATGTGGTCTTCTCGTTCGGCAGCGGTGCCGTACAGGGCGCGTTCCGTCAGGGCGGCCTGCGCCTCTGGAGCGCGGACATCGTCGGGTCGCGCAAGGGCTTTGCAATATCGCTGGTCGATGACATCACGGGCTACCCGGTGATTGACGGCAATACCGTCTACGCGGGCAACCATTCCGGCAGTCTTGTCGCGCTCAACGTCAATTCCGGCGAACGGCTCTGGACCGCGCAGCAGGGTGCAATGGACCCGGTCTGGCCGGCGGGCAACTCGGTCTATTTCGTCTCTGACCTGAACGAGCTTGTGCGTCTGGACGCTACGACAGGCGAACAGATCTGGGCGGTCGATCTGCCGGGCTACGAACCTGTGCGCCGTCCACAACGCCGCCGCGACTCGGCATTCGCCAACCACGGTCCGATCCTGGCCGGCGGGCGCCTCATCGTTGCCTCGTCCGATGGCTTCCTGCGCTCCTTCGATCCGGCTTCGGGCGAATTGATCAGCCAGACCGAGATTCGCGGCGGTGCCACCACGCGCCCCGTTGTGGCCAATGGCACGCTTTACGTGGTGTCCACCAACGGTGTGCTGCACGCCTATCGCTGACCCCTTTCGCAGGCGCGGGAAATAGGCTAGGCGGGCGGCTTGATCTGAACCGGAGTCCTGTGCGCCCATGTCTTTCACCCTTGCCATCGTCGGCCGCCCCAATGTCGGCAAGTCGACCCTGTTCAACCGTCTGGTCGGCAAACGGCTGGCTCTGGTGGATGACCAGCCCGGTGTGACCCGCGACCTGCGCGAAGGGGCGGCCAAGCTGGGCGATCTGCGCTTTACCGTGATCGACACCGCCGGTCTGGAAGAGGCGACAGACGAAAGCCTGCCGGGCCGGATGCGCAAACTCACCGAACGCGCCGTGGACATGGCCGACATCTGCCTGTTCCTGATCGACGCCCGCGTCGGCGTCACCCCCGCCGACGAGGTGCTGGCCGAGATCCTGCGCAAACGTGCAGCGCATGTGATCCTTGGTGCCAACAAGGCCGAAGGCAACGCGGCTGAGGCCGGTGTTCTGGAAGCCTACGCTCTGGGTCTTGGCGAACCGCTGCGCATCTCGGCCGAACACGGCGAAGGCATGCCGGATCTTTACGCCATGCTGCAACCGCTGGCCGACGCCTTCGAAAAACGCGCCGAAGCAGACGCCCCCGAAACCGAAGTGGATGTCGACGATGAAGATCCCGACGCGCCCCGCGCCATCACCAAGGCCAAGCCGCTTCAAATCGCCGTTGTGGGCCGTCCCAATGCGGGCAAATCCACGCTGATCAACAAGATCCTTGGCGAAGACCGCCTGCTCACCGGCCCCGAAGCGGGAATCACCCGCGACGCCATTTCCGTCCAGACGGAATGGGACGGGGTGCATATGCGCATCTTCGACACGGCGGGCATGCGCAAAAAGGCCAAGGTGCAGGAAAAGCTGGAAAAGCTCTCCGTGTCCGATGGCCTCCGCGCGGTCAAATTCGCCGAAGTTGTGGTCGTCCTGCTCGACGCCGCAATCCCGTTTGAATCGCAGGATCTGCGTATCGCTGATCTGGCCGAACGCGAAGGCCGCGCCGTCGTGATCGCCGTGAACAAATGGGACACGGAAGACGACAAGCAGGACAAGCTCAAGATGCTGAAAGAGGAGTTCGAACGCCTCCTCCCACAACTGCGGGGCGCGCCGCTTGTCACCGTCTCCGCGAAAACCGGACGCGGCCTCGACCGCCTGCAAGCGGCAATCGTCAAGGCCCACACCGTCTGGAACCGCCGCGTGACCACTGCTCAGCTCAACCGTTGGTTGGCCGCCATGCTCGAACAGCACCCGCCGCCCGCACCGCAGGGCAAACGCATCAAGCTGCGCTACATGACCCAGGCCAAGACCCGCCCGCCGGGTTTCGTGGTCATGTGCTCACACCCCGACAAGATGCCCGACAGCTACAAGCGCTACCTCGTCAACGGCTTGCGCGAGGATTTCGACATGCCGGGCACCCCCATCCGCCTGACCCTACGCGGGCAGGGGGACAAGAACCCTTACAAGGGCCGTCGCGAACGGAACGCGGGCGCGTTGAAGAAGCATTTGGGGAAGGGGCGAGGCTGACCCAAAGGCGCGCAAAACAGCTTTTCGCGTGACAAACCAGGACCCACCGCGCATAACTGCCTTCCCCAGACGGAGGGCAGCCAATGTGCTGGAGCGAAACAGCATCCATAGGGATGGTGGCACTCGGAGGAGCAGCTACGGCGGTTACCTTCTTGCGGGGCGATCCCAAAGCGATTTGGCTGACGATGGGGTACTTCACATTCATGGAAGCCCTGCAAGCTGCGGGCTATTCCTACGTCGACCAATGTAGCGAACCCGAGAATCGGCTGATCACGCAGCTGTCGTATATCCACATCGCGTTTCAGCCGTTCTTCATCAATGCCTTCGCCATGGCCATTGCCCCCGAACGCGTTTCGCCAAGGCTGCAACGCTGGGTCTATGGCGCATGTGCCTTGGCCTCCGCGCTTTTGCTGTTCCGACTGGTTCCGGTCGAGGCGCTGGGACCTTGCCAACCCGGCGACATCCTTTGTGGTCTGTCCTGGTGTCTGGTTTCAGGCGAATGGCATATCGGTTGGGAGGTGCCACTGAATGACTTCTGGCGCGCCATCGGTGTTACTGTGCAGTTCCCGCTCTACATGGCGGCTGCATTTGTCCTGCCGTTGATCTATGGCGCGTGGCGGTTTGTGGTGTTCCATGCCATGGCAGGTCCACTTCTGGCGATCACGCTGACAAACGATCCAAACGAAATGCCCGCCATCTGGTGCCTGTTCTCAATCGGCATTCTGATCATCGGCCTGAGCTCAGTCATCCGGACCAAAGTGTTCAAAGCCCACCTCCCAATGACTGCGTGAATGCCCGTCTCTGTCATTCCCGCATCGCAGGGCTAAGTCACTGCCATGCGCTCTGCTTTGTCTTCCATTGGTCTTCTGATCCTCGCGATCAATACGCTTTGGTTCGTCGTCTATTCGGCACAACTGGGTGTTCAGGGCCTGCTGTCCGACAGTCCGTCTGACGTTTCGCGGGTCTTCCTGACGGACAGTATCGTGGCGAATGTCGCGTTGGCGGGTCACATGTTGGCCGGGGCCGTCTTGACGATCGGTGCTCCGCTTCAGGCCCTGCCGATCCTGCGAAACCGATGGCCACGTCTGCACAGGCGATCTGGATACGGACTTTTGACGGCGGCTGTCGTGACCGGTGTAGGGGGTCTGGTCTATATCGCAAGTGTCGGAACCATCGGCGGAGCGTGGATGGACTTCGGTTTTGCGCTCTATGGCGCGGCCATTCTGTTTGCTGCGATCAAAACAGTCTCGCACGCCGTTGCTCGACAGAGGCGAAGCCATTTCGAGTGGGCGGTGCGCCTCGTGGTTCTGGCCGTCGGATCGTGGATTTACCGAATGCATTACGCGATCTGGTATGGCCTGACTGGTGGTGTGGCATCCAATGAGACATTCAACGGGGCGTTTGATCGCGTCCAGGTTCTGGCGTTCTTCGTACCATACCTTGTGATAGCCGAAGTTTGCCTGCGGTTGCGGCGTCGGAACCGGACCAAGGCAGCCGTTGCCTGACCGAAACAAAAACGGCGCACTCGAAGGCGCGCCGCTCGATTTCATGCGGTTTTCGTCACCAGTGCGCAAAACTGCCAGTCAGATCACCCATCAACCGTCCAAGCTGACGATGTGCTCGGAATGCGCCGTATACCGGCTCTGAGGGGTGCGACCGCTCAGGACATCCTTGAATAGCCCGACCGGCACCGGAACATTCTCGTCGGAATGGATTGACCGTTCTTCGAAGAGCCGCCGCATTTCGTTCAGAAGGGGGCGTTGGTCATTGGCATATCCAATGGACGCAAGCGACAATTCCTGCCGGGCAAATCCCTGCGAATTTGCTCGTTCGCAGATATCGAGGATAAGGGACCCGGGAAATTGTGCGGAACTTTTGTCCTTGAGCATGCCAACGATGGCCTGACCGTACAACATCAGAAAGACGCCGGCGGCGGTCGCACGATCGCACCCGGGTTGGCGGACGATCCAGTAAAGAAGCTGTACATTCTCGGGAATGTCATAGTTCAATTCTGGAAGCATTTGATGCCACAAGTCGGGGTCAGGTGACTCGCTTTGCCATTCAATGAACTTGGGGTCCGTTGTCTCGATATTCTTCGGACCGGATGGTGCGCCTGTTGCGTGGGCCTCGGTTTCAGCAAACGCTTTCATGATCAGAACTGCGCAGGACAGAGGGTTTTCGATCTGGCTGAAGCCGCCAGCATCAATCTTTGCCTGACAGGTGTCGTCCAAAACCTCGCGCGCAAGGTCGCCCACGTTGCGAAACTTGTAAAGCCCGTAGATCTCGTGTGCCACCCGCGGATGGTCCGTCATGAGCTCGATTTCATCTCCCAGACGGGCATCCAGTGTTTCGAAAATGATCTGACAGGCTTTTTGCTCGCCGCGTGTCAAAGATGAAACGGTCGGCGCTGCGGCAGACGGGTTGCCGCTATACATCCTGCGAACAAATCGCACAGCGAAAGCCATAAGGTAGTCCGCGCGCCCGGAGGCCTGCGGTGACAGTCTGGTGTATCGTCCTCCAAGAAAGGCGGCGATCCGTTCTATTCCGGGTTCGAGCGCTTTGCGCCCATCTTCATACGAAGCCATCCACAGTTTCATAGCCATCGACCTTTACCAGACAATTCAAATCCATGGTTTTCGGATATTCCCCTTTTATGGCAAGAGTTTGCCAGCAATGCGGAAACGGTTATTCACGCGCCCGGAGGCCCAGGGCGAGACTGGCTTAAGTCTGTCATTCCTGCGAAACCAACAAAAAACGGCGCACCCGAAGGTGCGCCGCTCGATCTCACAAGATCCGGTAAGGATCAGTTCGCCGAGGCCAGCTCTTTCGGCAGGCGGAAGGTCCAGAGCGTGCCACCCTGGTTGAGGTAGTTGACCTTCTTGGCCACTTCACCCCCCCAGAGCGGAACCGCGCCACCCCAGCCCGAGATGACCGAGACATACTGCTCGCCATTCTGTTCCCAGGTGATCGGCTGACCGACGATGCCGGAGCCGGTCTGGAACGACCACAGCTCCTGGCCGGTCTCGTCATCCAGCGCGATGAACTTGCCTTCCGGTGTGCCGAAGAACACAAGCCCACCGGCCGTGGTCATCACACCACCCCAAAGCGGCGCGTCGTTCTTGTATTCCCAGACCCAATCGCCGGTATCCGGGTCAATCGCCTTGAGCGAGCCGATATGGTCTTCGTAGTTCGGCTTGATGGTGAAACCGGACCCCAGATAGGCCGCTCCCTTCTTGTAGGTGATCGGCTCGTTCCAGATGTCCATGCCCCATTCGTTCGACGGCACGTAGAAGTTGCCGGTCCGCTTCGAGAAGGACATCGGCATCCAGTTCTTGCCACCCAGGAAGGACGGCGAGGCAAACACGACCTCACCCTTCTTGCCATCGGCTGCGGCAGTCGGATCGCCCGGACGGTTCTCTTCGACAAAGATCGGACGACCGTTCTCGTCGATACCCTCGGCCCAGCTGATGTCCTTCACAAACGGCGTGCCGCTGATGAAGCCGCCATCCGCGGCGTTCAGCACGTAGAAGAAGCCGTTGCGGTCTGCTGTCGCCAGACGCTGCGACCCGTCGCGGGCGTCGAACGCCACAACTTCGTTCACACCGTCATAGTCCCAGCCTTCGCGCGGCGTCGTCTGGTAGTGCCACTTGATCTCGCCGGTCGCCGGGTCAATGCCGATGCGACTGGCGGCATAAAGGTTGTCGCCCTTGCCGGAATTGTCCTGACCCGCATCACGCAGCCAGCTGTTCCAAGGGGCCGGGTTACCTGCGCCGAAGATCAGCGTGTCGGTGCGCTCGTCATATGAACCGCCCAGCCATGTGGCACCGCCACCGGTCTTCCACATGTCGCCCGGCCATGTCGCGTTGAGCGTGCCGGTCATGGTGCTTTCTTCGCCATTGAGCATGCCCATATGGCCTTCGATCACCGGGCGTTCCCAGACCAGATCGCCATTCTCGACATTGCGCGCCTGCACCGATCCGACGATGCCGAACTCACCACCCGAATTGCCGGTGATCACCAGATCGCCAACAACCAGCGGAGCCGCCGTGTAGGAATAGCCCGCCTTGTAGTCGTCGATCTGATCGCGCCAGACCACATCGCCGGTCTTGGCGTCCAGCGCCACGATCCGCGCATCCAGCGTGCCGAAGATCACCTTGTCGCCGGCAAGCGCCGCACCCCGGTTGATCACGTCACAGCAGGGCAGGATGCCCTCGGGAAGCCGGGCATCGTACTGCCAGATTTCCTCGCCGGTGTTCACGTCAATCGCATAGAGGCGCGAATACGATCCGGTGATGTACATGATGCCATCATAGACCAGCGGCTGCGTCTCCTGACCGCGCTGCTTTTCGCCACCAAGGCTGAACGCCCAGGCCGGAACAAGGTTCTTGACGTTGTCCTTGTTCAGCGTCTCCAGCGGCGAATAGCGCTGCAGATGCCGCCCCATCCCGTTGGTGACGACCTGATTGGTCATCGTCTGGTCATTCGCCAGCATGTCCTCGGTCACACCCTGTGCCAGAGCGCCTGACGCGGCGAGTAGGCTGGCTGTGACGGCGGCAACAAATCTGTTCATCCGTATTCCTCCCATGAACTTCAGTTGCAGGTATCCAGATGCACGGGGGGCGCATATGGACGGCTGACCGGCAGTATAGGGATAACGAATGCGTGTTGTACGCGACTTGTGTCGTAAGACCTTTGGGAGGTTGACAGGGGGGCATTCGCTGCGGCGAATCGCACCCCGTACGGAGCAGCAAGCGTAGGGTGCGTGCTTGCACGCACCGCTCGATGCACGAAAAAGGTGCGTGGATTCACGCACCCTACCTTTGCCTACCATCAGCGCTCGTTGACATCGCCAAATGCCAAGAATGCATCCTTCGCGCTCATAACCTCACTTCGAAATCGCTGAATTGTCCTGCGTCGTGATCGACACGAGATAGGACAGGATGAAATCCTGCACCGTCCGGTCCTCGATGCCGACATGGCGCATTTTGGTGCCCGGCATGAAGCCGTCATTGTCCTCCATCCACGCGCGCAGTGCCGCTGGGGTCCAGACGATGCCCGAGGCCTCCAAAGCAATCGAATAGTCGTAATCTGGATAGGTCCCGGCGCCGCGCCCGACGATGTTCTCCAAAGGCGGGCCGTAAGACGAATCCGTCGGCTCCACCGCGTGACAGCGGCGGCACTCGGCCTCGAACAGGGTCTTGCCCGCATCGATCTTCACCTGCTCAAAGGTGGTCTCGCTGGCAAAGGCGGGCAGGGCGCAGAGACTTGCAGCTGCGATCAGGGCAAAACGGGTCATTGGTGGTCTCCTTCAATAAGATGCCCCAAGGTAAGAACGCCAGAAATCTGCCAATATGATCCACATCAAGAGCTACGACCTTGGCCCACATCCTTTGGTCGTATTTTCGCAAGAAAAGCGGCTGGTACTGTGGGGCCAATCATTCTGGGAGGACATGATGAGCTTTTTCTCCACACTCCGCGCGACCTCTGCCGCGCTGGTTCTCGTCGCCACAGGCGCACTCGCCGAAACCCCCGTTCTGCGTGCCGCCGTGCTTGAAGCAGGCACGGTAAACTGGGAACTCGACAGTCTCAAACACAACGGCTTCGATACCGAAAACGGGTTTGAACTGGTGGTTCAGGGCGTTGCAGGCGGGTCAGCCGCGCAGGTCGCGTTTCAGGGCGGCGAGGCGGATGTGATCGTGTCCGACTGGCTTTGGGTCGCGCGTCAGCGGGCTGAGGGCAAGGATTACATCTTCGTGCCCTACTCCAAGGCCGTGGGCGCACTTTTGATCCCCGAAGGCAGCACCGCCACCTCGCTCGCCGACCTCAAGGGCGGCAAGATCGGCATCGCCGGTGGGCCGCTCGACAAAAGCTGGCTGATCCTGCGCGCCTATGCGCAAAAGATGCACGGTATGGATCTGGTGACCGAGACTGAACAGGTCTTCGGTGCTCCGCCGCTGATCTACAAGACTGGGCTTCAGGGCGAACTCGACGGCGCGATCAACTTCTGGCACTTCCTTGCCAAGATGGAAGCGGGCGGCATGACGCCGCTCATCACCGTGGATGACGCCGCGCGCGAACTGGGTCTGGACCCCGAAACCCCACTTCTGGGCTACGTCCTGCGGGGCGAGATGCTGCGCGATCACCCTGATCTGGTCGAGGGCCTTGCCGCCGCAAGCCGCGCGACCAAGGACCTGCTGGCGTCCTCCGACGCCGAGTGGGACCGCCTGCGCCCCCGCATGAACGCCAAGACCGACGCCGAATTCGAAGCCCTCAAGGCAGGCTTCATCGCAGGCATCCCCGCCGACCAACCCGTTGACGAAGACGCCGCGGCCCGCATGCTGGCGCTCATGGCCGATCTTGGCGGTGAGGAACTGATCGGCGCAGCCACGACCTTGCCTGAAGGCGTCTTTGTCCAGCCGGGAAGCTGAGCTTGGCTGCGGCGCCGACCCTGAAACTGGTGAGCAACCGCGACACCCCCACACCGGCGGACGCACCCCCGCCGGTCCTGTGCGTCACTCTGGACGGCATGCGCTTTGGTGACAAATCGGTGCTGGGGGCCATCGACCTGCGTCTGGCACCCCGCGAAACCGTGGCCATCACGGGCCCGTCCGGTGTCGGGAAAACCACGCTGATGCGCATCATCGCGGGTCTTGAACACCGCTACGACGGCCATGTCCGCCGCCCCGACAAACTGGCAATGGTGTTTCAGGAACCCACCCTGATGCGCTGGCGCAGCGTCGCTGACAATCTGCGGATCACGCTGGGCCTGACGCCTGATCAGATCGACATCGCGCTGGAAGAGGTCGGGCTCGCCGGGCGCGGCGACGCGTTCCCGGATCAACTCTCCCTCGGCCAGCAACGCCGCCTTTCACTGGCCCGCGCCTTTGCCGGAAAACCCGATGTGCTTCTGATGGACGAACCTTTCGTCAGCCTCGACGCCGAACTTGGTGACGAAATGATGACCCTGTTCGAGCGCCTGCGCGACAACCACCCCGTCGCGACGCTTCTCGTCACCCACGCAATCTCCGAGGCCGAACGCCTCGCGACGCGCATTCTTGAATTGTCGGGAAGCCCTGCGCAATTGCAGGCGCGTCGCCGTTAAAACAAAGGCGCGTATTTCCAATTGTCCGCATCCGGCGTGACCTCGTCGAGGTCGTAGCCAGCGCCCTGCAACCGCTGCGCGATCTCCAGACCTTCAGACGCCGCTTCATCGACAAAGTGTCGACCCAGCGCCTCGTCCTTGGCGATCCCATGCCCGCGCATCAGGTTCAGCCCGTGGTTGAACTTGCCCACTCGGTCCCCAAGTTCTGCCGCCTGACGATCCCAGGCCGCGCTGGCATCCGGGTCGTAGTCGCCGCCAAGCCCGTTGTTGTCCAACTGGCTCATCCAGGTCATCGCCCCGGTATAGCCCGCATTGGCGCAGTTCTCGAACAACGCCCGCGCCGTGGCATGATCGCCCGATTTGGTCAGCATATAGCCCGTGGAGCACAGCACCATGCCGGTCTCGCCTTTCTCGGCGCGGTCCAACATGGATTGCCACGTCATCTCGTCCGGGTTCAGCACACCACCGGGATCGTCTTCCTCGGGCTCGGCCCAAAGGGCAGTGGCACTCAGCGCCATGGCGCAGCTCAGCGGGATCAGAAAATGTTTCATGGTCTAAGCCTAGCGCAACGCGCGCCGGAATTCACCCTTGCTATGGTCGTAGATCACCCCTTGCGGGTCATCATCCCCCGCGCGGGGTCATAACCCCAGACCGCCAGCGCCATGAACACCACCGTCGCCAGCGCCGTCCACAGAAGCGCCATGGGGTTCAGCTCGACGTAAAGCGCAAAGCGGATCAACTCGACAGTATGTGTGAACGGGTTGGCGGCACAAATGTCGTGCAACAGCTCTGAACTCTCCGCCATCTTCCACAGCGGGTAGAGCGCCGAGGACAGGAAGAACATCGGGAAAATCACGAAGTTCATCACCCCCGCGAAGTTCTCCAACTGCTTGATGAAGCTGGACAACGCGAGCCCCAGCGCCCCCAGCATCAGCCCACCCAGCAAGAGCGCGGGCAGGACAGCGACATAGCCCCAGCCGGGCAAGGTGATGTCGAACAGCCACGCCACCAACAAGAATGCATAAACCTGCAGGATCGAAATGATCGTGCTTCCCAAAAGCTTGCTGAACAAAAGCCACGCCCGCGACAGTGGTGCGGTCAGCAAAAGCCGCATCGACCCCATCTCGCGGTCATAGACAAGGCTGAGAGAGGATTGCATCCCGTTGAACAGCAGGATCATCCCGCACAGCCCCGGAACGATATAGGTCTCGTAGGTGATATAGGTCTGGTAAGGCGGCGAGATCGACAGACCCAGGGCGGCCCGAAAGCCCGCAGCGAACACAAGAAGCCACACCAGAGGGCGCACCAGAGCCGCAATGAACCGCTCGCGCTGGTGCACGAAGCGCAAGGCCTCGCGCAAAACGATGGCCCGCATCGCGATCAGCGCATGCCTCATGCCCGTGCTCCCGTCATCTGCGCGAAATATTCAGGCAGTGGATGGTCACCGCGCAGGTCGCCGCAGCGGCCATCCGCCAGCACCTGACCGCGATGCAGCAGGATCACCTGATCCCTGTCCCGCACCTCATCCGTCAGATGGGTGGCCCAAAGCACAGTCACCCCGGTGTCCGAACACAGGTCGTGGATGTGTTGCGTCAAACCGGCCCGCGTGGGGGCATCCAGCCCCACCGTCGGCTCGTCCAGCAACAGCACCTTCGGCTGATGCAGCAGCGCCCGTGCGATCTCGGTTCTGCGCCGGTGACCGCCGTTCAGCCCGCGCGCCTTTTCGCCCGCGCGCTCGGCCATGCCCAAACGGTCCAATGCGGCGTCGATCCGCATATCGGCAGAACGCCCGGACATCCCGTGTAACGCCGCGAAATAGCGCAGGTTCTGTTGCACCGTCAGATCGAGATCCAGCGTCGATTGCTGAAACACCACCCCGAGATCCGCCATGGCCGACAACGGGGCCGCTGCAAGATCATGCCCCGCGATCGAAATTGTGCCACCCTGTGTCACAAAAAGACGCGTCAGCAGCGAAAACAGCGTCGATTTCCCGGCGCCATTCGGGCCGAGCAAGGCCGCAAACTGCCCGTGCCCAACCGAAAAGGACACAGCCTCCAACGCTGTCTTAGGTCCATAGGAAAAGGACAGATCAGAAACCTGCAAACTCATCCGCGTGACCCGTCCAGTCTTCCCTGGTTCCAAAATACTTCGGGGAGCGCCCCCGATTTTGCGTCAACGCAAAATCACGATGCGTCGACGCATCGGACGCGCCGCAGAGAAAGCCTCGCGTCATTCAATCGTGATGTTGAGGCGCTGGGTCTCGCCGGTCGATCCGGGAATACGCAGGAAATATGTCCCCGGCTTGATCGCGACAAAACCGATTTCCATTTCCCCGGCATCGTCAAATTCGATCGAGTTCACACCGATGGGACGGATCTCCAGATCATTCACCACAATCTCGTCGATCCAGATCGCCCGAAAAAACTCGGACCCTTCCAGCGCCAGTTCGGCCGAGCCGTCGCCTTCGATCTCGAACTCGTAATAGGTGCCCGAGGTTAGGACCCAGGCCGCATCCGCCAGCGGCATACCAGCGCTCAATGTGATTGGTGGCAATTCAGCTTTGTTGGCCGAAGACAGGATGCCCGCGCGGCCCCATTGATCGCGCGGCGCGCCATCGGCAAGGGTTAAGGCTGGTGTAAGAATGGCAAGGCCGAGGGCGGTTACAAGTTTCTTCACGGTCGTCTCCTGAGTCGTCAAATTGTGATGGGTTGTCTTGGATGTGCCGGACGTCATTCGGTCGGGCGGAAAGCAGCGCCCCACGGAAACCGGCCGACCTTGATGCTCTTGATCGCCTTGCGGCTGGCCACGTCGATCACCGTTACATCGCCCGACACCCCGTTGGTGGTAAAAAGCTGCGTCCGGTCGCGGTTGAATGCCAGATGCCAGACCCTGCGGCCGACAAGGATGTAGTCCTCCACCTCGTAGGTTTCGGTATTGACCACGGCGACATGGTTTGACGGTCCGAGGGCGACAAAGGCATGTGTGTCGCCATTGGTGAACTCGAACCCGACAGGCTGCACCCGGTCGGGATGGATGTTGTCTATCTCGAAGTCGATCTTGGCTTTCTCTGTTTGTGTCGCGACGTCGAAGATGGAGATCGTGCCGCCGATCTCGGCACTGACCCAAAGCTCGGTCCCGTCCTTGGTGAACTCCGCATGACGTGGCCGCGAATCGACCAGCGTGTTGGCGAAGAGGGTCTGGGTCTCGGTGTCGATCCAATGCGCCATATTTGTGGTTTCCGAAGTCGTGATCGCAATCTTGCCATCCGGGCTGACCGCCATGCCTTCGGGTTCGATCCCGACGTCGATCTGCGCGACAACGGTGCGGGTTTGGGTATCCACCACAGTTGTGATCGCGTCGTCCTCGTTGGCAATGTAGAGATGCCGGTTGTCGGGGTGCAGGACGAACTGCTCGGGGTCTTCGCCAGAAGGCAAATCATACAGGATCTTGCCCGTGTTCGGGTCCATGACCTGCACCGCATCGCTGTCCGAGGCACAGATATAGACGACGGAATAATCCTTGGAGAACGTGATCCCGCGAGGCCGTTCGCCGGTCTCGATCGTACGAACCACCTCCATCGTTTCGATGTCGATCACGCTGATCGTGTCGTCTTTTTCGTTGGTCACCCAGATCTCGTCCGCAAGTGCCGTGGTCGACAAGAGGGCGGCGGTCAGGGTGGTGAGGATCGGCAGTTTCATGGGCGTCGGTCCCTTTGGTTGCGGTCGGATCCGGGGCCAGCCCCCGAACCCCCGGAGTTTACCGGGCAAGATGAAGAAGCAGGTCAGTTCTCGAAGGCGGCACATCCGCTTTCGGGTTGGTCGAGCCCCAACGTGTCAAGCTCGGTTCGCTGGTGCAGGAAGCCCTCCAGAGGGGCTTGCGCCACCAGAGCGCGTTCATGCACCAGCGGGATCGGCTGCCGCAGCTGACCGTTCCACGTGCGGAAGGTCAGGGGCCGTCCCTTGAAGCCCGCAAGTTCAAACGCGTCGGACAGCATGTAGCTGCGCAGGGTGGCGGCGTCGGCGGCGCCGGTGCGGGTCACCGCCTCTCCGATCGCACGCATCGCGGCCCAGACGGCGTAATCGCGGTCGAGCATCGGCCGGCCCGCCAGGTCTTCGAAGCGCGACTGCAGCTGGGCCGCCCCCCACGCCTCGACCACGCGGTGCCACGTCACCGGGCGCAGCCCTTCCGATCCGGCCACCGGGCGCGGACGCCACGTGTTGTAAGAGATGTAACGCGCGAAATCATCTGCTGCATCGGCGACCAGCAGAACGTCGTAATCGCCCAGATCCTGCGTGAAAAGCGGCACTTCCTGCGACGCATTGCGGCGCATGTCGGCGTCAAACGCCCATGTCTTGCGCGCCCCGAACGTGAGCCCGAACTTGCGGGCGGAGGTTTCCAGCGTGTCAGCCCAGGCCACATCCTCGGCCCGGTCTCCGGCGATCAGGGCAATCTCGTCCCAGCGCCGCGCCACGAAGAACTGCATCAGCGCGTCTGCCTTCATTGCGTAAGACGGGATCGTGTGGAGCACCTGTGCGCGGCACTGGTCCGCCCGCAACGCAACATCCGCGGCACCCGCGTTGAAAAACAGCGCCTCTGCCGCCTCGGGCAGATCGGCGGCTTCCAGAAGCTGAGCCATCGGCGCGTCAATCACAAGAAGGGCGCTGTCGGCCAAGGCCGCACGCACGGCGGCGGCGAAATCGCCGTCCTCGGGAACGTCCGTCATGGTCAGTCGATAGGTTTGGCCCAGGAACCGGCCGGTGGTGGTGTTGTCCTCAAGCCCCAGTTCGGCACCCCGCACTCCCAAATCCTCGGGGATCGGATCAAGATTGGACAGGGTCGGAGGCGGCGCCACCACTTGCTTGATGTAATGGATGTCCACGTTGACCTGGGCCAAAGCCGGGGCCGCAAGACCCAAAGCCAGCACTCCGCAAAAGGCACACGCAAGATGTGTTTGCAACATGGACGGTTCCTCCCGCTCAGACGGTAGTCGGTCTTCGAAACGGCGGGAAATACGACCATTGTCCTGTGCCTCAGGGGCCTGAATCGGCCTTCCGCGCCACGAAAGTCCAATACCGGGGGTGCCAACGCGCCATTACACATCGGCCAAGACACACCATTGTGCCTGAGGAGGACCCCATGACCGCATTCACATTCAAAACAGCTCTGGCCATCGCGGCCCTGACGGCCGCAGCCAGCCTCGTTCATGCGCATGGCGATGTGGCGCCGCAAGCGGTCGACACAACCGGGCTTCCTGAGAACGGTGAGGAGTGGCTGACCGAAAACCCGTACCGCGCGGAACTGGTGGGCGAAGAGATTTGGGCCAAGGCGGTTGCGATTGGCGCGTCGGGTTACAACCAGAACTGCGCCCGCTGCCATGGTCTCGAAGTGATTTCCGGCGGTCTCGCCCCCGACCTGCGTTTCCTCGAAGCCGAGGAATATGGCGATGAGTGGTATGCCGAACGCTTCCGCGACGGCTACACCCAGAACGGCATCACCAAGATGCCCGCCTTCGGGGAGCTTTTGGGTCAGGACGCGGCCTGGGCGATCCGCACCTACATCGAAACCCGCCCCGACGATGCGTCGATGGAAGACGCCTCGGATTCACTCAAGGCGTTGCGGGATCAGATCGCAGGATATGCCGAAGACCCGACAAACGCCGATGCAGACGCGCTCAAGACTCAACTGAGCGAGATTGCTGCCGGGATCGAAACCCTGTCCGGCGCACCCGTGGCCGACAGCGCCGCGTACCGCGCGGCGAACCTGATCGACGGCACACAAGAGGCCTATGCCCGCGCCGCCGAGGCCTTGACGATCGGTCTCTCAGCGGCACACTGACGCCATGAACACCCTGGTTCGCGCCACGTTCACCGCAACCCTGGTGGCCATGGCCTCACCCGTCCTGGCCAGCGATCCCTGCGCTGATCATGTGCCGCAGGCCAAGCCGCAGAATGCCAGCCGCGACATTGTCGGGCAGGATCTGGACCAGATCATGGAGCGCGGCTTCATCACCTTCGCGGTCTACGAAGACTATCCACCCTACAGTTGGGGGGATGCCGAAGCCCCCCGGGGCATCGACATCGACATCGCGCGCTTGATCGCCGAAGATCTTGGCGTCGAACCATGGTTCACGTTCTTCAGCGCGGGCGAAAACCTTGAAGCGGACCTGCGCTATCACATCTGGCAGGGGCCGTTGATCGACGGCAAAGTGTCCAACGTGATGATGCGCGTTCCCTATGACAGCGCGTTCAACTGTCGGGTCGAACAGGTGGTGTTCACCGGTCAATACATGACCGAAAGCATCGCCATCGCCTATTCGGATGCCGAATATCCCGATGGTGGCCCGGTCCCGGCCTATTTCCGGTTTGACACCGTTGCGGTCGAGAACGACTCCATCGCCGATTTCTACCTGACGAGTTTCGCGGGTGGGCAGTTGGCAAAAGGTGTACGCCGCTACCCGACCATGCAAGCCGCGATGAAAGCGTTGAACGACGGCGAGGTGATGGCAGCGATGGGCCCACTGGCGCAGCTTGAATTCGGCGCGGGCGAGGGGGTCTCGATCCACCAGCCTCCGCTGCCGGGTTTGGCCAAATCCAAATGGACGCTCGGCACCGGGAGCCATTTCGCGTATCGGGGTCTGAGCTACTCCGTTGATGACAGTATTTTCGCGGCTCTGTCCGATGGACGGATCGCAGCAATTTTCGAAAGCTACGGGCTGACGCATCAACCCCCGGAAAGATAGCTTTCTCGCGTATGTTAAGCCATTGGTCTTATATGCCCCGGGGGTCCAACCCCCTAGGCTGACCGTCAAAGAAGGATCACACCCATGCAGATGACCGATTCCCGCACGATTGCCGCCAGCCCTGAAGAGGTCTGGTCCGCGATCCTTGATCCTGAAGTCCTTAAAGCCTGTGTGCCGGGCTGCACCGAGATGAGCGGTTCGGCCGAAGAAGGTTTTGAAGCGACCGTTGTGCAGAAAGTCGGTCCGGTGAAGGCGACGTTCAAAGGCACGGTTGTCTTGTCCGACATGGTGCCGGGTCAATCCCTGACCCTGACAGGTGAAGGCAAGGGGGGCGCTGCCGGCTTTGCCAAAGGCGGCGCAGACGTCCGGCTGGTCCCGGTCGAGGGCGGTACCGAACTGCATTACGATGTGGATGCCAAGGTCGGCGGCAAGCTGGCGCAGCTGGGCAGCCGCATCATCGACGGGTTCGCCAAGAAGATGGCGGATCAGTTCTTCAGCAATTTCCAGTCTGCCGTTGAAGGCCCGCAAGAGGGTGCCGACACCGCCCCCGAAGCGGAAGCCGATGGCGACGGCGGCGAAAAGAAAAAAGGATGGTTCAAGAAACTCGTTTCTTGATCGTCACACAGTTCTGACACAACACTTATCAAAAGACCCACGGGAGGAGTTTGATGACAAAGGTAACAATGACGGTAAACGGCAAGACCGTTTCCGGTGAGGTGAAAGGCAACACGCTTTTAACCGAATTCCTGCGCGAAGATCTGCGCCTGACAGGAACGCATGTCGGCTGCGACACGTCCCAGTGCGGCGCCTGCGTCGTGCATGTGAACGGCGAAGCGGTAAAGTCCTGCACCATGTTTGCCGCCGAGGCCCATGGGGCCGAGGTAAAGACCATCGAAGGCATGGCCAATGCGGATGGCTCGCTCAGCGTGATCCAGCAGGCGTTTCAGGATTATCACGGCCTTCAGTGCGGTTTCTGCACGCCGGGCATGGTGATGTCGGCTGCCGCACTGCTCAAAGAAAACCCCAAGCCCTCTGAGGCGGAAGTGCGGGATTACCTTGAAGGCAATATCTGCCGCTGCACAGGCTACCACAACATCGTGCGCGCCATCATGGCGGCATCCGGTCAGGACGTGCCCGCGGTCGCGGCTGAATAATCCACAATTGTAGGGTGTGTGCCTGCACACGCCACTCCTAGGGAGGAACATCACTATGCCGAAAGATCATGGCATTGGCGCAAGCCCGAAGCGGCGCGAAGACGTCCGCTTTCTGACCGGCGCCGGAAACTATACCGACGACATCAACGTACATGGCCAGGCCTATGTGCATTTCCTGCGCTCCGACGTTGCGCATGGCAAAATCAATGGCATCGACACCAGTGCCGCCGAAGGTATGCCGGGCGTCGTCCGCATCTTCACCGGCAAGGATTTTGAAGGTGTGGGTGGTCTGCCCTGCGGCTGGCAGGTGACGGACAAGAACGGCGATCCGATGAAGGAACCGCCGCATCCGGTTCTGGCACAGGGCAAGGTGCGCCACGTGGGCGATCCGATCGCCGCCGTTGTGGCCGACAGCCTCGAACAGGCGCGCACTGCGGCGGAAGCCATCGTGCTCGACATCGAAGAATTGCCCGCCGTCGTGGACATGGCCAAGGCGCTTCAGTCCGGTGCCACCAAGGTGCATGACGATCTGTCCGACAACCTCTGCTACGACTGGCAGTTCGGCACGGACACCGAAACCACCGACGCCGCGTTCAAGAACGCGGCCCATGTGACGACACTGGAACTGGTGAACAACCGCCTCGTCGCCAACCCGATGGAGCCGCGCGTTGCCGTGGGGGACTACTCCCGCGCCCGTGACGAGCACACGCTCTACACCACTTCGCAGAACCCGCACGTGATCCGCCTGCTGATGGGGGCCTTCGTTCTGGGCATCCCCGAGCACAAGCTGCGCGTTGTGGCCCCCGATGTGGGTGGCGGTTTCGGCACCAAGATCTTTCACTACGCGGAAGAGGCGTTCTGCACCTTCGCCGCCAAGGCGTGCAACCGTCCGGTCAAGTGGACGGCGACCCGCTCTGAAGCGTTCATGTCAGACGCCCATGGCCGCGATCACGTGACCAAGATCGAACTGGCGCTCGACAAGGACAACAACTTCATCGGCATCCGCACCGACACGCTGGCGAATATGGGTGCTTACCTGTCCACCTTCGCGTCCTCGGTGCCGACATGGCTCCACGGCACGCTGATGGCGGGCAACTACAAGACACCCGCCGTGCAGGTGAACGTGAAGGCCGTCTTCACCAACACCGTCCCAGTGGATGCCTACCGCGGTGCTGGCCGCCCCGAAGCGACGTTCCAGCTGGAGCGTGTGATCGACAAGGCCGCCCGTGAACTGGGTGTCGACCCGATCGCGCTGCGCCGTCAGAACTTCATCACGCAATTCCCCTATGCCACGCCCGTCGCCGTCGAATACGACACCGGCGACTACGAAGCGACCATGGCCAAGATGGAAGAGCTGATGGACATCGGTGGCTTCGCTGCGCGTCGCAAAGCCTCCGAAGCCAAGGGCATGCTCCGCGGTCTCGGCGTCAACTGCTTCATCGAGGCCTGCGGCATCGCGCCCTCGAACCTCGTGGGTCAGCTCGGCGCACGGGCCGGTCTCTAGGATGCCGCAACTGTCCGGGTGAAG
>NZ_JAEPMO010000034.1 GCF_017643905.1 Marivita sp.
GCTGTCTACCGGGCATAATGTGTTGCATCCCATGGGGTTTGACGCCTTCGGCATGCCGGCCGAGAACGCCGCGATGGCGTCGGGCGGGCATCCCAAGGATTGGACCTATTCCAACATCGACACGATGGTCAGTCAGATGAATCCCTTGGGCTTTGGTCTGGACTGGTCGCGCATGTTCGCGACCTGCGATCCTGAATACTACGGTCAGCAGCAGGCGCTGTTCCTCGACATGCTGGAAGCCGGGTTGGTCTACCGCAAGAACGCAGTGGTGAACTGGGACCCGGTCGATATGACGGTGCTTGCCAATGAGCAGGTGATCGACGGCAAGGGCTGGCGATCCGGTGCCGAGGTGGAACGGCGCGAGCTGACGCAGTGGTTTTTCAAGATCTCCGATATGTCGGAGGAATTGTTGGACGCTTTGGACACGCTGGATGATTGGCCCGCTAAGGTGAAGCTGATGCAGGCCAACTGGATCGGCAAATCGCGGGGATTGCAGTTTGCGTTCTCGACCATTGACGCGCCGGATGGGTTCGACCGGATTGAGGTGTATACGACCCGTCCCGACACGCTGATGGGCGCGTCGTTTGTTGGCATTTCGCCTGACCATCCGCTAGCGAAGCATCTGGAAAAGGACAACGCCGATCTGGCCGCGTTCAATGCCGAGTGCCGTAAGGGCGGGACGACGGAAGAGGCGTTGGAGAAGGCCGAAAAGCGCGGCTTCGACACCGGGCTGCGTGTGCGTCATCCCTTTGATACGGCGTGGGAATTGCCGGTCTATGTGGCCAACTTCATTCTGATGGATTACGGCACCGGCGCGATTTTCGGCTGCCCGGCGCATGACCAGCGCGACCTTGATTTCGCGCGGAAATACGACCTGCCGGTGCAGAGCACCTATGTGCCTGCGATGGGTGAGGATGCGTTTATCCTGCCCGAAGACGGTGGTCCGGCCTATGTGCCGCCCAAACCCGAGACTGTCCGTTATATTCGTGGCTTTGCTGGCGAAGAGGCTCAGACGGGGAATGACGCCATCGAAGCGGCCATCGGGTTCTGTGAAGCGAACGGTGTTGGCCATGGCGTGACCAAGTTCCGCCTGCGCGATTGGGGTCTGAGCCGCCAGCGCTATTGGGGCTGTCCGATCCCGGTGGTGCATTGCGATGCCTGTGGCGTGGTGCCCGAGAAGAAAGAGAACCTGCCGATCGCGCTGCCTTATGACGAGGATGGCAAGGCCATCGACTTCTCGATCCCTGGCAATCCTCTCGACCGTCATCCGTCATGGCGCAATTGCCCCTGCCCGTCCTGTGGTCAGCCAGCCAAGCGCGAGACCGACACGATGGACACGTTCGTCGATTCGTCGTGGTACTTTGCCCGCTTCACCGCGCCCCGTGCGGATACGCCGACGGATATGGCGGATGCGGAGTATTGGATGAATGTCGACCAGTATATCGGCGGCATCGAGCACGCGATCCTGCACCTGCTCTATTCGCGCTTCTTTGCCCGCGCGATGCACATCACAGGGCACCTGCCGGAACGCTGCAAGGAGCCGTTCAACGCGCTTTTCACGCAGGGTATGGTGACACACGCGATTTACCAAACGAAGGGGGCGGATGGTCGTCCGGTCTATCACTATCCCGAAGATGTAGAGCTGCGCGATGGCAAGGGATTCCTGAAAGACGGCACCGAGGTCGAGATCATCCCCTCAGCCAAGATGTCGAAATCCAAGAACAACGTGGTCGATCCGGTTGCGATCATCCAGCAATACGGTGCCGATACCGCGCGCTGGTTCGTGCTGTCCGACTCGCCGCCCGAACGGGACGTGGAATGGACAGCCTCGGGTGCCGAGGCGGCGGCGCGTCACTTGGGCCGGGTCTACCGGATCGCGTCCGAGGTGGCCGAGGCGAACGAGGCGGCCAATGCCGAGGACGATGCTCTGCTGCGCGAGATGCACAAGGCGATCCATGACGTGACCGTGGGTGTGGAAAGCTTTGGCTTCAACGCCTCGATTGCGCGGCTTTACGCATTTACCAATGCGCTGTCGAAATCCAAGGCTGGCTCTGATGCGAAACGGCAGGCGGCAAAGACGTTGGCGCAGCTCATGTCGCCGATGACCCCGCATTTGTCCGAGGAGATCTGGGCGCTTCTGGGCGGTGAGGGTCTGGTTGCCAATGCGCCCTGGCCCAAGGCGGATGAGGCGATGCTGGTCGAAGACACGGTAACCTTGCCCATTCAGGTGAACGGCAAGCGCCGGGACGAGATCACCGTGCCCAAGGACATGGACAAGGCCGAGGTTGAAAAGCTGGCGCTGGCGACCGATGGTGTGAAACGTGCGCTGGATGGCGCAAGCCCCAAGAAGGTGATCGTTGTGCCGGGTCGGATCGTGAATGTGGTTGCATAGACGCCAGACGCTTTTTGCGCTGTCAGCGCTGGTCGCGGGTGCGGCCTGCGGGTTCACGCCCGCCTATGGGCCGGAGGGTGGCGCGTCGGTGTTGCAGGACAACCTGCGTGTGGTTGCTCCTGACCGGCGGGACGGGTTTCTGATCGCGCAGCGGTTGGAGGACCGGTTCGGGCGCAATGACGGGGGGCGCTACGTGCTGACCGTGACGCCGACGATCCAACGTCAGGGGCTGGCGACCTCGGTCGAGGGGACGACAAACCGGTTCCAACTGACGGGCCGCGCGGATTACGCGCTGAAGGACACACAGAGCGACAGCGTGGTGCGTCAGGGCCGCGTGACCGATTTCACCGGGTTTTCCGCAACGGGATCGACGGTGGCGACGCTCGCCGCCGAACGGGATGCCGCATCGCGGTTGATGGTGATTCTGGCGGATCAGATCGTGGATCGTCTGGTCATTTCGGCCAGCGGCCTGCCCGCATGAAGCTGCCCCCGCGCGAGGCGTCGGGGTATTTTGCCCGTCCGGACCCGGCCAAGCTCGGCATCCTGATCTATGGCGAAGACGCGATGCGGGTGGCGCTCAAGCGGCAGGAACTGATCGCGGCGCTGATCGGGCCGGAGGGCGAGGGCGAAATGCGCCTCACGCGGATTCCCGCGGCGGAGTTGCGCAAGGAACCCGCACTTCTGGGCGATGCGATCAAGGCGGTCGGGTTTTTCCCCGGGCCGCGTGTTGCCTTTGTCGAGGACGCGAATGACACGGTGATCAAACCGATTGAGGCGGCAGTCGAGGATTGGCAGCCGGGCGATGCTCAGATCGTTGTGACCGCCGGGCAGTTGCAGGCCAAGTCGGCGCTGCGCAAGCTGTTCGAGGGGCACCCGAATGCCTATGCGGCAGCATTGTACAACGACCCGCCGTCGCGCGCCGAGATCGAGGCGGAACTGACACGTGCGGGTCTGGCTCGCCCCGATGGTGCGGCGATGGAGATGCTCACGGCCCTGTCGAAGGAGCTGGACCCGGGCGATTTTCGGCAGACGCTCGAAAAGATCGCACTCTACAAGTTGGGCGATTCGGCACCGCTTTCACCGGACGAGGTGACGCTCTGCGCGCCGGGCTCGACCGAGGCGGATCTGGACGATGTGCTCAATATCGTGGCCGAAGGGCGCACCGGGGAAATCGGTCCGGTGATGGCCCGGCTCGAGGCGCAGGGGACGGCGGCGGTGACGCTGCTGATCATGGCGACCCGGCATTTTCGCGCGTTGCACACGGCGGCGTCGGATCCCGGCGGGGTGGGGCAGGGGATGGGGCGGCTGCGGCCCCCGGTCTTTGGCCCGCGAAGGGATCGGATGTCGCGGCAGGCGTCGGGCTGGGGCATGCATCGTCTGGAACAGGCGCTGCAGATGCTCTTGGAGACCGACCTGTCGTTGCGCTCGGCGGGGCAGCACGGGCCTGCATTGGCGATTGTGGAACGGGCGTTCATCCGGTTGGCGATGCTGGGGCGCAGGTAGGATTTGCCGGGCGGAGACCCGGTTTTGGGAGGACGAAGATGTACAAACTGGTGGGCAATCGCGCGACGCGGGCGTTCCGGCCCTTGTGGCTGCTGGAAGAACTGGGCGTGCCTTATGAGCATGTTCCGGCAGCCCCGCGTTCGGAAGAAGTGCGCGCGGTCAGCCCCTTGGGTAAGGTGCCGGTGCTGGTCGATGGCGACGACGTGATTGCCGATTCGATGGCGATTCTGACCTATCTCGCGGACAAGCATGGCGCGTTTACGCATCCCGCCGGGACTGTGGCGCGGGCGCGGCAGGATGCGTGGACGTTTCGGGTGCTGGACGAGGTGGATGCGGTTCTCTGGACGGCGGCGCGGCACAGTTTCCTCCTGCCCGAGGATCAGCGTGTGCCCGCTGTGAAGGAAAGTCTGAAGGTAGAGTTTTCCCACAATCTTGAGCGGATTGCGGGAGAGTTGACTTCTGACTGCCTCGCCGGGGATGAACCAACCGTGCCGGATATCGTTCTGGCGCATTGTCTTGGCTGGGCGCGGAACGCGAAGTTTCCGGAAGCGCCGGAGGTTCTGGTCGACTACCTGCGGCGGTTGCGGACACGGCCTGCCTTCGAGCGGGCGGCGGCGCTCTGAGCCAAGGGCTTTCGAAAGCCCTTGATGACGCGGTTTCGAAACCGCGTTTTGAAGCGCGTTAGAACGCGCTTGGGCAAGCCCTTTCGAAAGGGCTTCCCGCGCCCCTTCCGGGAGAATTGTTCGCATCGGAAACCGGTCAGCCGCAAATCCGCGCCAAGGTGTCGGGATTGTTGATCCACGACAGGCCCGATTTGCGGTTAGAGTGTCCGCGACAAGGGAGACCGCGATGACTGACACGATCCGCTTTACTCTGGACGGCAAAGAGGTCCAGGCCCGCAAGGGCGAGACCATCTGGGAGGTGGCCAATGGCAGGGGGCTGGTGATCCCGCATCTGTGCCACAAACCGGCACCGGGTTATCGCCCCGATGGCAACTGCCGCGCCTGTATGGTCGAGGTCGAGGGCGAGCGGACGCTTGTGGCGTCGTGCATTCGCGAACCTGTGGCGGGCATGGTGGTCACCACCGACTCCCACCGTGCCAAATCTGCGCGCAAGATGGTGGTCGAGATGCTGCTGGCGGATCAGCCAGAGCGTGATGCCGCGCATGACAAATCCTCGCATCTCTGGGACATGGCCGAATTGAACGGCGTGACGGAAAGCCGTTTGCCGACGCTGGAAGCGGAACGGATTCCGCTGCTTGACGACAGCCATGTCGCGATGCGCGTGAACCTCGATGCCTGCATCCAGTGTGGTCTCTGCGTGCGCGCCTGTCGCGAGGTTCAGGTGAACGACGTGATCGGTATGGCGGGACGCGGGCATGACGCCTACCCGGTGTTCGATTTCGACGACCCGATGGGGGCGTCGACCTGTGTGGCTTGCGGCGAATGTGTGCAGGCCTGCCCGACGGGCGCGCTGATGCCCGCGACCGTGCTGGACGACCAGCAGCAGGGCGACAGCAAGGATTACGACAAGGAGGTCGAAAGCGTCTGCCCGTTCTGCGGTGTCGGCTGTCAGGTCTCGCTCAAGGTCAAGGACAACAAGGTGGTCTATGTCGAGGGCATCAACGGGCCTGCGAATGAGGGGCGTCTTTGTGTGAAGGGGCGGTTCGGGTTCGATTACATTCACCACAAGCACCGCCTGACCAAGCCGCTGATCCGGCGCGACGATGCGCCTGCGAAGGGGCTGAATGTCGATCCGAACAACTGGCAGGAGGTGTTCCGCGAGGCGACGTGGGACGAGGCGCTGGACTTTGCCGCCAAGGGGCTGAAGGGCCGGGGGCGCGAAGTGGCAGGCTTTGGGTCGGCCAAGTGTACGAACGAAGAGGCGTATCTTTTCCAGAAGTTCATCCGTCAGGGATTCGGCCACAACAACGTCGACCACTGCACACGGCTGTGCCATGCATCATCCGTGGCGGCTTTGCTTGAGAACGTCGGGTCGGGGGCTGTGACCGCCACGTTCAACGAGATCGAGAATGCCGATGTGGCCATCGTGATCGGGGCGAACCCGGTCGAGAACCACCCGGTTGCGGCGACCTATTTCAAGCAGTTCACCAAGCGCGGTGGCAAGCTGATCGTGATGGACCCGCGCGGTCAGGCGCTGAAACGTCACGCGACGCATATGCTGCAATTCCGGCCCGGCGCGGATGTGAGCATGCTCAACGCGATCATGCATGTTATCGTCGAAGAGGAACTCTACGACCGCCAGTATATCGAGGCCTATACCGAGAACTGGGAGGCCGAAAAGGCGCATCTGGCGGATTTCGCGCCCGAGAAGATGGCCGATATCTGCGGGATTGATGCGGAGACCCTGCGCGCGGTGGCCCGTGATTTTGCCGGTGGCAAGGCTGGGATGATCTTCTGGGGGATGGGCGTGAGCCAGCACATCCACGGCACGGACAATTCGCGCTGCCTGATCAGCCTTGCATTGATGACCGGGCATGTGGGCCGCCCCGGTGCGGGGCTGCACCCGCTGCGGGGACAGAACAACGTGCAGGGGGCGTCGGATGCGGGGCTGATCCCGATGTTCCTGCCGGATTACCAGTCGGTGATGGATGATGGAGTGCGGTCTGCCTTTACCGAAGTGTGGGGATCGGGGGACTTCTCGAACCAGAAGGGTCTGACCGTGACCGAGATCATGGATGCGGTCCACGAGGGCCACATCAAGGCGATGTATATTCTGGGTGAAAACCCGGCCATGTCGGACCCGGATGTGGAGCACGCACGCGATGCGTTGGCAAAGCTTGATCATCTGGTCGTGCAGGATATCTTCCTGACTGAAACCGCCAACTATGCCGATGTGATCCTGCCTGCCTCGGCCTTTGCCGAGAAGTCGGGGACGGTGACCAACACCAACCGTCAGGTGCAGATGGGCCGTCCTGCCGTGACACCTCCGGGTGAAGCGCGCGAGGATTGGGCCATCACAACGGAGCTTGCGCGGCGTTGCGGCATGGACTGGCAATACGACAGCCCGGCGGATGTGTTTGCCGAGATGAAGCTGAACATGCGGTCGCTGGAGAACATCACCTGGGACCGCCTGGCGCGAGAAAACGCCGTGACCTACCCGTCGCTGTCGCCGGAAGATCCCGGTCAGCCGATTGTGTTCGGTGATGGGTTCCCCCGTCCTCAGGGCCGCGCACGGTTCACACCTGCGTCTGTCATTGCGCCGGACGATGTGCCGGATGCGGAGTATCCGATGATCCTGACTACGGGGCGGCAGTTGGAGCATTGGCACACAGGTTCAATGACGCGGCGATCTGCGGTGCTGGATGCGGTGGAGCCGGAGGCGAACTGTTCGCTGCATCCCAGCACCCTGCGCAAGCTGGGGGTTGAGCCGGGCGGCCATGTGCGCCTGACCACCAAGCGCGGATCGGTTACGGTGATGGCACGGGCGGATCGGGCGGTGGCCCCGGACATGGTGTTCCTGCCCTTTGCCTATGTCGAAGCGGCGGCGAATATCCTGACCAATTCGGCTTTGGACCCATACGGCAAAATTCCCGAATTCAAGTTCTCGGCGGTGCGGGTCGAAGCCGCTGATGCGGGCGCGGTGGCTGCGGAATAAGGTTTATTGAGCGCTGACGCGCGCAGGTTTTCTCGGCCACGGGCTTGCACCCCGTGGCCGATCTGCGTTTGGTGGCGTGACGCATTTGATCGAGTTGTCGCCTGTGTCAGGGTCGGATTTGCATATTTGGAAAGAGAAGAAGGGACGGGGTCATGCTGCCTGTAAATGCGGAGCGATTCTTGGCTGACTTGCATGCCTTGCGGCAGTTCGGCGCGGCGGGTGTCGGCAAGGGTGTCGTGCGCCCGGCCTATTCCGACGCGGATATCGCTGCGCGGGACTGGCTGGCGGAGCGGATGCGCGAGGCGGGCCTGTCAGTGCATGTTGATCCCGTTGGGTCGGTGTTCGGGCTGGCCGAGGGTACATCGCTTTTGCTGGGGTCGCATTCCGACAGCCAGCCCGAGGGCGGTTGGCTGGACGGGGCGCTGGGCGTGATTGCGGCGCTGGAGGTGGCGCGGGCCTCGGCTGACGCCGGCGGACCGCCGGTCTCGGTTGTGTCCTTTCAGGACGAGGAAGGCCGGTTTGGGGTGACCACCGGGTCGGCGGTCTGGTCGGGGAATCTTTTGCTTGAGAAGGCCGACGGGCTGACGGACCGGGATGGTGTGACCTTTGCCGAAGCGCGGGCGCGGATGCAGGGGCGGTCTGAGGCGTTTGTCGATCCGGGCCGGTTCTCGGGTTTTCTCGAAATGCACATCGAACAAGGGCCTGTGCTCGACCGCGAGGGTGAGGCGATCGGGGTGGTCGATGCCATTGTGGGCATTCGCGACATGAAGATCACGCTTGTGGGCGAACAGAACCATGCGGGCACCACACCGATGCAAGGGCGGCGCGATGCGTTTCAGGCGCTGTCACGGTTCAATACGTTGCTGGCGGAGCGGTTCGCCAATGTGGTGACACCCCATACGGTTTGGACCATCGGGCATGTGTCGTTGCACCCAAACGCGTCCTCCATCGTGCCGGGCAAGGTGACATTTTCGATGCAGTGGCGGGATGGCGACACGGACCGGCTGGGGCGGATGGAAGCGATCATCCGCGAGACTGTCGAAGAGGTGGCGGCGACGGGTGGGTTCGAATTGAGCTTTGGGCCGCTTTTGGGGCTGGAGCCGGTTGATATGGACCCGCGCCTGCGCGGCGCTTTGGAGACGTCTGCCGAGACAGATGTGCCGGGACGCTGGCGCAAGATGCCGTCGGGTGCGCTGCATGATGCGACCAACGTGTCGAAACTGATGCCGGTGGCGATGCTTTTCGTGCCGTCGATTGGCGGGATCAGCCACGCGTTCGGCGAAGACACCGCAGAGCCCGATCTGGTGACCGGGCTGCGGGTTCTGGCCGGTGCCGTTGAGGTGCTTGACTGAGGCTTCCGGTTCAGGAGGCTGTGATTGCGGACGAAAAATGGCTTGCGGTTTCGAACATCTGTTCCAGGTCATTCCGGACGCGCTGGTGACTTTGGTCGATTTCCGAGATCAAGCTGTCGAGGCCACGTGCCCTTTCGCCCAGTCGATTGGTTTCCACCCGCAGCGATACACGGACGGCTGACAGGCCCAGCAAGGTCTGTCGCAAACTGTCCATGCGTCCAAGCACCTGGCGACATTCATCCATCATGGCCGATACGGACGCGGTCGATTTGTTGGAGAACGCGGCGTGCAGGTTTCTCAGATAGACAGATTCGCGTTCCCGTTCCTCGGTCGTCATGGGTTCGTCGCCTTGGTCGAAGTTTTGCACGACCTCGGCCATGATGCTGGATGCACAGAGCAGGATCTGGCTTTCCTTGCGCGAGCTGAAATTCGATGTGGATGCATCTGACATGATGGATTTGAGGCGGGTGATGCCGCTTTTGATATCGCCAAGGATCAAGTCGTAATTATTGGAAATCGCATCGATTGCGGCGCGATCCCGGCCAAGTTTCACGGCCTGAAGCTTCATGTTCAGAATGTAAATCGCGCCTTGTGCCAGTTCATCGGTGATGGAGGCGATCTTGTCGCAGATCATGCGTTCTGCCTCTGCGACCCTGATGGCGTTGGTGAGTGCGTTGAAGGGTGTTCGCCCCAAGGCGTTCTCGCGTGCCTGAAACTCGGTCACGAGGGCATGCGCCTGGAAATCCATGTAATCGTCAAAGCCCATTGACCGAATTTCCTGCAGCAGGACGGCCGCACTTTTCTCGGGCGACAGGCCATCCTCGCGTTCAAGTCTGAGAATTTTCTTGTACAGTTCCGCCACCGTGGCGAGCATGGGGCTGGTCGGTTTCATGCGGACCGAAAGGAACCCGCCATCAACTGGTGCGATCACGGCATAGACCCAGTAATACCGTCCCGATTTTGCACGATTCTTCACATAGCCGGTGATCGGTTTTCCGGCTTTCAGAGTATCCCAAATCAGCCAGAACACCGCTTTGGGCATGTCGCTGTGTCGGATGACCTTGTGTGGAGCGCCGCGCAGCGCATCATCCGCGTGTTCGGAAATCCGGGAAAACACGGAGTTGAATGCCTCGATTACTCCGCGGTTGTCGGTGCGGGAGAAAAAGAGTTCGTCGATTTTGAAAATGCTTTCCTGATTGAAATTGGCCGTTTTGGCTTCTGATTTCTCAATGCTGCGGTCTTGTTGAATGGAACGGGTCACGAGTCTCTTGGCTCCTGCAATGCGCGCCGCAGCGCTGATATTGAGGCTGCAAAAGTGGTGCCAATTCCCTGCTGTCAAAAAGCTTTGGGGCAGGAGCTGGCGTCTGTCCTTACGTCGACGCTGGCGGGGCGCGACCGCGACGACGGTCCTCCATAGCCGCAGGATGTACGGGTTTTGGGATTCGGCGTGATTTTGTGCTACCCTGAGTCAAGGGCAGCAAGGGGCACGCTATGGATGTGACGGCAATGGCGTTTTACGCGCTTGTGTGCGGTGGGCTGGGTGCATTGTCGCCCCGGTTGCCGTCTTTCTGGCAGCGGTTTGCGGTTGCGGCGCTGGTCGGGGTCATCGCGGCGGCGGTGTTGCCGGTGCTGCGCGGGGTGCTTGGGATCTGATCCTAGAGGCTGAGCCTGTAGGTGATTGACGTGGGGCGATCAAAGCCTGCGTGGGCTGTGCGGCCGATTTCGCGGAAACCCAGTGCCTCGAAGGTCGCGTGGTTTTCGACCAGTTCGATCCGGGTTTGCAATTCCACGCACGGCAGGCACAGCTCTGCGGCGCGCGATCTAGCGAGGGCAATCAAGCGTCTTGCCAATCCCAGCCGCCGTGCATCCGGGGCGACAGCAAGCTTGCTCAGATAAAGGCTGTCGGATTTTGGCGTGAGAAAGACACAGGCCTGAACCGGATCGCCGATCCCCCAGACCTCGCCGGTTTCGGCTTGGGCCGACACGCTGTCCAGGGAGAGCAGGTGCATGGAAGACGGCGGGTCGATGCGCCCGTCCATGTCGGCAAAGGCGGTTCGGATCAGGGTCAGGACATCCTTGAGCGCGGCATCGCCGGGACCGAGACGAGCGGGTGTCAGCTCCATGTCACCTCGCCCAGAAAGATATAGCCGGCGCCATAGATCGTCTTGATCAGGCGGGGGTTCTTGGGGTCCTCGCGCAGCTTGGTGCGCAGGCGCGAGATACGCACATCCATCGCGCGGTCAAAACTGTCGCCCGCGGCACCGCCCAGCGTGTCCTGCATGTAGTCGCGGGTGATCAGGCGGTTGGGGCTTTCGAGGAAAAGCCGCAGCACCTCGCCCTCGGCATGGGAAAACGGCGTTTCCGTGCCGGTGTCGTCCTCCAGCGAATAGCGATCGAAATGCGCGGTCCAGCCGTTGAAGCGGGCGGTCTGGCCCGTGGGCGCAGGGGTCGCGCGGGTGCGCAGACGGGCGCGGACACGGGCGACCACCTCGGCCGGATCAAAGGGCTTGATGATGTAATCATCGGCCCCCAGTTCCAGCCCGGTGATCTTGTCCTGCACCTGTGCGCGGCCAGAGATGATGATCACCGTCGCACCCTGTTCCAGCGCCAGACGGTGCACAAGACTGAGGCCATCACGGTCGGGCAGGCCGAGATCGACGAGGCAGACATCCGGGGTTGTGCGGCGTAGCGCCGTTTCGAACTCTGCGGCGCGGGCAAAGCATTGGGTGTCGTATCCGGCGTCTTCCAACGCTTCGGACAGCATGGTGCGGATCGCGGGTTCGTCGTCGAGGATGGTGATCAGGGGTTTGGTCATGTCGGGAGGGCCTCGTGGCCCAGAAACGCGGCCAGATCGGATTTGCTGAAGGGTTTGGGCAGAACCGCGGTTTTTGCAGCCGCGTTTTGGTGGCGCGGGTCAGACGCGGGCAGGGAAGTCATCAGGTAGACAGGTTTCTTCGGCAAAGCTTCGACCAATTCGGTGCCAAGCGCCGGGCCTTCAAGAGAGATGTCGGACAGGACAAAAGCGATGTCGGGCACGCCTTGCGCGAGGGCAAGCGCTTCGTCGACCGAGGTCGCCTCGATCACGCTGTGGCCTAGGCTGGTGAGCATGTCACGGATCGTGGTGCGCAGATCGGGGCTGTCTTCGACCAGCAGAACCAGTTCGTTGCTCAGATGGCGGGCGGCATGGCGCAGGGGCAGGCGCAGGGTCACCCGTGCGCCGGTGTCGGTGTTGCCGACCTGAAGCTGCCCGCCCGCCAGTTTGGCCATGTCATAAACCATCGACAGGCCAAGACCTGACCCGCCGTCGCCTTTGGTGGTGAAAAACGGATCAAGCGCGTGTTTCAGTGCCTCTTCCGAGAAACCGGCGCCGGTGTCCTCGACGGTGAAGTCGATCCAGGTGTCGCGCATCTCGGTGGCTTTCAACCGGATCGCGCCATGTTCGCCGCAGGCATCGCGGGCGTTCAGGATGAGGTTGAGAAGGCTGTCCTGAAGCTGACCGGGATCAAGCAGGGCGCGTTCTGTGATCGAGGTGCTGACATGCAGAGCGATGCTGTCGGGCAGTGACGGCGCTGCCAGAGTGTGCAGATCCGACAGGAAGCTTGCCACATCAAGCGGTTCAGGCCGCCATGCGCGATGTGCGGTGATGTCGGCAATGCGGTTGAGCAGATCACCGCCACGGCGGGCGGCCTGCAACGTGGCCGTGATCAGAGGATCGGCGTCTGCAGGCAGGTCCATGCGGGCGAGTTTCGACTGCATGCCAAGGATGATGGTCAGCAGGTTCGAGAAATCATGTGCGAGGCCGGAGGTCAGTTGCGCTGCCATTTCGCGGCGGCGGGTTTGCTGGAGCGCCGCGCGGGCCTGCGTTTCCTCGGTCACGTCCATCGACAGGATGTAGACGCCCTTTTCGGATTCGTCGGGGGTAAAGGCCACGCGGATGCGGCGGGAGCTGTGGATGTCGGTGAACTCAAAGGTCGAGGGATCGCCCGCCAGCGCCATCTGGAGATGCGGCAGAACGCGGGCATAGGCATCGTCGCCCAAGGCTTCGGAAATATGCAGCCCGACGATCTTGGAGGGACGGCCCGGCATGACATTCGACAGGCGTCGGTTGGAAAACGTATAGCGCCCGGCGCTGTCCACATGCGCGATATGGGCGGGCATCATTTCCGTGGTGAGGCGGGTGCGCGCCTCCATCTCGGTCAGTTCGCGCTGGGCTTCCTCCAGTGCGGATACCGTTGCGGCCAGTTTGCGGTTGGTGGCGGCCAGTTCCTCGGACCGGGCCAACACTTCTTCGGACAAAAGCTCGGATCGGGTGCGCAGCAATTGCTCCTGCGATTTCACCTCGGTGATGTCGGTATAGACGGTGACCCAGCCGCCTTGGGGCAGCGGTGCGCCTTCGACACTGATCGTGCGGCCGTTGGCGCGGGTGCGCTCCATGTAATGGGGCTGGAAGGCGCTGGCCTGTTCGACACGGGCGCGGATGAAGGTTTCGACATCGTCGATCTCTCCGTATTCGCCGCATTCGACAAGATGGCGGATCGTGGTCTCGAAATCCGCACCGGGGCGGGTCAGGGCATGAGGAAGGTCGAACATTTCTGCAAACCGCGTGTTGCAGGCGGCGAGTCGCAGCTCGCTGTCATAGATCGACAGGGCCTGTCCGATCAGGTTTAAACCAGCCTGAACCAGAGCGTCGGTATTTGCGCGATCAGGCATCTCGCATGGCCCAGTCAAGCGCGTCTTCCAGACGGTCATCGCCCCAGAATAGTTCGTCCCCGACGGTGAAAGAGGGCGCACCGAAGATGCCGCGCGCTTGAGCATCGGCGGTCGTGTTGCGCAAGACGGTCTTGACCTCGTCAGAGTCGGCGCGTTCGATCATCTTGGGATCCAGTCCCGCCTCGGCTGCGCATTCCGCGATCGTATCCGGGTCAGAGATATTGCGGCCGTGTTCGAATTCGGCCTGATACACCATCTGACAAAACCGAATTGCGGCTGCTCCCGGCAAGGCAGCTGTCGCAACCCGAGCTGCGAGCAGACCGTTCTGCGGGAAGAGATCAGGTTTCCGAAAGTTCAGGCCTCTTTCCTCTGCTCGGCGCGCCATATCGCGCCACATGTAGCGTCCTTTCACGGGATACACATTGAACGGGGACGACGTCAGGCCCTGCGCGGCAAAGATCGGACCAAGCAGAAAGGGGCGCCACACGACGTCGATTCCCCGGTGAGCAGCGATGCCAGGCAAACGCATGACACTGAGATAGGAATAGGTTGAGGCAAACTCGAACCAGAACTCGACCTTCATGTTCTGTCTCCCATCGTCATACGACGGCCCAAACTCCGGCTGCACCGCACCCATGTCAAGCGTGACGAAGCGCCGGTTACAATTCGTAAGGATTGAGAAAACTTCAGGAAAAAGTTGACCCCCACACTTCCTTTTGTCCAATCTTGAGACAGAGTCGCGAAAAGCGAACGGTTCGGGGAATTACCCGGGCAACGGGAGGAAAAGTTTTGGCACATATGACCATGGGCGCAGAGGGTCTGCGCTCTGTTCCGGCGTTATTGACGCGCAACGCTTCGCAGTTTGGCGGCTCGCCCGCCTATCGCGAAAAGGAATATGGCATTTGGCAAAGCTGGACCTGGGCCGAGACCGCCAAGGAGGTCGAGGCGCTTGCACTGGGTCTCTTGAACCTTGGCGTGAACGAGGGCGATTTCATCGCCATCATCGGGCGCAACCGTCCATATCTCTATTGGTCGATGGTTGCCGCGCAATCCGTGGGCGCGATCCCGGTTCCGCTCTATCAGGACGCGGTGGCCGAAGAGATGGAATACGTACTTGACCATTGCGGTGCGCGCTTTGCCATCGTCAGCGATCAGGAGCAGGTGGACAAGGTGATCGAGGTGCAGGACCGCCTGCACCAGTTCGAACACATGATCTATCTCGATCCGCGCGGCTTGCGGAAATACGACCATACCCGGCTGCATCAGTTCAGCCATGTGCAGGATCAGGGTCGCGCCGCCCATGATGAATACATCAAGGAGCTTCAGGCCCGGACCGCCAAGCTGGTTTACGACAGCACCTGCGTGATGCTGTACACCTCAGGCACGACCGGCAAGCCCAAGGGTGTGGTGCTGTCGAACCGCAACATCATCGAGACCGCAAAAGCGTCATCGGAATTCGATCACCTGCGGGCCGATGACGAGGTGCTGGCCTATCTGCCGATGGCTTGGGTTGGCGATTTCATCTTCTCCATCGGGCAGGCCTATTGGACGGGCTTCTGCGTGAACTGTCCGGAAAGCCCGGAGACCATGATGACGGACCTGCGCGAGATCGCGCCGTCCTATTATTTCGCCCCGCCACGTGTCTTCGAGACGCAGCTGACGCAGATCATGATCCGGATGGAGGATGCGGGGGCGTTCAAGAAAAAGACGTTCGACTATTTCATGGCGCATGCCCGCAAGGTGGGTCCGGCCATTCTTGATGGGCATGAGGTTAGCACGCTTGACTGGCTGAAATACAAGCTGGGCGAGGTGATGGTCTACGGGCCGTTGAAGAACGCGTTGGGCTTTTCGAATGTGCGCGTCGGCTATACGGCAGGCGAGGCGATCGGTCCGGAAATCTTTGATTTCTATCGCTCTTTGGGCATCAACCTGAAACAGCTTTATGGTCAGACCGAGGCGTCGGTCTTCATCACTCAACAGCCCGACGGCGAAGTGCGGTCGGACACAGTGGGTGTGCCATCGCCGGGTGTGGAGATCCGCATCGCCGAGAATGGCGAGGTGTTCTACCGCTCGCCGGGCGTGTTTGTGGAATACTACAAGAACGCGGAGTCGACGGCGGATACCAAGGACGCCGAAGGCTGGGTGGCCACGGGCGATGCGGGCTTCATCGAAGAAGCCACCGGCCATCTGCGCATCATCGACCGCGCCAAGGATGTGGGCGCTATGGCAGATGGTGCGATGTTCGCGCCGAAATATGTGGAGAACAAGCTCAAGTTCTATCCAAACATTCTCGAAGCTGTCGTGTTCGGCGCAGGGCGCGATCGCTGCTGTGCCTTCATCAACATCGACCTGACGGCGGTTGGCAACTGGGCGGAGCGCAACAACATCGCCTACGCGTCCTATCAGGAGCTCGCGGGGCACAAGCAGGTGCTCGATACTATTCAAGCGCATATCGAAGAGGTCAACGCGAGTGTCGCGCAGGACGAGATGCTTTCGGGATGCCAGGTGCACCGCTTCCTTGTGCTGCACAAGGAGCTGGATGCGGATGACGGCGAACTGACCCGCACGCGGAAGGTGCGTCGCAAGATCATCGGTGAGAAGTTCGAAGACCTTGTGACCGCTTTGTACGACGGGTCAACCTCGGTCTACACCGAAACGGAAGTCACCTATGAGGACGGGCGCAAGGGCAAGATCAAGGCGACGCTGGAAATCCGTGACGCCAAGGTCGTCCCGGCCACACCGCAGCGGATGGCAGCGGAATGATGGCCCGGTTTGCAGCGCAATCCGGTGCCAACGCCCCCAGAATTTCATGGGCGGGCCCGAGAATCTTCGTACGAAGATTCTCGAATAACCTTAAGAAATCATGGAGCCACGCGGCACATGCCGGGGGAAGGGCGCAATGAAAGACACCGAAGGATACGTCACTGCAGACGGGCGTCAGATCGGCGGCACGCTCATGGAAATGCGCAACATCACCCTGCGTTTTGGCGGTGTGGTGGCCATTCAGGACATCAGCTTTGACATCCGTGAAGGCGAAGTGCGCGCCATCATCGGTCCCAACGGCGCGGGCAAATCGTCCATGCTCAACGTCATCTCGGGCTTCTACACGCCCTCGGAAGGCGAGGTCTGGTACCAGGGCGCCAAGCGCCCGCCAATGAAGCCGTTTGAGGTGGCCCGGCAGGGTGTGGCGCGGACCTTCCAGAACATTGCGCTCTTCGAAGGGATGACGGTGCTCGACAACGTCATGACCGGACGTTTGACCCACATGAACGCCGGGATCGCGTCGCAAGCGCTTTGGTGGGGCAAGGCGCGGGACGAGGAAATGGAGAACCGCGAAAAGGTGGAGCGGGTGATCGACTTCCTCGAGATCCAGAACATCCGCAAGACGCCGGTGGGCCGACTGCCCTACGGCCTCAAGAAGCGTGTCGAACTGGCGCGTGCGCTGGCGGCAGAGCCGTCGCTTTTGCTGCTGGATGAACCGATGGCCGGCATGAACGTCGAAGAGAAAGAGGACATGAGCCGCTTCATCCTCGACGTGAACGACGAATTCGGCACGACGATCTGCCTGATCGAACATGACATGGGGGTCGTGATGGACCTTTCCGACCGCGTGGTCGTCATGGATTACGGCAAGAAGATCGGCGACGGCACCCCAGACGAGGTGCGCAACAATCAGGATGTGATCGACGCCTATCTTGGCGTGCCGCATTGAGGGAGCAGACATGCTGAACGACATTTTCATCGCGCCCTTCTCGGATATGATTTCCGCACCGGACTTCCTGATGCAGGTGCTTTGGGAAGGGCTGGTTTCGGGCATTCTCTATGCGCTGATCGCGCTGGGCTTCGTGCTGATCTTTCGGTCGAGCCGCATCTTCAACTTCGCCCAAGGCATCATGGTGGTGTTTGCCGCGCTGACCCTGGTGGGGCTTTTTGCCATGGGCATCCCGGCCTGGATCAGCGTCGGTCTGACGCTGGGTGTCATGTTCGTGCTGGCGGTGGCCATCGAACGGGTGGTGCTGCGGCCTCTGGTAGGCCAGCCTGACATCATCCTTTTCATGGCGACCATCGGGATCACGCTGTTCCTCATCGGGTTTGGTGAGACGATTTTCGGCGGTGAAAACAAGGTCATGATCACCGAGGAACTGGGCATCCCGACGGGTGACACCGTTCTCGAACCCTTTGGCGGCCTGCTGATCCTGCAGCATCTCGACATCACCGTGGTGGTCGTGGCGACGCTTCTGGTGCTCGCGCTCCTGGCTTTCCTCAACTACACCCAAATGGGCCGCGCCATCCGCGCGCTGGGCGACGATCACCAGGCGGCGCTGTCGGTGGGGATCAGCCTGCAGACGATCTGGGTGCTGGTCTGGTTCATCGCAGGCATCATCGCGCTGGTGACAGGCATCGCCTGGGGCGCGCGCGCCGGTGTCAGCTTTGCGCTCGAGGTGATCGCCTACAAGGCGCTGCCGGTTCTGATGCTGGGTGGTCTTGAATCCATCACAGGGGCGATCGTCGGCGGGTTGATGATCGGCATTCTGGAAAAACTGTTCGAGATTTACTGGGGCCAGCCGCTGCTGGGTGGCAACACCGAGACATGGTTCGCTTTCGTGCTGGCCCTTATCGTGCTGCTCTTCCGTCCGCAGGGTCTGTTCGGAGAACGGATCATCGAACGGGTCTAGCGCAGCGCGGGGCGCGCTGTTCGCAGGGGATGCCGGGCCAAGGCCCGGCCTACGGAAAGATCGAAGGTACATTCATATGGCAAAGCTGATCGCAGTTCTGAACGTCATCGCCTGGTCCGGGTTCTGGGCTTTTGGTTACCTCGCGCTGTCCAGCGGGTCCGATGCGGGATCGCAGACAGTGGTTGCGATCCTTTTGGCTGCCATCGGAGGGGCCGCAGGGTTGTGGGCCTATTTGTGGCTGATCCGCCATTCCGAAGTCACCGGATATGCCAAACCGCGCAACCGTGCTGCGATCCATGAAGAGGAGACCGCCTGATGCTCTACCGCACGGCTGGCCAATTCAAGACGAGCTACAACGCCGATCAGGCCCTGTTCCCGGTCAAGCAGGACGCGTTTCTGCTGGGGATCATTCTTATCCTTGCCTGGGTGGTGTTCCCTCTGACCGCATCAGAATTCACCTTTCAGACGCTGCTGATCCCGATCCTGATCTATGCGCTGGCCGCGATGGGGCTGAACATTCTCACCGGGTTTGCCGGGCAGCTCAGCCTTGGCACGGGGGCGTTCATGGGTGTTGGCGCCTATGCCTGCTACAAGATGGTCACGCTGTTTCCGTGGATGAACCCGATTGTCGCGATCCTTTTGTCGGGGGTGTTCAGCGCAGGCATCGGGGTCGCGTTCGGCATTCCCAGCCTGCGGATCAAGGGCTTTTACCTCGCGATCGCGACGCTTGCGGCGCAGTTCTTCCTCGTCTGGTTGTTCGAGAAATGGGCGTGGCTTTACAATTACAACGCCTCGGGCGCGATCCAGGTGCCGAACCTTGAAATGTTCGGGATGTTCATCACCGGCCCTCAGGCGGCGTCCGTCACCGAATATTACATCGTGCTCTTCGTGGTCTCGTTGCTCACGCTGCTCTGCATCAACCTGACGCGGGGCAATCTGGGGCGGACGTGGAAGGCGACGCGCGACATGGACATCGCGGCGGAGCTGATCGGCATCAACCTGATGAAGTCCAAGCTGACCGCCTTTGCCGTGTCGTCCTATGTCGTGGGGGTCTCAGGTGCGCTTTATGTCTTCATGTGGAAGGGCGCGGCAGAACCCAACGTGTTCGACATTCCGCTGTCGTTCCAGGTGTTGTTCATCGCCATCATCGGTGGACTTGGGTCGATCATGGGCAATTACCTTGGCGCCATCCTGATTGTCGGTTTGCCTGTGGTGCTCAACGTGATCGCGGGCACGCAGGTGTTCGAGATGTCCGGCATCAGCGCCATTCTCGCCATTGCACTGGCAGCGGCGGTTGGCTTCCTGTTCTGGGTGGCGCGCAATGGATGGGGCATCGGCGCGGTGATCGGGTTTGTCGTTCTGACGCTAATCTATGGCTACGCCCAGACACAGGGGTTCCGCATCGACTCAGCTTTGATCGAGCATATCAACGTGATGATCATCGGGGCATTGATCATCTTCTTCCTGATTATCGAGCCGCACGGTCTGAACCAGCTTTGGCGCCTGATCCGTGAAAAACTGATTATCTGGCCATTCCCGCACTGACGCGGGGAGGCCCAAGACCAAGAACCAAATCAAACATGACAGTTCCAATGGGAGGACAACCATGAAACACTTTACCAAACTGGCAACGGCGGCTGCGCTGGGCACCGTGCTGGGCACGGCGGCGATTGCGCAGGAACTCTACACGCCGAACCTTGCCTACCGGACCGGCCCCTTTGCGGCGACGGGTATTCCGCTGATGAACGGTCAGGCCGACTACATGGCGCTGCTCAACGAGCGGGACGGCGGTGTTGGTGGCGTTCTGATCAACGCTGAAGAATGTGAGACCGGCTATTCCACCGAAAAAGGTGTGGAATGCTACGAAAAGACCAAAGGCACGGCCATCGTGACCCAGCCCTGGTCCACAGGTATCACGCTTCAGGTTCTGCCGAAGACCAACGTGGACGAAATCCCGATCCTTGCGCCGGGCTACGGCTTCTCGCCGATGGCGGATGGCAAGGTGTTCCAGTGGGCGTTCAACATGCCTGCCGGGTATTGGGATGCGGCGGACATGATCATCCAGTACCTCGAAGGCGAGGGTGGATCTCTCAGCGGCAAGAAGATCGCGTTCCTGCATCTTGACCACCCGTTCGGCAAGGAACCGCTTCCGGTTCTGGAAATGCATGCCGCAGGCAAAGGGTTCGAGCTTCTGCCGATCCCGGTTGGTCTGAAGGAAATGCAGAACCAGTCGGCCCAGTGGCTGCAGATCCGCCGTGAACGCCCGGACTATGTCGTGATGTGGGGCTGGGGTGCGATGAACGCCGGTGCCATCACCGAAGCCGTCAAGACCAAGTTCCCGATGGAAAACTTCATCGGCGTCTGGTGGGCTGGTCACGATGCTGACCTCAAGCTCGTTGGTGACGACGGCAAAGGCTACAAGTCGATTTCCTGGTCTTTCCCGAACCCTGATGCGCCTGTGATGAAGCAGGTCAAGGAAATGGTCTTCGACAAAGGGCTGAGTCAGTCCAACGAAGAAGAGATGCAGGGCGTGTTCTACGGTCGTGGTCTCGTGATGTCGGCAATCCTTGCCGAAGGCATCAAGAATGCTCAGGAGAACTTCGGCACAGGCCAGATCGACGCGACACAGCTGCGTTGGGGTCTGGAAAACATCAACCTGACCAACGAGCGGATTGTCGAGCTGGGCCTGGAAGGCATGGTGCCGCCGTTCTCGACCTCCTGCGGCAACCACACCGGTCATTCGGGCGGCTGGATGCTCGAATGGGATGGCGCTAAGTTCGTCAAAGCGTCTGACCTGCTTAAGCCGAATGTCGATGGCTATGCGGATCTGATCCAGTCTTCAGCGGCGGAATACGCCACCTCGAATGCGCCTTGGGCGATGAACGAAGAGTGCTCGGCCACCAACTAAGGCCACGCTTTGCCACCGGCGGCGACACGCGTCGCCGGTGGTTTCCCTGAAATTTTATCACTTGGTAAAATCATGCTGGACGCCGCACGCACAGACGAGACCCTGCTTGAGGTCAACAATATCGAGGTGATCTACAATCACGTGATCCTCGTTCTGAAAGGTGTGAGCCTGACCGTAAAAAAAGGCGGCATTACCGCGCTTCTCGGTGGCAATGGCGCGGGCAAGACAACCACGCTCAAGGCAATCTCCAACCTGCTGCATTCTGAGCGCGGTGAGGTCACCAAAGGCTCGATCATCTACCAGGGCGAACGTGTGCAGGATCTCGACCCTGCCGCACTGGTCAAACGCGGCGTGATCCAGGTGATGGAGGGCCGGCATTGTTTCGGCCACCTCACGGTCGAGGAAAACCTGCTGACCGGGGCCTATACCCGCAAGGATGGCAAAGGTGCTATCGAAGCCGACCTTCAGATGGTCTACGACTATTTCCCCCGCCTCAAGGAGCGCCGCAAATCGCAGGCTGGCTACACCTCGGGCGGTGAACAACAGATGACCGCAATTGGCCGTGCGCTGATGTCGCGCCCGCAGACGATCCTGTTGGATGAGCCGTCGATGGGCCTTGCGCCGCAGCTGGTCGAACAGATCTTCGAGATCGTGAAGTCGGTGAACGAGAATGAAGGCGTGTCCTTCCTTCTGGCCGAACAGAACACCAACGTGGCCCTGCGCTATGCGCATTACGGTTACATCCTTGAAAACGGGCGCGTTGTGATGGACGGCCCCGCCGCCGAGTTGCGTGAGAACCCGGACGTCAAGGAGTTCTACCTCGGGGTTTCGGATGACGGCCGCAAGTCCTTCCGCGATGTCCGCAGCTATCGCCGCCGCAAGCGCTGGCTGGCCTAAGGCGACCAAAAGTGAACCAAGAACTGACCAAACAAGGCTTTGATGCCATGAGCACCCATTTCGACGAATTGGAAACCCGCAGCCCGGATCACCGAGCAGCGGACCAGCTTGAGGCGCTGAATGCGCTGCTGCCGGCGCATGGGTTCAACCCGCTTGGCGATCTGTCAGAGCTTGCCTCTCTGCCCGTGCTGCGCAAGTCCGACCTGAGCCAGCGTCAAAAGGAGAAGCCACCGTTCGGTGGTTTGCCCGTATCCAACCTTGCGCATATCTTCCAGTCACCGGGGCCGATCTATGAACCCGGTGGTGTGACCCGCGACTGGTGGCGCATGGGCCGCTTCCTGCATGCGGCGGGTTTCGGCACAACGGATATCGTGCAGAACTGTTTTGGCTATCACCTGACCCCGGCGGGTATGATCTTTGAAAACGGTGCCCGCACCGTTGGCGCTGTGGTCCTGCCCGCGGGTACAGGCCAGACCGAATTGCAGGTTCAGGCGGCACATGATGTGGGTGTCACCGCGTACGCGGGCACGCCCGATTACCTCAAAGTGATCCTCGAAAAAGCCGACGACATGGGCGTTCAGCTTGGCATCGTCAAAGCGGCCGTATCCGGCGGTGCGCTCTTCCCGTCGCTGCGCGCGTGGTACAAGGATCGCGGCATTTCCTGTCTTCAGTGCTATGCCACCGCCGATGTGGGACATATCGCCTACGAGACCGCGGCGATGGAGGGCATGATCCTTGATGAAGGTGTGATCGTCGAAATCGTCACCCCCGGCACCGGTGACCCGGTGGCGGACGGCGAGGTCGGCGAAGTTCTGGTGACGTCGCTGAACCCCGATTACCCGCTGGTCCGGTTTGCCACCGGGGATATGAGCGCGATCCTCCCCGGTCAAAGCCCCTGCGGGCGCACCAACACCCGCATCAAGGGCTGGATGGGTCGTGCCGACCAGACCACCAAGATCAAGGGGATGTTCGTGCGCCCCGAACAGGTTGCCGCCTTGGTCGCGAAACATGCCGAGATCGACCGCGCCCGTGTTGTCGCAAGCCGCGATGGTGAGATGGATGTGATGACTGTCCGGATTGAAACCGCGGCCAATGATGCGACACGCTTCGAGACGAGCATCGTCGAAACGCTCAAGCTCAAGGGCCGGGTCGAACTGGTGCCGCCGGGGGCGTTGCCGCGCGACGGATTGGTGATCGAAGACGTGCGCAGCTACGATTGATCGGCACGGGCGGGGATATCCCCCGCCAGAAAAACGCGGCGATATTGGATAACTTTTGGGTTTCGTGCGTTAGTCTTCCAACATGACGGAGGACCATCCATGAAACGACTCGCGTTTTCGATTTCGGCAGCTCTTGTTCTGGCCTCGCCGGGCCTCGCGCAAAGCAGTGATCTTCTGATCATCGGCAACAGCGCTCCGGGCATGGTGCAGCGCCTTACTGGTAGCGGTGACTTGGCGGGCTTGCGGTCGGCGTTCGAGGAGCGCGGCGCAGAGGTGAGCCTTGCAACGGGTGCCGATGCGGAAGCGATGCGCTCCGCCTTTCGCGCCTTTGCCGACGGGCTGGACGCGACAACCGACGATGTGGGGATCGTCCTGACCGGGCAGTTCGTGTCGACCATCGCGGGCACCTACTTGCTTCCTGCGGGGATGGAGCGCCTGTCCCTTGCCGCTGTCGTCGCTGACGGGTTTCCGCTTGATGCCATTTACGCGGTCGCGGCCGAATATCCCGGCCGTGCGCTGATCGTTCTGGGCGAGGTGGAAGGCGAAGACGATATGCGTGCAGGGGTGTCGGTGGACCTGCCGTTTCAGGACATTCCGCAGGGTGTGACCCTTGCCATCGGACCCGCTGGGAATGCCGCCCGTTTTGCCGATCGCTTGTCCGACGCGACGGGCGAAGATGTCCTGCCTTTGGCACGTGAAGCCGGATTGAGCCTCTTGGGCTTTGTCCCCCGTGAATTGTCGCTTTTTGCCGGGACCGACAACACCCTGCCGCAGATCAGCCCGGACAGAAACACCCAAGCCCGCGAGGCCGCAGATCTGGCCGCGTGGGAGAAGGCGGTCTCGGCAAACACCGAAGCGGGGTACGACACTTACCTTGCTGCCTTTCCCGAAGGTCAGAATGCGGCAGAGGCGCGGCAACGCCTGACGGCCATCCGGTCCGAGCCGTTCTTCCGCGAGAAACAGACCGAAGAAAATCTGGCACTGTCCCGCGATGCCCGTCGCGAGATTCAACGCGATCTGTCGCTCTTGGGGTATAACACGCGGGGCATTGACGGTATCTTCGGACGCGGCACGCGCGGGGCCGTGACGGCATGGCAGAACGCGAACAATTTGTCCGCGTCCGGCTATCTGGATGCAGATCAGATCGCGCGGCTGGATGCGCAGGCCGAGCGCCGAGCGGCCGAGCTTGAGGAAGAGGCGCGTCAGAGGCAGGCACAACTGGAACGGCAGGACCGCACGTTCTGGTCCGAAACCGGCGCGCGGGGCGATGAGGCGGGCTTTCGCGCTTATCTCAAGCGGTTCCCTGACGGGATCTATGCCGAGGAAGCGCAAGGCAGATTGGATGCTATCGAAGAACGGCGCCGCTCACAGGCCGAAGGTGAGGATCGCCGACGCTGGCAGATCGCGCGCCAGACCGACACCGAGGCGGGATATCGCGCCTATCTGGCGGAGCGGCCCACCGGTGCCTTCGTCGAAGAGGCGCGGGCGCGGATCGAGTATTTCCAGAACAATGCCGAACAGATTGCCTTGCAGGAGCGGGCACAGGCGGATGAAGCGGCTTTGGGTCTGAACGACACCGCCCGCCGTCTGGCCGAAGCACGTCTGGCCGAGTTGGGGCTGCAGCCGGGGACTGTCGATGGCACGTTCGACGAGGAGGCCCGCCGGGCGATCCGCCGCTATCAGGACGCGCGCAATCTGCGGGTTTCGGGGTATCTGGATCAAGCCACCGTGGTGCGACTGATGGCGGATTCGATCCTGCGCTAACCGCGCGGGATCAGTCGAGCTCGGTCCACGGCCACGGTTTCACGTTGCTTGCCGCCGTCTGGTAACGCGCGGCCTTGGCGATCCAGATGCCAAGGTCGGTGCCAAATTCGGACAGCCGTTCATTGGGCTGCTTGTTGCTGACCAGCATGATGACGAACTGGATCACAGTCATGACACCCAGCACCGTCTGCGCGACCGAGATCATGATCGCGATCAGGATCATGTAGATCAGCCGCTCCAGCAGGCCGTCGGTGTTCTCCGGCTCAAGCTGTTCGCCGTGCAGACGGCCGGCAACCTTGTCTTCGTCAGAGGCGGGCACTTCGGCGGTCCTTTCGTGTCGGTGTCGGGACAACTGTATGCATGTTCCGCGTTCTGCGCCAACCCGCTTTGCCCAGAACTTCGGGTGTCGCGGGTCCACCGGTCCCTTGTTTGACCTCTCTGTGGCGCGGGACTAGGCAGGCTCATGCGGTCACGACGACCGGCGTAGGATGGCCAGGACCTAAGGGAGACAGAGAATGGACCAGCGGGCAAACGGTCAATGTCTGTGCGGAGCCGTCAAATTCCGCATCTCCGGCGCATTCGACAGCTTCTTTCTGTGCCACTGCAGCCGCTGCCGCAAGGACAGCGGATCGGCCCATTCGGCAAATCTGTTCGCAAACACAGCCACTTTGGATTGGCTGACAGGTGAGGATCAGATCCGCATCTTTCACCTGCCCGGCACGCGGCACGTGAAAAGTTTTTGTGCAACATGCGGTTCGGCGCTGCCATATGCGTCCCCGAGCGGGAATATGCTTGTCGTGCCGGCCGGGTCGTTGGACACGCCTGTAAGCCTGCGACCCGACGCGCATATATGCGTCTCCAGCCGGGCAGGCTGGGATTGCGATCTGGCAGATGTGGCGGAATTCAGCGGGCTTCCGGGCTGAGGTTCCAAAGTCAGGCCCCAAAACCGTCGCATCCTTCGGCACTGCGCAGAGGCTTGGGTCTTGAAACCATCCAACACAAACAAAAAAACCATCCCGAAGGATGGCTTTTTCGCAAAATCTGCGGGTCCGCTCAGCCCTGACGGGCTTTGTACCGACGCTGCGTCTTGTTGATCACGTAGACGCGGCCTTTACGGCGCACAACGCGGCAGTCGCGATGGCGGTTCTTCAGCGAACGAAGCGAGTTCTTGACCTTCATCGGGTCTCTCCTCTTATCGCGGCGCGCGAGCGCCTTGGTGGTTGCGGGTGCCCCGAGCCGAAGCCCGAGACGGCGAATTCAATGGTGGGCGATACAAGGTTCGAACTTGTGACCCCTTCGATGTCAACGAAGTGCTCTACCACTGAGCTAATCGCCCTTTGAACCGACCCGATTCACGTACCCCAAATAAAAGGGGCGCGTGAAGCCGCGCCGGTGGAGCGGTCTATAAAAGGAGTCGTAGCGGGGATCAAGGGCTTTGGTCACAGAAAAAATCGGTCTATGTATGGTACATAGGGAGAGCTTATGCCCAAAGTCGCGTACCACCTCGTTCAGCCGGAAGCGCACACCTCGCGGGTGGTGTTTGCATCGCCGCATTCCGGGCGGGACTACAGCTGGACCTTCCTGCGATACACCGTTCTTGACGAAGTGACGATCCGGTCTTCGGAGGATGCGTTTGTCGATCGCCTGTTCGATTGTGCCCCGCAATTCGGCGCGCCTTTCATCAAGGCCGGTGCACCGCGTGCGTATATCGACCTCAACCGTTCTGCCGAAGAACTTGACCCCGCGCTGATCGAAGGGGTGCGTCGTCAGACCCACAACCCGCGCGTTGCCTCGGGTCTGGGAGTTGTGCCGCGCGTCGTGGCCAATGGTCGCCCGATCTATCAGGGCAAGCTGCCGCTGGCCGAGGCGGAACGCCGCATCGCGCAGTTCTGGCATCCCTATCACGACCAGTTGCGCAAGCTGATGCAGCAGGCCCATACCCGCTTTGGCGAGGCGATTCTTGTCGACTGCCATTCGATGCCGCGCGAGGCGTTGGACGGTGTCGCCAAATCCACGGCACGGCGACCGCAGATCGTGTTGGGTGACCGGTTTGGGGCCTCTGCCAGCCAAACGGTGGTGGACCAGATCGAAGCGGCGTTTACCGACGCAGGGCTGGTCGTCGCCCGCAATACACCTTTTGCCGGGGCCTATATCACACAGGCCTATGGCCGCCCCTCGCGCAACCAGCACGCCGTCCAGATCGAGATCGACCGGTCCATCTACATGGACGAGCGCACGATTCGGCCGAATGCGAATTTCCACAACTTCCGCAAGCTTCTGCGCAGCGTCATCGCCGAGATCGCCGCCACGGGTCAGGCCAAGGACATGCCGCTCGCGGCGGAATAAGTCTCAGGCAAACAGCTTGCTCAGCGTGTCTTTCAGCACCGTGTTGTTGTCCGGAAGTACCAACCGGACCGGAACCGTGAGCACCTTCATCCGGTAGCTTTGTGGCAGGCGCACCGCGTCTTTTTCTGTTGTCACCAATTGCGCGCGGGCGGTTTGTGCGTCTTTCTCCAGCCGTGCCAGAAGCGCGTTTGTCAGCGGCTGATGGTCGTCCAGTGCGCGGCTCTCGACCAATTCCACCCCAAGGTCGCGCAAGGTGCGGAAGAACTTTTCCGGATGGCCAATTCCGGCAAAGGCCAGACAGCGCAGTCCCTCCCAATCCATCCCGGTTTGCAGAGGTATCAAGTGCCCGGTCAGATGGGGCAGGGAGATCTGCGACTGCCACGTTCTGGCGAAACTCTGTTGGGCTTCGTCCGACCCGATGGACAGCACCAGATCCGCGCGTGCCATCGCAGCCGCGACCGGTTCACGCAACGGACCTGCCGGAATGCAGCGTCCGTTGCCGAAACCCCGTGTGGCATCGACCACGATCAGCGACAGGTCCTTGGCAAGGCTGGGGTTCTGCAGCCCGTCATCCAGCAGGATCACCTCTGCTCCTGCGGCCTTGGCGGCCTGCGCACCAAGCGCCCGGTCCTTGGACACCCAGACGGTGCCGAAGGCCGCCACAAGCAGCGGCTCGTCGCCGACCTCCTCTGCCGTATGGCGGCGCGGATCGACCTGCACAGGACCTTCCAGCGAGCCCCCGAAGCCGCGTGACACCACATGCGCGGTCTTGCCCATATCCGACAGCATCTGCATCAGCGCGATCACCGTTGGTGTCTTGCCCGTGCCGCCCGCGTTGACGTTGCCGACGCAGATCACGGGAATCCCGAGGCGCAGCGGCGTGCCGCGCTGCAACCGCCGCGCGGTCGCCGCTGCGTAAAGTGCACCCAGCGGTGCAAGAAGCCGGGGCCAGAGACCGGGGCGGTCGGGCGGCGCATCCCAGAACGCGGGAGGTTTCATCGAGCCCCCTCCAGCGCATCGAGCCATTCGTTGATCTGCACGAGGATCAGATCGGCTGTCTCGGCTCCGGCGGACACCACGTTCCAGCCCGCATGCGCCATCGCCGCCGCACGGTCCGGCGCGATCAGGTGCGACACGGCGGCGCTGAGCGATTCCATGTCCTTGACGATCCGAGCCGCGCCAGCGGCCACCAGCCGGGAATAGGAATCCAGATGACGACCGACATTCGGGCCATACAGGATGGCGGAGCCCAGGGCCGCAGCCATCATCGGGGATTGCCCCCCCGTTTTGCCAGCAAGCGAACCGCCAAGAAAACAAAGCGGTGCCAGCCGATACCAGAGACCCAGTTCACTGTCGTCGCCGGCAAGAAGAACCTGCGTGTTCTCATCCGGCATGTCGCCGTTCTCCCAGCGCGCGAGACGCAGACCGATCTCCTGGCAATGTTCGGCGATGAAAGTTTCGTCTTCGGGGTTCGCAGGCACCACGACCAACAACAGGCGGTGCGCCAGACGGGCTGCGCGGCGGTGCGCCCGCAGAACGGCATCCGCCTCGTCGCGCTGGATATAGGCACCCAGCCACACCGGTCGGCCCGCCAGAAGGGCGGTGAGTTCCTCGTGCAGACCGTCATGGCTCGACAGGGGAAAGACTTCCGGCTCAAGCGGGGAGGCGACCTCGATCCGGTCATCCGTCACCCCAAGCCGCCGCATCCGCATGGCGGCTTTCTTGTCCTGCGCGAGGATGCTGTGAAACAGGCTCAGCGTGCCCGCAGAGGCGTCGGGCAGAAACCGTTTTGATGGCTGCCGCCAAGGCGCATCGGCCGCGTCGCTCAACAGCAGATGTGCGCCCGACATCGCCGCCTCGTGGATCAGCGCGGGGCGCAGGCCGTTGCCCGCCCAGACAAGGATATTGGGCCGCCAATGGTCCAGAAACCGGTGGACATCACTCAGGGTTTCGGCAGGCGGCGGGCCAACACTATACCCTTCGATCGACAATCCTTCGGTCGGGATCGAGTCGCAGGTGAGCAACAGGGAAAAATCCTCGCGCTGCAACCGCAGGCGCTTGATGAGGGTCAGCAAGGTCTCAAGCCGTGTGCGCGTGTCGCTGTGCAGCCAGAGAACCGGTCCGGTCGGGCGCGCGGGCCAATGCGTGGCGTCAGCGGTCAGTCGGTCCGACCCCCGCGCCAGCGCCAGATAGGCGGTCAGACTGAACGGCCTGCGCGCCAAATGGTCAGTCCTGTGCCTCGGGCGCTTGTGTGCTGGCGTCCATCAACTGCTGCAGATCCCCAAGGAAATAGCGCATATGTGCATTGTCCACGGTGCGCTGCGCTTCGGTTTTCCAGGCGTCGTAGGCTGATTTGCGATCAGCGAAAATCCCGACGATATGGATGGCCTTCGGGTCTTTGAACACGTTTTCCGACGGTGTCACCAGTTCTCCGCCAAAGACGATGTGCAGATGCTGGGCCATGCGGTGTTCCTTCCTTGCTGCGGTGCGGCCAACGTAAGAAGCTGGAGATGAGGGTCAAGGTGATTAGGGCAAACGCTGCGCGATCAGGCCTTTGATGGCGCGGGCATGCTCGGCGGTTGCGCCACAGACATCCTCGGTCAGGGCTTTGGCGCGGTCGATGAGCGCGTCAGGCTCTGTGATCTCGTCAATGAGGCCCCATGTCAGCGCATCCTCGATCGGGATCTTCTGTCCGGCCATCAGGATCATCTTGGCGCGCGAGGGTCCGACAAGGGCCGACAGGCGCGCCGGGTCGGACGGTTGCGGCAGAAAACCCAGCTTCATCACCGGGTAGAACACCTTGGTCCCCGGCACGGCGATCCGCAGGTCGCAGGCCAGAACCATGCCCATCGCACCCCCGGCAACCGTGCCGTTCAGCGCCGCAATGGTCAGGCCCGGATGGCGCGCGATGGCCCCCGACAGTCTTTCCCAAAGCGGGCTCAGCGCCAGACCCGCCTTGGCCGCCTCTAGATCGGCACCGGCAGAGAAAACCTTGCCAACACCGGTCAGAATGACCGCCCGCGCGCTGCGGGCCTCTTCGACGCCGACGCACAGCGCCTCCAGCATCTCGCCGGTCAGCGAATTGGCCTTGTCCGGGCGGTTGATCGTCAGCACGCAAAGCGTGCCGTCATTCTGGACCTCGATCATACCAATCCCACCTTCTTGCGGATGTCCTTGTCCCGGAGCGAGATTTCCTCGCCCAGATAGACATCCGCCTCGGAGCTGCACATCCACAATAGCGCCTTGGCGGGCCAGTCCGCCGGGATGTGCACAGACCAATCCAGCTGGCTCACCGGGTTGATCCCGCTTGCCTTGATCTCGCGCTGCATCTGGGTGGCGACGGTGCCCGGCGACAGACCTATGGCGCGGATGCCCTTGTCGGCCATTTCCTTGTGCAGGCTGCGCGTCAGCATCGCCGCGCCGGCCTTGGAGGCGCAATAGTGCGACCATGCCTCAATCGGGTTATGCGCAGCGCCTGAACTGACCGTCAGGACCGTCCCGCCACCTGCAGCCTCCATCACCGGAAGGGCGGCCCGCATCCCGTGGAACACGCCTTTGAGGTTGATGTCGATCACCTGTCCCCAAGCTTCGGGATCCGCTTCGTCCATCCGGGCAATGGGTTCGATCACACCGGCATTGTTGATCAGGATGTCCAGCCCGCCAAACGCGGTGACGCAGTTTTCGACCGCCTGCGCCACTTCCCAGTAGCGGCTGATGTCGCAGGGAATGGCCACGGCCTTTTGTCCGATTTCACCGGCGAGATCGGCGATGCTGTCGGCGGATCGTGCAACCAGCGCGACATTCGCGCCCGCTTCGGCGAAAACCCGCGCAGCTTCGGCCCCGATGCCACGGCTGGCTCCGGTGATAAGAACTGTGCGTCCAGTTAGATCGGTCATGCGATGGCCTCCGTTACCCGTTCACAGCAGTGCTACTTCGGACGTGACGCGGGGTCCACCCACTTGACCCTTTCAATCAGGAGTCCGAAGTTGGAGGCGGGAATTTGATTTTTTAGGATATCACCATGCGCCGTATTGCTCGTTTTTCATCTTGCTCAATGCTGGCCCTTGCCGTTTCCGGCGGGCCCGGCTTTGCCGAAGTCACTGCACCACAAGTGTGGAACGGTCTCGAAGCCGCCCTGCAGGGGTTTGGCTATTCGGTCACGGCCACGGAAACGCCGACGGGCGACGGGCTGGATGTGACGGATGTCGTGATGCGCTTCGATGCGCCGGAAGATAATGCGACCGTCGAAATCAGCATCGAGTCCATTGATTTCGTCGAAAACGGCGATGGCACTGTCTCTATGACCTTTCCGGCGTCCATGCCGATTTCGATCGATGCCGCCCCCGAGGGCGAAGAGGCGGTCATGATGGTGTTGGATTACGGCAACGAGGGTCTTGAACTTCTGGTGTCGGGCGAGCCTGGAAACATGACCTACACCTACAGCGCGGCGCAGCTGTCCTTGTCGCTGACCGAGTTCGAGATCGACGGCACGCCGGTGCCGCGCGAGGAGGCGCGATTCGACTTCATCCTGGATGACGTTGGGGGCAGCACCGTTGCGGTCACGACCAGCGGTACGGACCTGACCCAAAATGTTCAGGCCGCCGCGGCCCGCTACGATTTTGCCTTCAACGATCCGGAAAGTGACGATGCGGCGCTGGTGTCGGGGTCGATGGACGGACTCTTCGTATCCAGCGCGACGGTTCTGCCGGAAGGCTTTGATCCGAACGATCCGCAATCCCTGGCGGCAGGCGGCTTCTCGGCCGAAGGGTCCATGGGATACACGGGTGGTGAAATGCAATTTGCTGCGACCGAAGAGGCCGGCACCACATCAGGGACCACACGCACCGGGTCGGTGAGGGTGGACTTCGCGATGGATTCGTCGCGTCTGCGTTATGATGTACGGGCCACGGAACAGGCCTTCAGCCTGTCCGGACCGGAACTTCCGTTGCCGGTCGATGTGAGCATGAATTGAGCTATTAAATATTTTCCTCTTCTATCCCATTTATAAATAAGTGAGTTCCGCAGTCCTTGAATGAATTCTTCTTTGTTTGTTGGAAACGCAACTGTTGAATCCCTACAGACTTCTACTTTTTTAATA
>NZ_JAEPMO010000242.1 GCF_017643905.1 Marivita sp.
CTGTCACCGGTCGGTTCCGAAAGCCGACGTGTGTCCTCAACAACGGCTGGCAATGTGCCGTCCCAAACCGCGCCACCGCGCAAACCAAAGGCGGCGATGTCCTTGGCAGGGTGACGCTCGAACTCGCCACCGCCACCCTTGATCACGGTCAAGGCATTCCAACCCAGAATCTGTGCCGCCTCCGCCTGAAGCAAACGGTAGGACGGGTGAAACACCCCCTGAACGCTGGCCGAAGCAGCAGCGGGGTTCAGCATGCGGCAGACCGTATTGATGCAGGATCGCAGTCCCAGAACATCGCGCAATGTCAGAAGCCGAAACAGCGCAGGATGGAAGGTTTCAAGCGGCAGATAGGCAATACGGTCTGTGTCCAACAGGGACGCCGCATGATCGGGATTGGTCGCAATCCCGATGCCAACCGTTGCCAGACCTGCGCGCACTTTCGGGTCTGTCCCGTTCCAGCCATGCAACAGCACGCGGTGCCCCGCATCAGCCACTATCCGGGCGGCGCATAGAAACCACGGTGCCCCGCGCGTGCGGCCCGCTGCATAGCTCGGCCAGTCCAGATCGGCGGTTGGCAAAACCGGCAAACCTGCCTGCGCCGCGCGCGCGAACCCAGCGATCTCTTCTGCAGTTTCACCCTTCATCCGCAAGAGCATCAGCAAAGCTCCCACAGCCTCGGGAGCCGCATCACCCTGCAACATGAGGCGCATGGCGTCCGCTGCTTCGTCCTCGGTCAAGGCACGAGACCGCCCCGGCCCCCGGCCCAAGGTCTGGACATGCAGGGCCAAGCTCATTCCGCCGCCTCGCGCAGGCGAACCCGATCCAGCAGATCCGCAAGTTCAGGTCGACACGACCCGCAATTCGTTCCCGCATTGAGACTTGCACCGATCTGGTCGACGCTCATCAGGCCTTGGGTTTCTATCGCCGTCACGATGCTGTTGACCCCAATCCCGAAACAGGAACACAGAACAGGCCCCGGATCAGGCACATCCGCGGGCGTCCGGCCCGTGATGGCGCCCGCCCCGTCGGTGCCCGGCAGGGTCGCAAGGTAGTCGCGCATTACTGCAACCGGCGTCGCCGCCGCAAAGAGCGCCCCGATCATGATACCATTGCGATGCAACACCATCCGTGCATGTCCCAGCCTCGCATCGATCATCGTGACCAGCGTCGCGTCGGAGGCTGCGAAAAGGCGCAGCGCCTCGCTCTCCCAGTCGGCGATGGGCGAGGTGCCGGCCAGTTCTGCGCGGTAGCCGTGGGTGGTTCGAGCCAAAGCCCAGTAGTCGCTGGTCAACACCATCGGATCTCGGGCCACGGCAAAGCCGTACCATGCCGCGTCATACCGGCTGACAGCAACCACGCTGGCCTTGCTTTCGGGTTGGCCGGACACCGGATCACATGCCGCCGCCACCAGAGCGTCAATCCGTGCCGACGGTGCCGTTTCTCCCGTCCAGTGCATGGGCGCAAAGACCTGCGCCACCTGCACCGCGTCGGAAATGCGGGCACGCAGGATCGCGCTGCCGTGCGGGCTTTTCAGGGTCACGAGGTCTGACCTCGCGATGCCCAACCGCTGGGCATCAATCGGGTGAATGTCCACAAACGGCTCCGCCAGATGCGCCGACAAGCGCGGGCTGAGCGCCGTGCGCGTCATGGTGTGCCACTGATCGCGCAACCGGCCTGTGTTGAGCCGGAACGGATAGCGCGGCTCTGTCTTGGCGGCAGGTGGTCGCCAAGACACCGGCAGCAGCCGGGCCTTGCCATCGGGTGTAAAGAACTGCCCATCCGCGAAAAAGCGTCCGCCCTTGCGCGTCTGCGTGATCGGCCAGCGTTGCGGCTCCAGCGTGTCGTAATCCGTGTCTGTCAGGGTCGAGAGTGCGGAGATATCGAAATCCCGACCCATTTGGCCGGCAAGCCCTGACAGTGTGGCGTATTCCCGAAAGATCTCCGCCTCGCTGGCATAGTCAAACGCCGCCTCGAAACCCATGCGGCGACCAACTTCGGCAAGGATGTGCCAATCCGGGCGCGCTTGACCGGGGGCGGGCAGAACGCTGCGCTGGCGGCTGATGGTGCGATCCGAATTTGTAACAGTACCATCTTTCTCGGCCCAGGCCGTTGCGGGAAGCAGCACATCGGCCAATCGCGCGGTGTCGGTCTGATCGGTGATGTCGCTGACAACCGTAAAGGGACAGGCGGCAATCGCATCTCGTACCGCATCCGCCTCTGGCATCGAAACCGCAGGGTTCGTGTGAATGATCCAGAGCGCCTTGATCCGTCCGTCCCCCACCGCCCGGAACATGTCCACAGCCTTGAGGCCGGGCGCTTCGGGCAGCGGACCTGACGTCCAGAACCCACGCACGACGGACCTGTGGTCGGCGTTCTCAAGATCAAGATGACAGGCAAGCATGTTGGCCAGCCCACCCACCTCGCGGCCCCCCATGGCATTCGGTTGTCCGGTAACAGAGAGGGGACCGCAGCCCGGTTTTCCAATGCGACCCGTCGCCAGGTGGCAATTGAGGATCGCGTTGACCTTGTCCGACCCCGACGTCGATTGGTTAACCCCTTGGGAATAAATCGTGACGACCTTTTCGGTGCGCATCCACAGATCACAAAAAGCGGCGATCTGCGCCTCGGGCAACCCAGTCGGTGTAGCCGGGTCATTTTGCGCAGCGTGCAGCGCGGCATCAAAGCCGGTGGTCCGGGCAATGAAAGCCTTGTCCAGCGCACCGCCTTCGTAAAGCGCGGCAAACAGGCGATTGAACAGCGCCACATCCGATCCGGGCTGAATCGCAAGATGCATGTCAGCCGCGTCACAACTTGCCGTGCGGCGCGGATCGACCACGACAATCTTGGTACCGCGCGCTTTGCGGGCTGCGATCACGCGCTGGTACAGAACCGGATGGCACCAGGCGAGGTTTGATCCGACCAGCACAACAAGGTCGGCCTCGTCCAAATCCCCGTACGTGCCGGGAACCGTATCGCTGCCAAAGGCGCGTTTGTGCCCGGCCACGGACGACGCCATGCAGAGCCGCGAATTGGTGTCGATATTGGCCGAACCGATGAAGCCCTTCATCAGCTTGTTGGCGACATAGTAATCCTCGGTCAGCAGCTGCCCCGAGACATAGAAGGCCGCGCTGTCAGGCCCGTGCTCTGCGATGGTTTCGGTAAATCTGTCTGCCACCAGTTGCAGTGCGCTATCCCAATCCGTGTCAACGCCAGAGACCCGTGGGGCCAACAGCCGATGACCCAGCCCTACAGTCTCGCCCAGCGCTGATCCTTTCGAGCAGAGCCGTCCAAAGTTCGCCGGGTGCTCCGGGTCACCCCGGACGTCCAGACCGCCCTGTCCATCAGGGCGCAAGAGAACGCCGCATCCCACCCCACAATAGGGACATGTGGATCGTATCTCTGGCAGGCCGCTGCCGTCCATCACGCGGCGCTCCGCGCAACAAGGCGAGTGCCGTCGATCCAGACACGGCCCTCGCGGACTTGCACGGGGAAGGTGGTGATGGCCCCGTTTTCGCCTTTGGCCTGCCCCGTGTTCAGGTCAAAGACCCAATTGTGCAGCGGACAGGTCACCGATTGCCCATGCACGATCCCTTCGGACAGCGGCCCACCCTTGTGCGGGCAGCTGTTTGTGGCAGCAAACACCTCTTCCGCGTCGGTGCGAAACACCGCCACGCATCCCAATGCGGTCTTGATCTTGCGCGCTCCACGCAGGGGGATGTCGCCAATGGCGCAAATGTCGATCCAGCTCATTCCGCAGCCTCCAATGTCAGATCGGCCAGCGGTTGATAGGCCTCGGCCTGCTTGGCATGCTCGGCCCAAGGGTCCTTGCGGTAAATCGACTGGGACAGCTCGAACGCCGCGATCAGCCGCGCGCGTTCGTCCAAATCGTCCACCACTCGTGCCTTGACCCAATCAAGCCCGACCTTGGCCACCCATTTGTAGGGCCGGTCGAGGTATTTGGCGTTTTCGCGGTAAAGCTGAATGAAAG
>NZ_JAEPMO010000208.1 GCF_017643905.1 Marivita sp.
CATCGCTGTCGGTAATTCAAAGCTGGAAGCCATTCGCAGCCTCAAGCGCTATATCGCTCGAGAAGTCTTCGGCATCATCATGCGGCGCCAGAAACAGATCAATCAGGCTCAAATCGCCGCTTGACTCTTAGAAGGGCGTCCAGGGATCGCAATACACAAGTGAGCAGTTTCAGCGCCTTCTGCTCGACTGCGGCATCACCTGTTCAATGAGCCGGGCCGGCAACGTGTGGGACAACTCGGCAATGGAGAGTTTCTTCTCGTCGCTGAAAACCGAGCGCACCGCCCGCAAGGTCTACCGGACACGCAATCAGGCTCGTGCCGACGTGTTCGACTACATCGAGCGCTTCTACAATCCGAGGCGACGCCATTCAAAACTCGGCTACCTAAGCCCCATGGCGTTCAAGGACCGAGCTATGCAAACCTAACCCTGTGTCCACGATACCGGCAGCAGGCCAAGTGACGAGACTGGCTTATTGATCTCATAACGCGCTGTCCCTACCTTGCGGCGGCGACGATGTTGGCTCCGTTTATCTGCTCCACGCCCGCTGACAGGAGAAGCTGTTCTAGCCAGTTGATAGCGTTGCCCCGCTCTGAACAGTAAGCAAAGAACGCCCTTTGCCTCGCTCTAGTGAACGCCACTCCAATCCGCCGCGTTATCGACGCATTCTCGCAAGAGAACTTGAAAGCCAACGCGCACCCGCTGAAAATCAGCGTCGCGGCGATACTCTGGGTAAGCCTGACGCAGCCGCTCTACTCCGGCGAAGTCAAGAGCCTGAGCCAGCAGCCTATCCGCCACTGCTAGATCAGGGGGCTCGTCACACCTCCCCTGCTCGTCATGGGGGGGTGCTGATGGCGACCGCAACACGGGCCCTGTTGGCTGTGAACATGATGATAGTCGCGCTCGGCGGCAGCCTCGTCTGGATACTCGGTAGCCCTGCAATTCACGTCGGCGCATCGGGGTTGATCTTCGGCTGGTTCGGCTTCCTGATTGCACGGGGACTAGTAGATCGCTCACCCGTGACATTGGGCGCCGCAGTCGTCATCGGGGGGCTTTATAGCTCCCTCCTGTGGGGCGTGCTGCCGGGGCGACCCGGCGTGTCTTGGGAAGCCCACCTGTTCGGCGCCCTCGCGAGCGTTGCGGCAGCTCTCCTGCTCAGAAGCCCGGTCCATGCACCACGCCTGCGCGGCGTTGACCGGCCATAAGGAAAGACTTTCTCGGCCCACAGCCGACATGCAACGACCATGCCGAATGCTACGGCGCGGCCCGTCATTTCGGTCATTCGCGCACGGCGCAGCATTCTGGGACGATAAATGACTGGAGTGCGGACGTAGCGGGCGCATGCCGACCATCCGAAATTTCCCCTGAGTGGTGACCGAGTTTCTGAACCAGCCGCTGCAGCGGGGCACGATTTGCCAGAAGTTGCCCTTTCAGGCAGGCAACCTCGCCACAATCCGAAGCGGTCTTTCCCCGAACGAGCGCCCTGCACGACACGGCGGCAGGCGCGCTGCTCCGTCTTTATCCTGCGGGCATCCCAAGAAAAATTGGCGACGACCACATCCCACTCTGATACGTTGTTTCCATAGGGGACCGCGAAATCTGCCGATGGACAGCGTACGTTTCACAGAATTCACGTTGCAACGGCGCGCACGGCGGCTGGTACGGGGCGACGAAGACCTCGCCATCGGGGCGCGCGCCTTCGATCTTCTCGATCTTCTGATCGCCTGCCGGGACCGCGTCGTCGGACGCGACGAGATCATGGCGGCGGTCTGGCCGGACAGCGTCGTCGGCGAGAACAATCTCAACGTGCAACTCGCCAACCTGCGGCGGCTCTTGGGGACCGGCGCCATCGTCACGGTGCCGGGGCGGGGCCTGCGCTTCGCGCTGGAGGTCGCATCGGCCGGTCCGCTGGCACTGGCACTCCCGGACCGTCCGTCCGTCGTCGTCCTGCCCTTCGCGGATCTCGGTGGCGATCCCGCGCTGTCGTGGCTTGTCGACGGCTTCGTCGAGGATATCACGACCGAATTGTCCCGGTTCCGCGACCTCTTCGTCGTGGCGCGCAACTCGGCCTTCGTCTACCGCGACATGCCGCGCGATCTCAGGGTAATCTCGCGCGAACTGGGCGTCCGCTACGTCGTCGAAGGTAGTGTCCGCGCAACGACCGAGCGTGTGCGTGTCACAGCGCAGCTGATCGACGCCCAGACCGGGGGACATGTCTGGGCCGAGGTCTTCGACCGCGACCTTGTCGGGCATTTTGATACGCAGGCACGGGTGGCGCGGGCCATCGTGACCTGTCTCGCGCCGCAGATCGACCGGGCAGAGGCCGAGCGCATCCGCATCGCCGCGCCCGAGGATCTGACCGCGCATGGCATCGCAATCCGGGGCTGGTCCCTGGTCTCGGCCGGCGACATGGCCTACGACCCCGCACCGCGCGACAAGGCGGCCGAGCTCGGCCGGCAGGCCCTGGACCTCGATCCGACCTCGGGCCTCGCCTGGCGTGTGCTGGCCTGGGTCGCCTGGTGGAACGTCTATCACGCGACGACACCCTCCTTGCCCGACACGCTCACCGAAGGACTCGGCGCGGCGACAAACGCCATCGCGGCAGATCCGACCGACCACCACGCGCGGCGGCTGAGGGCGCTCCTGCACTTCATGAAGCAGGATGCAGGCGCGGGCCTGACCGAGCTTCGCCAGGCGCACGAGATGAACCCGAACTGCGCGGTGACGCTGGCGTGGCTTGGGCTCTACGAGGGCTTTCACGGCGACGCCGAACGCGGGGTGCCTTTGGCCGAGGCCGCGCTGCGCCGCTCTCCGCGCGATCCTTCGCGCGGCTCCCTCCTCGCGGCGCTTGGTTTCGCGCAGTTCGCCGTGCGCAATTACGACGCGGCCGCGCAGGCGGCAGAGGCTGCGCTGGCTGAAGCCGCGGGAAGCGCCACGCCCCTGATCCTCAGCACGATCGCCTGGGTCGGCGCGGGCCGCATCGACCGTGCCGGGGCGGCCTTCGCGCGCGTTGCCGAGATCGCGCCAACCCTAGTCGAGGCGCGGCTTGCGGGCCGCTGGCTCGCCTCGAACCCAGACTACCTGGCGCGCGCGCATACCTTCTTTCGCATCGCCGCCGGCCTCGCCCCGGCCGAGGCGGCGGAGACGCTCAGGTAGCGGCCAACCCGCGATTTATATCTTTTTATCCGCGTTGGGTGACGCCCCCGTCCCGGCTGAGCCACCCTGACCGAGGACCGAACGGCATCACGCCGCCGGTCGTCCCAAAGGAGAATCCGCAATGTCATTTTATCTGTATCAGCTGACCTATTCGAGCGATGCCATCAAGGGGATGGTCGCCAACCCGAGCGACCGCGAGGCGGCTGCGCGCAAGCTGATCGAGGCGCTTGGCGGCAAGCTGCACCACCTGTTCTTTTCTTTCGGCCAGTACGACGTGGTCTGCCTGATCGAGGGACCGGACGACGAGTTCATGATGGCGGGCGCCGCGGCCGTGGCCTCGGCAGGCACGGTCTCGGCCTCGGCGACGACCAAGCTGATGACGCCGTCCGATACGATGGTCGCCCTGAAGAAGGCGGGCCAAGTCACCGGCGCATATACGCCGCCGCACAGCTGAGCAGCTCTGGGGGGCCGGAACGACATCAGTCGTTCGGTCCCTTTCGGCCAGCACAGCGCTGCGGGCCTCGCAACGCCCGAAGACGGCATATCGCCGTGTCAGGGCGGTCCGCGCAAATCGGTTTTGGGATTTTTCGACCGGTGGTGCAGCGAGCGACGCGCAAACCAACCGCATTGGAACAAGCCGCCGCAGATCGCGGCCACCTGACAGGAAGAGACAACATGAACAAGTCCATGACGATGACCGACACCGCCGCCGCTTTCTTCAACACCATCGAGACGGGCAAAGGCTGGGCCGCCTGCGCGCCTTTCTGCACGCCGGGCGCAACTTTCTCCTGCCAGTCCGACGCCCTGGCGGAGATTGGCACGATCGAGGCCTATGCCGGCTGGATGGAGGGTCTGCTGAAGCTGGCGCCGGACGGCCGCTATGACATGAAAGCCTTCGCCGCCGACGAGGCGCGCGCCACGGTGCTGGGTTTTGCGGTGTTCCACGGGACGCACACAGACGAGGGCGGGCCGGTGCCGCCGACCGGGCGCAGCGTGGCTGCGGACTACGTCTATGCGATGACCTTCGACGGCCCGAAAATCAAACACATGACCAAGATTTGGAACGACGCCCAGTCGATGCGCGCCCTCGGCTGGACCTGACGCCACCGACGCGGGCCCGCGTGTCGACACCCCGGCGCTCGGGGGAGAGCAGGAGGAGCGCGCAGATGCGTTCTTACGCAGCCCGCACGGGGAGTGCGTCGACAATTACAACGAGGGGATGCTGATGGGTTACTGGTCCTTCCCCCGCTACGCACCTAGCGCCGCCACAGCAACTGGGACGGTGAACCGTTTGCCACGACCACTTCGACAACAAGCGACAACAAGCAAGGCATCGACGCAATGACTCTTCAGATCATCGGCTCCGGCTTTGGCCGGACTGGAACAATGTCGACCAAGATGGCGCTGGAAGAACTTGGCTTCGGGCCGTGCCACCACATGGTCGAGGTCATGGGCAACCCTGACCAGCCCGCGCACTGGCATGCCCTTGCCGGGGGGCATGATGTCGAGTGGGCACAGGTGTTCGCGGGGTTCACGTCGCAGGTGGATTTTCCCGGTGCCGCCTACTGGCAGGATATGCGTGTGGCCTTTCCCGACGCTAAGGTGATCCACACGGAGCGCCCGGAAGACGACTGGTGGGCCAGCTATTCCAAGACCATCGGCAAGTTCTTCGCGCATTACAAATCGCTTCCAGTGCCACCGCCCTTGATCGAATTGTTCGGGACCATGGAGATCCTGCTGGTTGACGGGGTGTTTGGCGGCCTCGATCGCGAAAGCTCGGTCGCTGCCTATCGGCGGAACAATGAAAAGGTCCGCGCCACCGTGCCAGCCGACCGGCTGCTGGTCTTCACGCCGACCGATGGCTGGGAACCGCTCTGCCGCTTCCTTGATGTGCCGATACCGGCCACCGCGTTCCCGCGCAGCAATGCCCGTGATGAATTCTGGGCGATGTTCGGCGGCGAACCGGCGGATGCCGAGCGGAAGGGGGCATAACATGACATCTGAAATCCACGCTGTAGCCGCGGCCTACACCGCCGCCTGGAACAGCGGCTCGGCCGAAGCGGTGGCGTCGTTCTACGCCGAGACGGGCGGCATCGTCATCAACCTGGGCACGCCGTGGTAAGGTCGCGCGGGCGTACACGCCATGGCGGAAGGATTCTTCGCCGATGCGCCCGACCTGAACCTGACCTGCGACGGCGTGCTCGTTGCGGGCGACCATGTCGTCTACCTGTGGACCTTCACCGGCCTCCATGCCGAAACGCGCAACCCCTTGCGGATTACCGGTTGGGAACAGTGGGACTTCAACGGCGAGGGTAAGGTCATCGCCTCGCGCGGGTGGTTCGATGCGACGGACTACGCCCGGCAAGTGACGGGATGAGAAGGCCGTGCCAAAGGCCGGACGGCAGCCTTCGCGCCGAGAATGGCACATGACCAAAGCCTCCGATAACGTGGTCGACTCTATGCCGGTCCTGCACCTGAAAGAGGGGCCGGACGGACTCTCGCGTTTTTCGGACCTCCACGTTCCGCTTAGCCCCGGCGGCTTCGCCCCGCTTGCCGCCAAGGGGTCGGCGTATTTTGTTGAAAAACTCTTCCTTGATCGAAGTCTGAACTGCTGATTCAATTCCTGAAATCGAGGGGGAGAACCGGCGATGATGGGACCGAGGCAGGAAGCACAGGCGGCGCTGTTCTATGAGTTTTCGCTGGA
>NZ_JAEPMO010000143.1 GCF_017643905.1 Marivita sp.
ACCCGCAAAATCGATGATGGTAGCGTCGTCCATGATGGTGGTGCTCCTTTGGATGGTGGCTTGTGTCGCAACAACAAACCAACCAGATGCACCGCCGTCATTCAAACCGCCCAGACACCAGATTCAGCCATAACTCACCGATCAGGCGTCCGACCTTTTGGCCGACCTGAACGTCCCCGGTGTGAAGATGATGTTCGACTGCTACCACGTCGCACGGACCGAAGGGGATGTCGTCACGCGGCTCGAAGCGCTGCTGCCCCTTGTCGGACATATCCAGTTCGCCGCCGTCCCAGACCGGGGTGTCCCGGATCAGGGAGAGCTGAATTACCCGTTTGTCTTCAAAAGGATCACTGCCTTAGGATGGACCCGGCCTCTGGGGGCCGAGTACCGTACGGGGGATGAAACGGATCAAACGCTGGGCTGGTTGCGCGCGGCCAAAGCCGGGGCATAGGTCAGCCGAAATCGAACACCCTGCCGATCCGGGTACATCTTTCCGCGAACCCGGCAAGCCGTCCAAGATGCCACGCCAGCACTTGATTGCTCGACAAAGCCGGAAAGCCCAACGTGGCTTCGATCTCGTCAATCACCTCAAGCGCGCGCAGGTTGGTACAGGACAGAAAGACCGCCTCGCAAGCGCCGCCTTGTCCCACGTGAACCGCCGCGTCTCGGACCGACTGACGCGAGATGCGCACGACCCGCTCTTCCAACGGCTCATCGAAACTGCCAAACGACGTGACCGCGATCCCGGCGGCCTCCAGCCCCTTAATCAGGCGATGGCTGACCGACGCCACATAAGGGCTGACCAACCCGATCTTCGCAATCCCGCCCGCGCGGCAGGCTGCGATCAGGGATGTCAGCGGGTCTGACACATGCGGCGTCGTCACACCCGCCTTGATCAACTCGGCCACCCGCGCCGCGCCAATGGCAGCGCTGGCCGAGGTGCAGCCATAGCCCACCGCCGCCAGATCCGCGCCTTCGGGCAGCAACCGCGCCGACGCGGTCAGGCTGTCTTCCATCGCGCAGAGGCTGTCGAGTGACACTGTGGTCCCCGACGGCACCCGCGACACCAACAGTTCCACATCCGAGGGAAGGAGCATCCGGAAATCCCGCTCAATGGTCTCGTCGCTTTGCAGCGTCACCAAGCCAATCTGCGTCGGGCGGTCTGTGTCGATGGTATAGGGCAGCGCCATCAGATCACCCGAATGTCGTGGGATTGCGGCGCGGACAGGAAGTCGGCACCACCCGCGCGGATCACAATGTTTTCCTCGTGCACCAGGATCTTGCCGTCGCGCACCACAACCGACGGCTCAAGCGTCAGGACCATGCCGGGCACCAGCACCGTGCGATCCTGCGGGATGATCGACGGCCATTCCGTCAGTTGCATGCCCAGACCATGCCCAAGACGCCCCGCCTCCATCGTGTCACCGCCGGGGTTCACCACTCGGTTCATCGCGTGGAACAGGTCGGCGATGGTCTCACCGGGTTTCGCAATCTCGGCCGCCGCATGTGTGGCGTCAATCAACCGCGCATGGGCCGCAGCGACATCCGGCGCTGGCGCTCCGACGCTGTAGTTTCGGTCGAAATCGCAGAAATACCCGTCCCAGACCAACCCTGTGTCGAGCATCAGGACATCGCCCATCGCCAATGGAGTGTCCGTCGCGGGAGAGATCACATCGGCATAACCCCCCGCATCCGCCGCCCCGGCAAGGTAGGGCACCCAATCCGCCCCTTCCTCAAGACATAACATCTGAAACCTGCGGAACACGTCCGCCAGGGACATACGCGCCGAGACGTGTTCCGGCACCCTGTCAAATGCCCGATTGGCGATCCCGGCGGCATGCCGGATTTTGGCAATCTCGGCCTCAGATTTCACCAACCGCAATTGCCGTGTGATCGTGGCATCGCCGTCAATGCTGCGCGGCGACAGCGCGGCCTCCAACCGTCTCAGGTCGGCCAAGGGCATGCGCACATGGCTTTCCATCTGGTCGGCCAGCCCGATCTTGCCTGAGGCGGGCACGATTTCGGACAAGGCATCACCCAACAGGCCGATGCCGTCATCTTCGTAATCCGGGGCCGCCCAGGTTCGGATGTCGGTGATCCAGCTTTGCCCCATCAAATGCGCGCCGATGGAGGGGATCACCGCAATCGGATCACCAGTCGCCGGGATGATCACGAACCAAGGGCGTGTCGGACTTTCCCAGAAGCGGGTGAGAAACCCGGTGTAATAGCGGATTTCAGGCTCCGTCGTCAGAAGAAGCGCGGCCAACCCGTGCTCTGCCATCAACGCCTGCGCGGCGCTGGTGCGTTGCTTGAATTCCTCGGCTGGAAAGCCACGCGGAGGTGTCATGACGCCTGCTCACTGAGGATCACAAGCACACGAGAGTCCTCCGTCAGGCCCAGCGCAGACCCTGCGACCAGCAACCCGGCGACCCCAGCCCCACCCGACGGCGTGGTCGGAAAACCCGCATCGGCACAGACCGCGCTGCCCGCAGCACCTTCGTCCTCAGAGATCAGCATGAAATCATCGGCATCCCGTGCGAGCCCCTTGAGCGCGATCAGTGATGGTTCTTTGCAGTCCAGCCGCCCCATCGCTGATTTCGGCCCTTCCGTGACCTGCGCGGACCCTGCTTTGATCGACGCGTAAAGCGCCGGGGCAACCTCGGGTTCGACCACGACGATCCGGGGCGCATCGCCCCAGGTGACCCGCGCATAGGCGGCACAGGCCGTCGCCAGACCACCCACGCCCGCTTGCAGAAAGATATGCGTCGGCGGCGCGGACATCTGCGCGACCGCTTCCTGCATCAGCACCAGATAGCCTTCCATCAGCGTATGAGGCCGGTCGAGATAGCCCGGCCACGAACTGTCCGACAGCAAGGCCCAACCGTTGTAACTGGCCGCTTGGGCCGCTCCGGCCATCGCCTCTTCATAGTACGCCCCGTGCCGGACCACATCCACACCAAAACTGCGCAACCGGTCTGCAAAGCCCTCGGGCACGGTATCCGCCAGATACACAACCGCCCGCGCCCCAAAGGCCTGCGCGCCCGCCGCGACGGACAGTCCATGGTTGCCTGCGCTGGCAGTGACATAGGTTCGGCCCTTGGCGTTGCCCTCTTCCGCGTCGCGAGCAATCACATAGGCCGCGCCCAGCGCCTTGAAGCTGCCCAACCCCATGCGTTCACGTTCGTCCTTGACATGGACCTGCCCGACACCCGCCGCCTTCGCAAAATCAGGGGCGTCGGAGAGCGGTGTCACCCCGGCAGCAGGGCAGCGGGTCAGCAACGCCGCAGGGCGGTCGGCATTGACGCTGGGAAAGGGGATATCTGCCAGTGTCGCAAGCACGGCATCGGCAAGGGCGGGGGTTTTGTGCAGCACGTTCATACGCTCAGTGTGGCAGGACATCGCCCGCCTTGGAACGCCAAGTCCGACATCCTTGGCACTTGGACCGACCATCTGTTTGCCCTGCCCTGCGAACCGCTTTAGCGTTTAGGCAAATCACCAAAGGCCCTTCTCAAAATGACACGTCCCAACACCACGATCCGCGCCGCCGACCATCTTGTCGATCTTCTGGTTGCCCAAGGCACATCAGCCGCGTTCGGGGTGCCGGGCGAAAGCTACCTGCCGGTGCTCGACGCGTTCTACGGGCGCGAGCGGGACATCCGCTTTGTCACATGCCGGCAAGAGGGTGGTGCGGCGATGGCGGCTGACGCCTATGGCAAACTCACAGGCCGTCCCGGCATATGCTTTGCCACGCGGGGACCGGGTGCCACCAATGCCAGCGCCGGGGTTCATGTGGCCTATCAGGATTCGACCCCGATGATCCTTTTCTTGGGTCAGGTCGCGCGGGACATGGTGGACCGCGAGGCGTTTCAGGAAATCGACTACCGCCGCATGTTCGGCCAGATGGCAAAGTGGGTTGCCCAGATCGACGATGCGTCACGGCTTCAGGAATACATCTCGCGCGCATTCCGGACGGCGTTGTCGGGGCGGCCCGGCCCGGTGGTGCTAGCGCTGCCGGAGGACATGCTTTACGACGAGATCACGCAGCCCACGCCTCCCGCGCGGATCGAGACTCCTCGTTTTTTACCGTCTGGTAAAAATCTGGAAAACCTCAAAACCCGCATCGCCAAAGCCCAACGCCCATTGGTCATGGCGGGGGGTGGTGGCTGGACCAAGACCGGCATCGCCGCCCTGCAGCGCTTTGCGGAAACCCAATCGCTTCCTGTCGCCGTGTCCCTGCGGTGCCAAGGACTTATGGACAACCGCCATCCGAATTACATCGGCCATTACGGCGTCGGCACACCGCCCTACCTCAAGGAGATCATGGCCGAGACCGACCTGCTGATCGCCATCGGCCCGCGTCTGGGGGAAATGACCACAGCAGGCTATTCGATCCTGACACCACCGGTGCCCAAGCAATCGCTGGTGCATGTCTTCCCTGAACCCGAAGAAATCGGCCGCGTCTATGAGCCGGAAATCGCGTTGGTGGCGGATACCGAAAGCTTCTGTACGGCTGTCGCTGACTGGGACCCCATCGCGCCCGACGCCTTTGTGAACCGTACGACAGACCTGCACGAACGGTACGTTTCGTTCAGCAACCCAGCGTCGGTCGGGGATGATCCGCTCGCCCCCTATTTCGCGCATCTGGCCGAGGTGCTGCCCGACGACGCGATCCTGTGCAACGGCGCGGGCAATTACGCGGGCTGGCTGCACCGGTTTTACAAGTACCGCGCGCCGGGGTCGCAACTGGCCCCCACCTCCGGATCCATGGGCTACGGCCTGCCTGCTGCCATCGGGGCCGCGATCTGCGAACCGGAGCGCGAGACCTTCGCCGTCGCGGGTGACGGGTGTTTCATGATGACCTGTCAGGAAATGGCCACTGCCGTGCATCACGATCTGAACCTGACCGTGATCATCATCGACAACGCCCGCTACGGCACGATCCGGGCGCATCAGGAGCGCGAATATCCCGACCGGGTGTCCGGCACCGTGCTGACCAATCCTGATTTCTGCGACTTTGCGCGATCCTTCGGCGCATTCGCAGCCAAGGCCACGGACTATGACAGCTTTGTCGCAGCCGTCGCCGAAGCGCGGTCGCGCAAGGGGGTCAAGCTGATCGAGGTGAAGGCCGACCCGAATTTCCTGTCACCGGGAAAACGGCTGTCCTGACGCAGTTCACAACAGACCCGTTGCCAACAGCAACAGGCTTGTCGCCACGCCCAGCACGGGCACGATCATCGGCACGCGGAAATGCCGGTCTGCGGGTGCGGCAGCCAGCTTTATGCGGATCAACGCGAGGTTGACCAAGACAAACACGAACAGAACGATCTGAGAGGTCCGTTCGGCCAGCGCATCAATCGGGAATGTGAGTGCCAAAAGCAGGATCGTCGCGCCCACGACCAAGGTGGCCACCACCGGTGTTTGGGTTTTTGGCGAGACGTATGCCAAAGGCTTGGGCAGATGGCCTCTGTCCGCCAAACCATACAGAACGCGGGACGCCATGATCATCTGGATCAACACACCATTCACCGTTGCAACGATGGCCACAAGGCTGAAACCCTGTTGCAACGGGGCTGGGGCATCCGCGAAGACCAGCAGCAACGGTGCTGCCGATACGGAAAGCGTTTCAAGCGGAACCGCCATCAAGACGGCGGTTGTGGTGCCTATGTAAAGCACGGTCGCGAGAACCAGCGTCCACAGGATCGCGCGGGGCATGGTGTGGAGAGGGTCTTTGACCTCTTCCGCGACATTGGCCATGTCCTCGAACCCGACGAAGGCAAAGAACGCGAGCAGCGATGCCGTACCGATCCCAATCCAGTGCGGTCCAGTCAGGGGCGGAACAATATCGGTCAGCGTCACACCGGACGGTTCGGAAAAGCCAAACCCCCAGAGCATCACCATCATCAGCCCCGACACCTCGACAACGGTGATCACGGCGGCCACCGTGACCGATTGAGTGATGCCCCAAAATGCGATCAGAGCCATCAGCGCCACAACCGCCACTGTGAGAAGTCCGGTCGGTGCGCCGATCAACCCGTGCAGGTAGGAGGCCGCGCCAAGCGACACCGCCGCCGCAGACACCAAACCTGACAACACCACGGCAAGCCCCACCACCGTGGCGAGGGCCGCAGAAGAGAACCCCGCCTCGACATAGGCCGCCTCTCCGGCGCTGACGGGGTAGCGGGTCGACAGTTCGGCATAGGAAAAGGCAGTGAAGGCAACGACGATGGCTGCCACGACAAACGCCACGGGTGCAAAAGCCCCGGATTCTGCCGCAGTTGCCCCGACCAACACGTAAATCCCCGCACCGACGGTCACGCCAAGGCCGTACAGCGTCAGCAAGGGCACGTTCAGAGCGCGGCGCAGCGTGTTGTCGTGGGTCACAATAATCAAACCTTTCTACCCGAGAGGCGACGCGTGATTGCCCACCTCTGCATCAGTGGTCTAGCGCAATGTCCCCTCATCCGAGATGATGTGGGTCAACCTGCGACTGTCAGAGCGTCGACTGTACCCACCGCGCGAACGCGTCGAACACCTGATCCGACGCGGCGCTGAAGGCGTCGATCACGGTTGTGGTTTCGGTTGTTGCAGCCACGGCACTGGCCGTGAATCGTCGGCTGGCAATGATGCTGGCATCGCTTTCGCGCACGATCCGTACCAGAAGGGTGATCTGCACAGTGGCGGTGTCTGTCTCGGGCACGACATCGGCCTGAAAATCGATCACCTCGGTCACGACGGCGAAATCCCCGCTCACGCCCAAAGGCTTGCGCCCGACATAGCGCACAGCGCCCGTGGCCTCGATGGACCGTAGCATCAGCGTCTGGACCATCACCGGGGTCAGCTCGCTCCACCGGACATCGGGCAGATACTGCGCCTGAAGCGCATTGGGCCGGATCATGATGCGGTCGGTGGCCAAGGCCCCGCTGGTGGTGGGTATCTCGACGATCACATCGCGCGCGAGCACCCGGCCATTCGTCGCTGCGATAGTGTCAGGTGCGCGCAGTTCATACACTTCCAGCGGTGTGGCTGCATCGCTGACTGCCGAAATGGCGGCACAGCCGGAAAGTGCGGCCAAAGCCATCACCATCATCGCATGTCGCAGGTGCCCCCAAGTCTTCATCGTCTGAACTCCGGCGTTTCGCTGTCGAGGAAGAACCGCGTCGGGTCCCGTTGTATTTGTTCGGTCAATCGGTCGAGATTTGCAATCAATGCGCGGCTTTCCTGCGCCAGTCGTGAATAGAGCGGCAACGCCGTGGTGGTGAATTCGCGGATCGACGGCGATGCGGCGCTGGTCAGGTTGCGCAGTTCGGCAAAGGTATCGGATGCGGCCTGACTGGCGGCGCGCAGATCGGCGGACATGCCGGGGATGTCTGCGGATACCTGCGCGATGGCGGCATCAAGGCTGCCCAATGACGTCTCAAGACCGGTGATGATCCCGTCCAAATCCTCGTTGATCACCCGGTCCGCGCCGGCGAAGGCCCGTTCGGCCGCGCCCAGCGCACGGTCGCCGGTTACCAGCGCATCGTTGATCGCGGCCAGCGTGGTGTTGGCATTGGCAAAGGACACGCGCGCATCTTCCAGCGTGACGCGCGCCGTGTCCAACACCGCTTCGGCGGACTGGCTGGAGGCGGTCAGGTTGCCGCCCACTTCGGTCGCGACGGTGCGGAAGGTTTCGGCGGTCTGGCGGATGTCGGCGATGATGACGGGCAGGTCTTCGTTGGCAACCGTCGCAACCGAGGCGATGGCGCGGTCGGCCTCGGCCACCATCGCGCGGGTCTCGGACAAGAGCGGCGCGCCTTCGTCACGGATCAGCGTGTCGATGCTGCCAGCGGTTTCGGTCACAGCCTCGGCTGTGCCATCCAGACGGGCGATCAGCGCGTCGGTGGCTTGCAGGGTTGCCTGCGCCTCTTGCAGACGGGCGGTTGCAGTTGCACCGGTGGTGTTGAGCGTCGCCAGCAAAGCGCGCGCATCGGCAGACAGTGCGGTCAGCTCGGTTTGCAGAGCGGCGGCGGTAGCACGCAGATCGGCGGTGGCTTGGGTCAGGTCGGTCGCGATGTAGGTTTCGGTTCGGTCGATGGCGGAGCGGGCGCTGGTCAGGGTGTCGGCCCCGGTGGTCAGCACACCTTTGCCCTGTTCGGAGAGCTCGCCGATAGAGGTCAGTGTGGCATCGGCGGTTTGCAGCACTTCGGTCAGGTCGCCGGTCAGGGTGTTGAGCGTTTCGTTGAAGCGGTTGATCTGTTCGGCAAAGTCGCTGACCGTGGTCGAGATCGACGAGAAGCCATCCAGCGTTTCGGCGAATTCGGCGGAGGCGGTTTCAACATTGGCGATGATCGAATTGATCCGGGCGCGGTTCTCTGCGCCCAAGAGATCGCCCACATCGGTCACCAGCTGCAGCGTTTCTTCCAGCAGACGCGGGGCATCTTCGGACAGGCTTTGCAGGGTGGAGCGTCCTGCGGTGATCTCGGGCACGGGCTTGTCATCCGTCGGTTCCAGCAGCGCGGCGTTGGGTGATCCCGGCCCAATGCCGACAAAGGACACGCCCGTCACACCCTGCGCTTCGATGGTAGCGATGCTGTCGGTGCGGACAGGGGTGGCGGCGTCTACCTCGACCCGGACGAGGATTGTGCCGTCCTGATTGGGGGACAGCCGCACATCCACCACCTGCCCCACCGGCAGACCACTGAAGCGCACGTCGGAGGCGTTGCTCAGGCCCGAGACCGAAGAAAACCGGATGTCGTAGTAGTCGAATTGGCGGTCCAGCTCGACCTGCGCGAACCACAGGAAGAACCCAAGGATGCCCAACAGCCCCGCGAGAGTGAACGCGCCGATCAGGACAAAGTTCGCCTTGGTTTCCAAGTCAGTCGCCTTTCGTCGTCTTGTCGGGCACGGCAGCACGGGCGCGGGGCCCGTGGAAATACTCGTGGACCCAAGGATGATCGACCTCAAGCATATCTGCCATGCTGCCAGTCACCAGTACCTTTCGTTCTGCCAGCACCGCGATGCGGTCACAGGTCGCGTGCAGCGTGTCGAGATCATGGGTCACCAGGAAGACAGTCAGGCCGAGGGAATGGCTGAGTCCCCGGATCAACTGGTCAAACGCAGAGGCGCCAATTGGATCAAGGCCAGCAGTCGGTTCATCCAGAAACACGATGTCCGGGTCAAGCGCCAGCGCGCGGGCGAGACCGGCTCTTTTGCGCATGCCCCCCGAAAGCTCGGACGGGTACTTGTCACCGGCCAGATATTGCAGCCCCACCATGGAGATCTTGAGATCGGCCAGATCGCGGCGGATTTGCGGATCAAGTCCGGGGATCGCACGCATTGGGACTTCGACGTTTTCGCGTACGGTGAGCGACGAAAACAGTGCGCCGTCCTGAAACATCACACCCCAACGGCTTTCCAGCTTTTGCCGCGTGTCCTCGTCGGCGTTCAGAACATCGGTGCCCAGCACGTCGACTGACCCGGCGGCAGGTTTCTGCAGGCCCGCGATGGTGCGCAAAAGGACGGATTTCCCGGTGCCAGAGCCGCCAACCACGCCAAGGATCTCGCCGCGATAGACGTCGAGGTCCAGATCCTCGTGCACGACCTGCCGCCCGAACTGGTTTCGGATGCCCCGTAGCCGTATGACCACCTCGCAGTCTGTCATATGCCGATCCGCGCGAAGAAGATGGAGAACACGGCGTCGGCCACGATCACCGCGAAGATTGCTGTGACCACCGCGTTCGAGGTCATGCGCCCCAGCGATTCCGCGTTGCTTTGCACCTGCATGCCCGCGTGGCAGCCGACAACGCCGACGATCATGGCAAAGATAGGCGCTTTGACCAGACCGACAAAGACATGGCTGACCGCCGTGCCTTCGACCAGACGCGTGGTGAACATCGCGGGCGAGATGCCAAGGTCGATCCACGCCATCAGCGCGCCCCCGAACAGCCCGGCGATATTGGCGATGAGCCCAAGGATCGGCAGCATGATCAAGAGCGCCAGAATGCGCGGCACAAAGAGGTTCATGCCGGGATCAAGGCCCAGCGTGCGCATGGCGTCGATTTCCTCGCGCATCTTCATCGACCCGATCGCGGCGGTGAAGGCCGATGCGGTGCGGCCCGCGACGATGATGGCGGTGAGCAGGATGCCCAGTTCTCGCAGGATGGAGATGGCGATCAGGTCGACGACGAACACCTCGGCCCCGAACTGGCGCAACTGGGTCGACCCTTGGAAGGCCAGCACCACACCGATCAGGAATGCCATCAGTGCCACGATGGGAACGGCCTTGAGGCCGACTTCTTCGCAATGATGTACAAGGGACGTGAGTTTGAATTCGCTTGGGTGGCGTATGGCGCGGGCCAGGCGGTGCAGGAAGATGCCCAGATACCCGGTCAGGGCGCGCAGGAACATCAGGCCGGAATACACCCGCTGGCCGAACCGACCGAGCCATGCCGAAAACGAGCTGTCATGCGCGGGTGGGGCTTCGGGTTTCGGCAAAGCCTGCTGGACGCTGTTGAGAAGGCTCTCCGCCTCGGCGCTTGCGCCCGTGAACGCGATCTGTCCGGTTTCGGCGCCCCCATTAAGACTGAGCAGAACCCATGCGCCCGCCGTATCTAGGCGTGACACGGACGACAGGTCGATGCGGCGGAGCGTTGACGGGTCGAGCGCTTTCAACTGATTGCGGACCTCTGTGACCGTGCGGATCGTCAGCGCCCCTGACAGGCGAACGGTGCCATCGTCATCGGCAGGCTGAACAGAGAACCCGGAGTCATCGCCATTGGTCATGGCGA
>NZ_JAEPMO010000001.1 GCF_017643905.1 Marivita sp.
AGGTGAGCGCGATCTGGAGCGAGCTGAGATAGGCTTTCCAGTAAAGATCGTCGGTGGTCAGGAACCAGAAGTTCTCAAAATCCAATTCGGAAAAGAACGTTCTCAGACCGTCCCATCCCGCAGACAGATCAAGCTGCGGGAAATAGGGAGGACGGGCCAGTGCGACGTCCGAGAGCGAAATTTTGAGGACGATCGCAAACGGGATCAGAAACAGTGCGACCAGCCAGAGATAGGGCACCGCGATAAGGATGAAGCGGCGCATCCCTTAGCGCTCCAACAGGACACCGGCGGTGTCTGTAAAACTGATCCAGACCTGGTCTTCCCAGGTGATCTGCCGCCGCGACAAGCGGCGCGTGTTCGCGGTTTGCGCCTTTATGATAAGGCCCGTCGGCAATTCGACGTGATAGGTCGAGATGTTGCCCAGATACGCGATATCGAGCACCTTGCCCTGCAGCTTGTTGGCGGCGTCCTGCGGTTCTTCGGTGCTGATGGCGACCTTTTCGGGGCGGATGGCGAAATGGATTTCCTGCCCGGCGTCGAATTTGGTGGTGGTTGTGCCAATGATGTCGGGCTGACCTTCTGCCCACTGCGTGGCGACCTTTTCGCCATTGGGCTTGGCGCGGCCCGAGATGATGTTCACGTCGCCGATAAAGTCGGCCACGTAGACCGAATTCGGAGCTTCGTAGATCTGGGCTGGGGTGGCGACCTGAATGATCTGGCCTTCGTCCATGACAGCGACGCGGCTTGCCACGGTCATGGCTTCTTCCTGATCGTGGGTCACGATCACGAAGGTGGTGCCGGTCTTTTCCTGAATGTCCATCAGCTCGAACTGGGTGTCCTGGCGCAGCTTCTTGTCGAGCGCGCCGAGCGGTTCATCGAGGAGGAGCAGTTTCGGGGCTTTGGCCAGGGAGCGGGCGAGTGCCACGCGCTGCCGCTGGCCGCCGGAAATCTGGTGGGGTTTGCGCTTGGCGAATTTGCTCAGGCGCGTGAGGCGCAGCATCTCTTCGACGCGCGCTGCAATGGTGTCCTTGTCCTTGCCTTCGCGCTTGAGGCCGAAGGCGATGTTTTCCCAGACGCTGAGATGGGGAAACAGGGCATAGGACTGGAACATCATGTTCACCGCCCGTTTGTTCGGCGGGATCTTGGCCATGTCCTGACCTGCAATGAAAATCTGGCCTTCCGTCGGTGCCTCAAACCCGGCCAGCATACGCATCATCGTGGTTTTGCCGCATCCGGACGGCCCAAGCAGGGCAAAGAATTCCCGGGTGTAGATGTCCTGTGTCAGGTTGTCGATGGCGGTGAAATCACCGAACCGTTTCGTGACATTCTTGAATTGGATGAGCGGTTTCTCGTTGGGGTCTTCCCAAGGAGCGAAAACGGTTTGCGACACTTCAGGCACCTCCGAACCAAGACTGGATCCGGCGGGGAAGCCCCCCGCCGGACAAAAGAGCACGTGCGATCAGGTGCCCGACTTGACCTTGGTCCACATGCGCGTCAGCGACCGCTGTTCGGCAGGGGGGAACGGTGTTGTGGTGTAGAGCTTTTCGAGTGTTGCGTCGTCCGGATAGATGGCCGTGTCGCCGATAACGTCTTCGTTGAGAAACTCTTTCGACGAGGCGTTACCATTGGCATAGTACACATAGTTTGACGCCTGCGCCATGTTTTGCGCGTCCATCATGAAGTTCAGGAACACATGGGCGGCCTCGGGATTTGGGGCATCGACCGGAATGGCCATCTGGTCGAACCACATCAATGCACCCTCAACCGGCGGATTGTAGGCGATATTTATTCCGTTGTTCGCTTCGGATGCACGATCACGTGCAATCAGCACATCGCCAGACCAGCCAAACGCAACGCAGATGTCCCCGTTCGCGAGAGCGTTCAAGTATTCCGAACTGTGGAATTTCTGGATGTAGGGACGCACGCCCATCAGAACTTCTTCGGCTTTTGCAAGCGCTTCGTCATCCTTGCGGTCGGGGTCGAGGCCGGCATAGGCCAGCGCAGCGGGAACGACTTCGACCGGAGCGTCGAGGAAGTGTACGCCGCAGGATGCCAGCTTTTCCATGTTTTCCGGGTTAAACACGAGGTCGAGCGACGCAATCGGCGCATCTGCGCCAAGAATTTCGGTCACTTTGTCGACATTTACACCAATCCCGGTCGTGCCCCACATGTAGTTGACCGAGTATTCGTTTCCGGGATCGTACTTGTCAGTACGTGCCGCAATAACGTCCCACATGTTGCTGATGTTGGGCAGTTTAGACTTGTCGAGTTTCTGGAACGAGCCTGCCGCGATCTGACGCTGAAGGAACGTCCCCGTCGGTACGACGACATCGTAGCCGGAGCCGCCTGCCAGCATTTTGGTTTCAAGAAGTTCGTTGCTGTCGAACACGTCGTAGATCAGGTCGATGCCGGTTTCTTCCTCGAACTTTGTGAGCAGTTCTTCGTCGATGTAGTCAGACCAGTTGTAGACGCGCACTTCCTCTGCGTGGGCGAGTGAGGCCATAAGTGCTGCACCTGCGGTCATCGTCAGCAGATGGATTTTCATGAGGTTCTCCCGTTGATCCCAAGGCACTTGTGGCCCTGTGGATTTGAATTTGATCAAATCTTGCCCGATCTGGCAATAGTTGAGATGTTTTCATGCTCGTCGGGAACGTGCAAGATGACTTGTCAGAGGCAGGCATTCAGGCATTGTGCTCAAAGACTCAGCAGTTCGTGAGGTGGGAATGGCGGGACAGACATCGTTGAAGCCAATCGCAGAATCGATCCGTCTGCCGGCGCATGAACTGGTCTATCGTCAATTGCGCGATCAGGTCCTGTTCGGAGAGTTTGAGCCGGGCCAGCCTGTGACGATCCAGGGATTGACCGAGGCGCTGGGCGTTGGAATGACGCCGGTTCGCGAAGCGCTGCGCCGGCTGACCGCCGAAGGCGCGCTCGAATTTCTGGGTAATCGCAGAATCGCTGTACCTGTGCTTAATGCGCAGGCGATAGATGAATTGAGCATTGCCAGAAAGGCGTTGGAGCCGGAACTGGCCCGGCGTGCGGCGCAACTGGCCACTTCAGCGGATGTGGTACGGCTCGCGGAAATCGACCAGCGGCTTGATGCTGCAATTCGCAGGGGAGATGTGCATCGCTACCTTGTCGAGAACCACAGCTTTCACGCGGAACTGAACGTACTCGCGCAGGCGCCGATCCTGACTGAAATGGTGGATCGGCTGTGGTTGCGGTTCGGTCCGTCGCTGCGGGTCGTCTGTGGCCAATTCGGAACGCGGAACCTCCCGGACCGTCACAAGGATGTGTTGGCTGCCCTAGGGTCAAACAACGGAGATGCTGCGGCAGAGGCGATGATGGGCGATGTAGCGCAGGGTATGGAACAAATCCGGCAGGGTCTTGCCTGATTCGATTGACTCCAAATAATTTGATCATATTTTGTCGGCAGCCCTCCGGAAAAGGATCTGTCCCCATGGCCACCATCACCAACCACATGCCCACATCCGAACTTCAGGCCCTCGATGCGGCGCATCACATGCATCCGTTTACGCATGGTGTGGGGCTTGGCGCAAAAGGGGCGCGTGTCATCACGCGGGCCGATGGCGTGTGGCTGACTGACAGCGACGGTCATCGCATTCTGGACGGGATGGCGGGTCTTTGGTGTGTCAATATCGGCTACGGCCGCAAGGAACTGGCACAGGTTGCCGCGCGGCAGATGGAAGAGCTGCCCTTCTACAACACGTTCTTTCAGACCACCCATGTGCCGGCCATTGCTTTGTCTCAAAAGCTTGCCGAACTGGCGCCTGAGGGGTTCAATCAGGTCTTCTTTGCCGGGTCCGGGTCCGAGGCGAATGACACCAACCTGCGTATGGTGCGCACCTACTGGGCTGAAAAAGGCCAGCCGGACCGGAACATCGTGATCTCGCGGTGGAACGCCTATCACGGCTCGTCTGTTGGCTCCGGGTCACTGGGGGGCATGAAGGGCATGCACATGCAGGGCGGTCTGCCGATCCCCAACATCCACCATATCGACCAGCCGAACTGGTGGGCCGAAGGGGGTGACATGACGCCCGAGGAATTTGGGCTCGAGCGCGCCCGTCAGCTTGAAGCGGCGATTGAGGAACTTGGCCCGGACCGGGTTGCGGCCTTTATCGCTGAACCGGTGCAGGGTGCGGGTGGCGTGATCGTTCCGCCCGAAACCTACTGGCCCGAGATTCAGCGCATCGTCGACAAATACGGCATTCTTCTGATCGCGGACGAGGTGATCTGCGGCTTCGGGCGCACGGGCAATTAGTTCGGATCGCAGACCATGAACATCCGCCCGCATATCATGACCATCGCGAAAGGGCTTAGCTCGGGGTATCAGCCGATTGGTGGTTCGCTGATTTGTGACGAGGTCGCCGAAGTCATCAACAACGTCGAATTCAACCACGGTTACACCTATTCCGGCCACCCGGTCGCCTGTGCCGTGGCGTTGGAGAACCTCCGGATTCTGGGCGAGGAAGGCATTGTGACCCGCGTGCGCGAACAGACTGCGCCGTACCTGAAGGAAAAGTTCGAATCCCTGACCGAGCATCCACTTGTGGGTGAGGCTAAGATCGTTGGTATGATGGGGTCAATTGCCCTGACGCCGGACAAGTCCTCGCGTGCTGCCTTCGAAGCGGAGGCCGGAACCGTGGGCTTTGTCTGCCGGGAACGCTGCTTTGCGAATAACCTGATCATGCGCCATGTCGGCGACCGGATGATCATCTCTCCGCCGCTGGTGATTTCGCATGACGAGATCGACATGCTTATCCAACGGGCGTGGCAGTCACTGGACGAATGTCATGTGCGGTTGAAGGATGAGGGCCTGATGAAGGCGCGGGTTGCGAGTTAGGGGCGCGAAACCATCGATGGTTTCGCTGAAATGCGTTGACGCATTTCAGCCCTTGGCAAGCGTGTGCTCATATCTCCGCCGCGCCACCGCCTCATGCGCCTCTGCCTTGCGGTTGTCCGCGAGGCAGGATTCCACATAGGTCAGGTGATCCACCACAGCCTTGCGCGCTGCTTCGGGGTCCCGCGCCTGAAGGGCGTCGTTGATGGTGCGGTGCTGGTCCAGAAGGGTTACGCGCGTTGTCTTTTGCCGGAACACGATCTGCCGGTTGTAGAACACGCCCTCGCGCAGGAGCTGGTACATCGACCGCATCATATGGAGCATGATGACGTTATGGCTGGCTTCTATGATGCTGAGGTGAAATTCCGCATCCAATGCCGCCTCGTCCGCTGGATTGCGCTTTTGATGCGCAGCCTCCATGCGTTCGAACACTGTATTGATGACCTTGAGGTCTGTGTCTGACGCCAGACGCGCCGCGCGTTCGGCTGCCAGCCCCTCCATGTCACGGCGGAAGGACAGGTAGTCGAACACCGCCTCGTCGTGGTTGGCAAAGAGCTGGATCAGCGCGTCGGAAAAGGCAGAGCCCAACACGTCGGCCACGTAGACCCCGGCGCCTGCGCGGCTGGTGAGCAGACCACGCTCCGACAGGTCGGCGATGGATTCCCGCAATGACGGGCGCGAGACATTCAGCCGTTCCGCCAGTTCCCGTTCGGATGGCAGGCGCTCACCCGGCCGCAGGATGCCCTGCAGGATCAGCTTTTCGATCTGGCGGGTGACCGAAGTTGAGAGTTTTTCCGGGGTGACAGGCTGAAAGGGCATGATGCTCGTGGCTGGTTGAATTGGTCAAATCATATGACCGATTTGCACAGCGGACAAGCTACCACCGCGTGAGCGCGTCTTCGTCTTCGTCTTTCGCGGCCACCCAATTGGTTTCCCCGGTCGTCGCGTGCTCTTTCTTCCAGAACGGTGCGCGGGACTTGAGGTAGTCCATCAGGTATTCCGCAGCTTCGAAGGCGTCCTTGCGGTGTGGGGCGGCGGTGGCGACCATCATGATCTTTTCGCCCGGCTCCATCCGGCCATAGCGGTGGATCACCAGAACATCCCCCAAGGACCAGCGCGAAACAGCTTCGGCAGCGATACCCTCCAGCGCTTTCTGGGTCATGCCGGGATAATGTTCGATCTCCATCGCGTCGAGCCCACCATTGCCAAAATCCCGCACCACGCCGGTGAAGGTGACGACGGCGCCCATATCATGGCGGCCAGAGGCAAAGGCTTCGGCCTCTGCGCCAAAGTCGAACGGGGGTTCCTGGACAACGATCCGCATCAGCCACCCGTCATCGGCGGAAAGAAGGCCACTTCCCGTGCGCCCTTGATCGACGCGTCGAAGTCAGTGAGTTCCTGATCGACGGCGACCCGCAGTGCACTCAGGTCGGAAAAGGCGAGGTCATAGCGGTCTTCGCGGGCGCGCAGTTCGGCAACAAGATCGGCCACGGTTTCTGCGTCGGTCGTTACCGTTTCCTTGGGCAGTCCGATCCGTTCACGGACCCATGCGAAGTACAACACATCCATCTGCTCAGTCCCTCAAAAACGGCGCGGCCTTGCGGAAATAATCCCAGCCCGTGATCAATGTCAGGAAGGCCGCAAGCCAGAGCAGTACGATGCCGACATTGCCCGCCCAGACCATTCCGGCATGTTTCCACCAGAGACCATGCAGGTCTTCTATTTCGCCCATCATGACGCCCTGGAATATCTCGGCACTCATGCCCATGGCAGACATACCAAGGTAGTGTTCGAAAACGCCCTGCGCAAAAAGCACTGCGATGGCGACCATCTGGAGTGTGGTTTTCCACTTGGCCAGCGGCGTGACCTTGAGCGTACCAGCCGTGTCGCCCAGAAATTCGCGCAGGCCCGAGACGAACACTTCGCGGAACAGAATGAAGGTTGCAGGCAGGACCAGCCATGGCGACATCGACGAATAGCCGACGATGACCATCAGCGCGATCACGACCATCGCTTTGTCCGCAATCGGATCGAGCATCGCACCCAGCTTGCTTTCCTGTTTCCAGGCGCGGGCGAGATAGCCGTCGAACCAGTCGGTGACGGCTGCGGTCACGAAAAGCACCAAGGCGAACCAATCCGCCGCCGGACGTGAGAAATAAAGGAACATAAGGGCCACACCCGGCGCAGCCAGCAGGCGCAGGACAGTCAGGATATTTGGCACCGTCATGGTCATGACCCTTACCTATCGCGCCAAAGAGTGACTGAAAAGGCGACGTTTTGATGTTTTCCAAACTTCGCTCATCCGTCCCTACTATGTGCCGTGTCAGGCGTCGGTCTTTGACGGTGGCGCGGCGCGGCGCAACATATCGACATAGCGCGCCCGTGCCTCGGGCAATGGCTTGCCCACCTGGCCTGCTGCCAGTTTGTGTTCGAGGAAATAGCCTGTGAGTCGCAAAGCGTCGGCAATGTCGGTCGTCTCTGTTGCGCCGCCCTCGCGCAATGCGTCGGGAAGGGGCAGAAGCCTGTCTGCCCAGTCGCCCGCGCCCTTGGCAGACACGGCGCGGCCGGATTTGGGCGACACGTAGATCAAGCCGTCTGTCGCTCCGGTGACAGCGCAAGAGCTCAGGTCGAGGCCATAGCCCAGATCGTCAAGAAGCGCGGTTTCCCAGCGCAGATAGGCCAAGGGCCAAAGGTCGGTTTGGTCCAGAAGGTCCAAGAGGTTCTGCGTTTGGGCATAAAGCACGGGGTGCGGTTCGCGCTCGGGCAGGACGAACGCCAAAAGCGCAAGCGCGGCGTTCAGCCCAGCCAGCGTCGTCCGCTTCTGCATGGCAATCGCCGCGCGGGAGCGTTGCAGTTCGACGGTAAAGCTGCCCAGATGGTCCTCAAGCCGTGCGCGCCATGCCAGATCAAGCTGCGCACCGGGTTGCAGGATCGGCGCGACCTTGCGCGATGCGCCACCGCGCACAACACCCGCGTGCCGCCCGCGTTCGGGGGTGAACACGTCGATGATCATGGAGCTTTCGCCGTGTCGGCGACTGCTCAAAAGGATGCCTGTATCGCGCCAGTCCATGACGGGATCCTAGCCCGACAGCCCGTCTTCATCCAGAAGGTGCCGTCCGGCACGGTCTTCGACCTCAATCACCCAGAGATCGCTGTCAAAGCTGCGTTGTTTGGCGATACTGGCATCGACATCGGCCTCGGGGCCATCAGCCAAGACCTGCCAAAGGCGTGCCCCAGTCATCAGGTCGTATTGGCGCATGAAGACCTTGGCCTGACCATCCAGAGTGTTGAGCTTGATCAGAATGGCCCCGGCGGTGTCGTCGCCATGGGCAGTCACAAAGGCCGGGATGTCGAACAATGACAGGCGGCGCATATAGGCATGCACCCAGAAACCGCTCGCAAGCCGGGCTTCAGGCATTGCCGTCCTTGAAATCGAGGCCCATCTCGGAATAGCGCTCGGCCTCGTCGAGCCATTTCTCGCGGACCTTGACCTGCATGAACAGATGGATGCGTCGGCCAAGGAACTCTTCAAGCTCTTCGCGCGCGGCCTTGCTGATGGACTTGATGGTCTCGCCCTTGTTGCCCAGAACGATGCCCTTGTGGCCATCACGGACCACGTAAATCACCTGGTCAATCCGCGCCGAGCCGTCGTCACGTTCTTCCCAATGCTCGGTCTCGACGGTGAGCTGGTACGGCAATTCCTGATGCAGGCGCAGCGTCAGCTTTTCGCGGGTCATCTCAGCGGCGATCATGCGCAGCGGCAGATCGGCGATCTGGTCTTCGGGATATAGCCACGGGCTTTCCGGCAGTTCAGCCGCCAGCCATTTGCGCAGGGCTTTGACCCCATGACCCTTTTCTGCCGAAATCAGGAAGGTTTCGGTAAAAGGGAACTTTTCGTTCATCTGTTGGGTCAGCGCCAGAAGGCGAGGTGCTTCGACGCGGTCGATCTTGTTGATGGCCAGCGCGACAGGGCGTTTGCCCACGACTTCGCCAAGGTTCTCAAAAATCGCGTCGACTCCTTCGGTGATGCCGCGATGCGCTTCGATCAGCAGAACAACGATATCGGCATCGGACGCGCCGCTCCAGGCTGCGGCAACCATCGCGCGATCGAGGCGGCGGCGCGGTTTGAACAGACCGGGCGTGTCCACCAGCACGATCTGCGCATCCCCTTCGATGGCGACACCGCGAATGCGTGCGCGGGTGGTCTGCACCTTGTGGGTCACGATCGACACTTTCGCGCCGACCATCTGATTGGTCAGCGTGGATTTGCCCGCATTGGGCTCTCCGATCAAAGCGACGAAACCGGCGCGCGTGGTCATAGGTGCATCCATCCTTAGAAGTCCGGCGTCATACGCCAGTTCGCGGGGCAGAGCCAGCCCTGTCTTTGCGCCCGCTGCGCACCAAGGTGTAGACACCGCTGCCGACAATCAAGGTGGCGCCGATCAGCGTCAGCGCGTCAGGCCGTTCGCCGAAGATAAGATAAGCAAAGACCAGAGCGATCAAGAGGCGGGAATAGCGGAAAGGGGCCACGACAGAGACTTCTCCGGTCCGCATGGCCTTGGTCAGGGCGCTGTAGCCGATGAGACCCGCCAGCCCGGTGCCCATGAGCATTGTCAGGGCAGGCAGACTTGGGGCAGCGAGGGGCGCGCTTTCGAACAGCGTGATGACGACCCCGGCGATAAAGACCATCAAGAATCCGAGGATACCAAGCTGCGTTGCTGACACTTCCGGCGGGCTGGCGCGGGTCATCAGGTCCCGACCGGCAAAACCAATCATGCCCAGAACGGCGAAAATGACGGTTGCGTCAAACCCTGATGGGGTGGGGCGCAGGATCAGCAGGACCCCGAAAAAGCCGACAGCCATTGCGATCCAGCGGCGTAGTCCGACCTTTTCTTTGAGAACAATCACCGCGCCAAGGGTGACCACCAGCGGGGCGGCTTGCAGGATGGCGGATGTTGTAGAGAGCGGTACGAAGGCAAGGCTGAGGGCAAAGAACAGACGACCCAGAATTTCGAACGCCGATCGGATCAGGAGCGGGCCTTCGATATAGGCGTGGCTGTACAGCTGTTCGCGGCGCCAGAGTGCGTAGAGCAGAAAGAAGCCCGTTCCGAAAAGTCCGAAGAGCATCGTTCCGACACCCGGAGAGACATCACCCGTGCCAGTGGCTGCCTTGAAGAACGCGTCCTCGATGGCAAAGCCCAGCATGGCGAGAACCATGAACAGGCTGCCACGCAGGTTGTCGGTCAAGACGTGCTCTTTTCAACGGCGGCAAGCAGCGTCTTGGCGGCTGCTTGCTCTGCCTGCCGTTTGGACCCGGCTTTGGCCTTAGCGGACTGGCCGTCCTCAAGGCGGACTTCGATCACGAAGACAGGTGCGTGGTCGGGGCCATCGCGGGACAGCTCCACATAGCTGGGTGGCGGCATGGCGCGCGCTTGGGCCCATTCCTGCAGCGCGGTTTTGGCGTCGCGTGCGTCTTCCTTGACCGCGCCGATGCGATCGCCCCAGAGGCGCAGAACCATCGCCTTTGCAGCGTCGAATCCGGCATCCAGATACACTGCGGCGATCACTGCCTCCATCGCATCGCCCAAGAGCGCCTGCTTGCGCCGCCCACCGGACAGCATTTCCGAGCGGCCAAGTTTCAGGGCGGACCCCAGATCAATCTCGCGTGCAACGTCGGCACACGCTTCCTTGCGCACAAGGGCGTTGAACCTTGGGGCCAGTTGCCCCTCTGCCGCCGATTCGTCCTCGGCGAGCAGGGCTTCGGCCATGACCAACCCAAGCACCCGGTCGCCAAGGAATTCGAGACGATGGTTGTCTTCGCGGTTCACGCCCGCGCGCGACGAATGGGTCACGGCCCGCACCAGAAGTTCCGGCCGTTCGAACCGATGCCCCAAACGCGTCGAAAGCGCCTGAAGGTCAGCCGACAGTTTCACTACTCGATCTTCTCGAAAAAGCGGTCGCCGCGCCATGTCCAGAAGAACAGCATCGACGATCCGGCGGACGAGAACATCACGCGGGTGGCTTTGCCGATTATGTTCTCATATGGCACAAACCCGACCCCGCCTGCGACGCTGGGTACGCGGCTGTCCGAGGAATTGTCGCGGTTGTCACCCATCATGAAGTAGTGGCCTTCGGGCACTGTGTAGACCGGCGTATTGTCGGACCCTTGTGTGCCGATATTTAAGATCGAGTGTGTGCGTCCGATGGGCAGCGTTTCGGCAAAGCGTTCCTTGATACAGGTACCGCCAGTGCCAACCGGACCGTTGGCGCAGCGCGGGCGCAGACCCTGCGGACCCTGCGGTGAAGCAGGTTCCTCGAAATCTGGCTGTTGTGCGAGTTCGACAGCGGTGCCGTTGATGTGCAGTACGCCACGGATCATCTGGATCTCGTCACCGGGCAGGCCAATCACGCGCTTGATGAAATCGCGCCCTGTCACGGGATGGCGAAACACCGCGACATCACCGCGTTCGGGTTCAGAGCCGAAAAGGCGGCTGTTGTCGCCATCGGCCCATCCACACAGGTCTTTGGCGTCAATGTCGATGCCCAAATTCGGCATATAGAGCGATGGGCACGAGGCGTAGGAATAGCCGTAGGACATCTTGTTGACGAAAAGGAAATCTCCGATCAGCAGGGTGTCCTTCATTGAACCTGAAGGAATCCAGAACGGCTGGAAGAACAGCGTCCGGAACACTCCTGCAATCAGAAGAGCATAAACGATGGTCTTGATCGTCTCGACGATCCCGCCGCTTTTCTTGGTTTCAGACGCCATGTTCCTGCCTTCTGCTCGGTTGTCCCGCGCTACATGAGCGGGGGCGGCGCGGGTGTCAAGCCAAGCGCCCGTTACTTGGGTCTCGCCTCGATCAACACGGTGGCCTGTGCCCAAGGGTGATCGTCGGTCAGCGTGACGTGGATGATCGCCTCATGGCCTTCGGGTGTCAGGTCGTCCAGCCGCTTTTTCGCCCAGCCGGTGACCTCCATGATCGGTTGCCCGGTGTGCAGGTTGCGCACCGACATATCCTTCCACGCGATGCCCATGCGAAGCCCTGTACCAAGCGCTTTGGAACACGCCTCCTTGGCGGCCCAGCGTTTGGCATAGGTGCCCGCCACATCGCGGCGGCGTTCTGCCTTGCGTTGCTCGGTCTCCGTGAAAACGCGGTTGCGGAAACGGTCGCCGAACCGTTCCAGCGTGCCAGCGATGCGGTCGATATTGGCCAGATCGGTTCCGATGCCGATGATCATGTGCCTGCTCCGGTTGCTGCAAACATGGGAAAGCTAACGCCCAACGCCCATGCGAGGATGATCCCCAGTGCTATCCCGGCCAGCAATGGCCCTGCGCGTTTGCCAAAGGCGCGGCCCATCGCGCCGTGGACGAAGAAAAACAGAAGGATCACGGGCGCTATGATCAGCAAGAAGAACAGTCCTTCAAGATCGAGCGCCACAGCAATGCCCAGTGACACCAAGAGCGCCACACGTGCCGCGATGCGTCGCCAGAGCGGCGCTTTCCAGACCAATTGCGCATCTGCAACCATGAACGGAATCGCGCCGATGACCAAGGCGGCGATGATGGGCAGGCGTTCTGCGATTGGAAAAAAGTTCGCGCCATATCGGTCCAGTGCAAAACCGAAAACGCCAATCCCCCACGCAAGGAGCGCGACAAGGGCAAGCGTGAATGGAACCACTCCGGTCCAGCCAAGGGCAAATGGCCCCCAAAGCCAGCGCTGCATCGCAAGGCTAAGCAGTCCGAACACACCCAGATGAATAGCGAGGTAATCGGCCACGAGCACGGGCAAGACGCCGAAATCCAACGGCAGCGCGATGAAGGGTGTCAGTATGGCGGGCACGAGCAACGTGCCAAGATAGCGAAGAACGCCGGGTTGATGGCTGGGGGGCAGGGCGGCTTCCGGAACAACCATCCGCGCCAAAAGCGAGGCCAGAACGGTGATCGACGCCATCAAAGCCAGAAAGGCCCAGCCGGTTGGTGGTGCGGATGCGACCGTGTCGCGCTCATAAGCGCGGTTCAGCCAGTCCAACGCCGCCAGACGTCCGGTGCGGGATTGCAGGATGGCGACATGCTCTGTCCACGGCGCGATGATCGCGGCGCGGATCACATCGCCCTGCTTCACTGTTTCGCCTTCCTGTGCGTCCGGGTCGACCGTCTGCAACGCATCAACGCCGAATTCCCGCAAATGCGGTTCCCATTGGCCCGAGATCAGCAGCATGTCTTTCGGCTGGTCTGCCGTGACCGCCTGAGAAAACGCGGACAGCAGGACAAGTGGGCCTGTCTCTGCCTCCAGCGCCACGCGGATCAGAACATCGGTCGCCATGGAATGCCCCAGCAGGGCAACAGGCGCGCCGTCTGACACATCGTCGATCACAGCGCGGGTCTGATCCATCAGAAGTCGGGTTGTGCCTTCGATCTTGGTCACGTCGCCCGACATCGGCACGAGGTGCGCGCCGTGGCCTTCGAAGTCAAACATGTGCACCCTATAGCCCGCCTGCGCGAGGATGAGACCATAGCCCTGCATCATCTCGCGTGACCCGGCAAACCCGTGGGCAATGACCACGTTTGGTCCATCCGCGCCTGCGCGCGCCAGCGTGGCTACGGGGGTCGGGCCGACAAAGCGATCCGTAACCGTTACGCCCGACCGTGCGACTTCAAGCACGAGGATGGAAATGCCCGCGATCAGGATCGCCAGATAGGTCAGGAGCGGGCGGGCCATAGCTTCCCGTCAGGCCCGCGCGGCATCCATGAGGCGACGCATCTCGGCAATTGCAGGGCCGAGCCCGCGAAACACCGATTCCCCGATCAGAAAATGCCCGATATTGAGTTCGACCACTTCCGGGAAGGCAGCAACCGGCGCGACGGTTTCGTAATTCAGCCCATGCCCCGCATGAACCTCAAGGCCCAGCGAATGTGCATAGGCGGACATTTCGCGCATCATTTCCAATTCGCGGTCGCGGGTTGCGAAATCGCCCTCGGCATGGGCGTCGCAATAGGCCCCGGTGTGCAGTTCGATGACTTGTGCCCCGATGCGATGGGCCGCCGCGATTTGACGTTCATCAGCCCCGATGAAGATTGACACGCGGCAGCCAGCCTCGCGCAAGGGGGCGATGTATCCGGCCAGCTTGTTTTCCTCGCGCGCGACTTCCAGACCACCTTCGGTGGTCCGTTCCTCGCGTTTTTCGGGGACGATACAAACCGCATGGGGTTTGTGGCGCAGGGCGATCTTCTGCATCTCGTCGGTTGCGGCCATTTCGAAATTCAACGGCACGCGCAGAGTCTCCATGAGACGGTCAATGTCGCTGTCGATGATATGGCGGCGGTCTTCGCGCAGATGAGCCGTGATGCCGTCGGCCCCGGCTTCTTCGGCCAATTGTGCGGCCCGCACCGGATCGGGGAGGTCGCCTCCGCGCGCATTGCGCAGGGTGGCCACATGGTCGATATTCACACCGAGCCGCAAGCGGCCTGCATAGTCAGTCATTCTCGCCTCCATTATTGAGGCAGAACCTAGTCCGCCGCTTGCCCATCGTCAGCCTGTTTCTTCTTTTTCTTCAATGACGCCAGCTTGGCCTTCAATGCGCCTTTGCGGCGGTTCTGATAGGCGCGGATCAATGGCACTGAGAGGTAGTAGCACACCAGCCCGCATAGAATACCCGGAAGGATGCCGCCGATGAGCCAAGGAAAGAACACCTCGTCATAGAAGATGCCCAAGCCTTCCCAATTGGCAGTGGCGTCGGTGAACATAGCCATGAAGTTGCGCCAGAGGTCTTCCCCGGCTTTCGCAAACTTGTAGCCAATGCTGCCATGCGCGTGGCGAATTTCACCAAGCCCCAAGAGCCAGTATCCGGTTTGCAGGGAAGCCACGCTGATCGGTACATATGTCAGGGGATTGCCAAAGAAGGTCGACAGAAGCGCGGCGAGGATATTGCCACGCATCACCCACGCAATGATACCAGCGGTCAGGAAATGCAGACCGTAGAAGGGTGTGAAGGTCGTCAGAACACCGGCAAAGATGCCGCGCGCGATTCGTTCGGGCGGGTCTGGAAGGCGATTCAGCCGGTGCTGGACGTAACGCGCGGCGCGAGTCCACCCTCCGCGCGGCCAAAGCGCCTCACGGAGGGTGGTCAAGATCGACCGCCTGTCCCGCCGTTTGAATACCAACTCGCGTCCCTTCGATCTTCTTATTCGGCCGCAGCCGCTTGTGTCGACAATGCAGGATCCCGCCGCCGAACCACGGACGCTACATCACTTTCCGCTTCGAGCGCCGACATGACTGCATGCAGATGGTTTGCATCACTCAAGTCGATATCTATGAGCAGTTTGTAAAAGTCCGGTTTTCGATCCACAAAAATCAGGTCAGAGATATTGGCCTTTTTTTCGCCGATCAATGTGCAAATCCGTCCCAGTACCCCGGCATCGTTGCCAATCGTCAGTTCAAGGGAAACCGCATAGACAGGGGGGTGGTTCCCTGCGGCCCAATGCAGGTCAAGCCAGCGAGAGGGGTGATCTTCATAGGCAACCAAGGCACCGCAGTCGATGGAATGGACCGTGACGCCCTTGCCGCGCTGCACGATGCCCACAATTCTTTCGCCCGGAAGCGGCTGGCAGCAGGGTGCACGATCAAAGGCCTGCCCCTTGTCGAGACCGATCACCGCGCTTTGCATTTCGATGAAATCGGTGGGTGCCGGCGCAAGATCCGGATAAACCGCCGCAACCACTTCACGCGCCGACATTTCCGCGCTTCCCAGGCGTGCAAGCAGGTCCTGTGCGTCGGGGATTCGGAGGTTGCGGGCGGCCATTTCCAGAACCTTGTCACTGGATTTCTTGCCCACATTCTCGAAGGCAGAGCGCGCCAGTTCGCGGCCAAGCTGTGCATAGCGTTCGCGCCCGGCTTCGCGCAGTTCCCGGCGAATGGCTGATTTGGCCTTGCCGGTTGTCGCGATGTCCAGCCACGTCGCCTGCGGGGTCTGGCCCTCTGCGGTGACGATATCGACGGATTGGCCGTTCTTCAGCCGTGTCCACAGAGGCACGCGGATGCCATCCACTTTTGCCCCGACGCAGCCCGATCCAATTCGCGTATGGATCGCATAGGCAAAATCCAGAGGCGTTGCGCCGCGCGGCAACTTTACGACGTCCCCCTTCGGGGTGAAGCAGAACACTTTGTCGGGATACATCTCGAGCTTGACCGCCTCGAGAAAGTCTTCGTGGTCGTCATCCCCGTCAAACTGTTCGGTCAGCGAGGCGACCCATTTTGCGGGGTCCACGGCAAAGGGGTTTTCGCTGCGCACACCATCACGATAGGACCAATGCGCGGCCACCCCGGTTTCTGCCACGTCGTGCATCTGACGGGTGCGGATCTGCACCTCGACACGCTTGCCATCGCGGCCGGAGACCGTGGTGTGGATCGACCGGTAGCCGTTCGATTTGGGTTCGCTGATGTAATCCTTGAAGCGGCCGGGAATGGCGCGCCATCGTTGGTGAATGACGCCCAGCGTGGCATAGCAATCAGCCTTGGTTCGGGTGATGATCCGGAAGCCATAAATGTCGGACAGGCGGGAGAACCCGATCTCTTTCTCCTGCATCTTGCGCCAGATCGAATAGGGTTTCTTGGCGCGACCGAACACTTCGGCGTCGATCCCGGCCTTTTCCAACTCGTGCCGCATGTCGCCAGTGATCCGGTGGATGACATCCCCGGTTTCCTTCTGGAGCGTGATGAAGCGGCGAATAATACTGGCACGGCCTTCGGGATTCAGCACGCGGAAGGCCAAATCCTCAAGCTCTTCGCGCATCCATTGCATCCCCATACGGCCCGCCAGAGGCGCGTAGATGTCCATGGTTTCGCGCGATTTTTGGATTTGCTTTTCCGGCTTCATCGCCTTGATCGTCCGCATGTTATGCAGACGGTCGGCCAGCTTGACGAGGATCACACGCAGATCCTTGGACATGGCCATGAACAGCTTGCGGAAATTCTCGGCCTGTTTGGTTTCGGAGCTGGAAAGCTGGAGATTGGTCAGCTTGGTCACCCCATCAACCAGCATCGCCACCTCGTTACCAAAGCGAACAGCTACTTCGGAATAGGTGGATTTGGTGTCTTCGATGGTGTCGTGCAAAAGCGCGGTGATGATCGTCGCATCGTCAAGCTGCTGTTCGGTCAGAATCGCGGCCACAGCGACAGGATGCGAGAAATAGGGTTCGCCCGAGTGACGAAACTGACCCTCATGCATCTCGCGGCCATAGTCATAGGCGGCGCGGATGAGCGCCTCATTGGTCTTGGGGTTGTAGTTGCGCACCAGCGCAACAAGGTCGTCTGCCGCGATCATCGGCGCCTCATTCACATGCGGCCCGCATCGCGGCGGGCCTTAGCCCTGACCCTGCGCCTCCATCAGCGCGCGGAGCAGCTTTTCTTCGGAAAGATCGTCGTCGACGGGCTTGTCGGGTTCCGCACCCATAAGCAGCGCCATTGCGTCTTCTTCCGGCTCGTCCACTTCGATCTGCGTCTGATTCGATTCGATCAGGCGCTCGCGAAGTTCGTCCGCCGACTGAGTTTCGTCCGCAATTTCGCGAAGCGCAACAACGGGGTTCTTGTCATTGTCGCGATCGACCGTGATTGCAGCACCTGCAGACACTTCGCGGGCGCGATGCGCGGCAAGCATCACAAGCTCAAAACGATTTGGGACTTTGTCGACGCAATCTTCAACCGTCACGCGGGCCATGGGAACTCCAATTCATCGGGCAGCCTTTGAGAGATTGCTAGATATCTCTCTGGCTGGATGAATACAAGTCGATATCAGGATTCAAGCACAACAATCTCGGCCAGAGCCTCTGGCGCGAGCGCGTTGCACATCTCGGTCACGGTCAAATGCAAGACCGGATGACGCCAGTCTGCCGCAATATCCCTGAGTGGCACAAGAACAAATGCGCGGTCCTGCAATCGGGGGTGCGGGAGGATCAAATCCGAAGGCGCCGCCTGCCGCTGCGTATCCTGCGGCAAGGTCCGCCAGTGTTCGTATGTCGCCAAATCCGGCAGGACCGAGTCGCCGCAGGCAACAAGATCAAGGTCCAATGTGCGCATTCCCCAACGCTCCAGGCGTTCCCGGCCGTGTTTTGCCTCGATCTCATGAAGGTGGGCCAGCATATCTTTGGAAGTCAGGTCAGACTTTAGATGAACTGCGGCATTGACGTAATCCGGACCTGCTCCAGGCGGGAAACAAGGGGTGCTATAGAAGGCACTGATTGCCGCAATCGTCATATTTTGTTGGCTGAAATCGTTGATCGCAGCGTTCAGAGTATCCTTCGGCGAAGAGCCGCCAGACGGCAGATTCGCGCCCATGGCGATATAAAAGTTGTTCATAAATTTGTCATATGTGCGAGAGTGCTCAGAAATCTCACCTTGCGATACTATGTCAAATCATTAAATCACCCTGCACGGCTTGGCCATTGGGCTTCGGAACCACCACTCCCGTTTGCCGGTTTAGTCGTGTCGATATTTTGAAAGGCTCAATTCATGTTCTACAAAGACGAGCGTTTGGCGTTGTTCATTGATGGATCAAATCTCTACGCGGCTGCAAAGTCGCTCGGGTTCGACATCGACTACAAGCTGTTGCGCCAGGAATTTGTACGCCGTGGAAAACTTCTGCGTGCATTCTACTACACAGCGCTTCTTGAAAATGACGAGTATTCGCCGATCCGACCCCTTGTCGATTGGTTGCATTACAACGGTTTCAACATGCGCACGAAACCGGCCAAGGAATACACAGACAGCCAAGGCCGGCGTAAGGTCAAAGGCAACATGGACATCGAACTTACCGTCGATGCCATGGAACTGGCCGATCACGTCGATCACGTTGTCCTTTTCTCGGGCGATGGTGACTTCCGTCCGCTGATCGAAAGCCTGCAGCGCAAAGGTGTGCGCGTGTCGGTTGTTTCGACCATCCGCAGCCAACCACCGATGATCGCGGACGAACTGCGCCGTCAGGCGGACAACTTCATCGAACTCGACGAACTGCGTGATGTGATCGGGCGGCCACCGCGCGATCCTATGCCAGAGCGTCAACCGGTTGCGGCCGAGCAAGACTAAGCGTTGATCCTGTCCCGAACGCCCCATGTGGAGTGACCTGCTCTCACTCGGCAGTCTATTCATTGTGGCGTTCGGGGCGGCGACGATCCTCCCGTTCCAATCCGAGATTGTGTTCGTCGCGCTGCAATTGCGGGGCGACATTCCGATTGAATGGATCATCCTATTTGCCAGCGTCGGAAATATCCTCGGCTCCGGGCTCAATTACGCCTTAGGCCGGGTTCTGCAACGCTATCGCGGTCGGCGATGGTTCCCGGTTTCCGAAGCACAGCTTGACCGGGCACGGGACTGGTATCTCAAATGGGGTGTCTGGACCCTTTTGTTCAGTTGGGCCCCACTTGGTGACGCCTTGACCATCGTGGCTGGGGTCATGCGGACGAATGTCTGGTTGTTTTTTCTCTTGGTCAGCATCGCCAAGACGGTGCGCTATATCGTTGTGGCCATGGTTACGGCTGCGGCATTCTGATTTCTGCTTGGGTCTGCGCAAGGGGCAGGTCGCGCGCAGCGCGTGTTATGCCAACGAACATCAGCAGCGTTGTCATGCAGAAATAGGCTGCCACACCCACGAACTGCGTTTCGATGCCGACACCCCGGTCGATCAGCAGTCCAGACACGCCCGGACCAAGAGCTGATCCCAGCACCATGACCGCCGTTGCCATCGACTTGATCGCGCCGATATGTGCGGTGCCGTAGAACTCCGCCCAGAACGCGTTGGGCAACGTCGAATTCGCGCCGGATGTGATGCCAAGAAAGACAAACCCCAAGGCAAGGGTCGCGGGACTTTCGCTGGCGGCAAACAACAGGAAGGCACCCACCATCGGCACCTGATAAAATGGCGTCAGCCGCGCGGTTCCCAGCTTGTCCAATGCCCAGCCGGACACCACCATCGAGGTGATGCCGATCGCGGTATAGAGCGGGAAGAAGCTGACGAAGACCAGATGTTCCAGTCCCTTGACCTCGGCAAGATGGACCTGATGGAAAAAGAAGGCGGTGTTGAACGCAGACGGGCCAAGAACAGCGGGCACCATGCACCAGAACAGAGGATGTTTCAGCACTTCCATGCGCCGCCAATGGCGCCCGGACATGCCCAGTGAAACATCGGTTTCTGCATGAGAGGCAGGCGTGCGTTCCTGCGCCAGAAGCCGGGCCAGAATGGGAACCGCGCAAATGCAGACCAGCGCCCCAATGATCCAAAGGGTCTGCCACGCCATCACCGTCATGGCAGCAACCACAGTCAACGGCACAAGGGACTCTCCCACAGCAAACCCCAACGTCGCAATCGAGAGGGCGCGTCCGCGCGTGGCAACAAACCAGCGGGCCATGGCAACAACGGCAATGTGGGAACACATGCCCTGTCCGAAGAACCGCAGTGCGAAGATGATCACGGGCAACGCCCAGACCCAAGGGTTGAAGGCCATGGCAAGACAGGACAGAGCCAGCCCGACCAGAACCAGCGGCCCCAAAAGCCGCACGCGGAAAACATCGGTCAGGCTTCCGGCCCAGATCATCAGCGCGGCAGAGGCCATGGTGCCCACCATGTAGATACCGCCCCACGCGCCGTGGGTCAGATCAAAGGCCAGCCGGATCTCTCCGGCAAAGAGCGAAATGAAATAGGTTTGCCCAAAAGACGACAGGAAGGTGAGCATCGCACCTGCGGTCAGAAAGGGCGCATTCGCGCGAAGATACTCAGTCAGGCGCATGTCACCGCCATGACTCCAAGATCGTGCCGTTGCAAGCGGCAAAAAAGTCGCCTGCTATTTAGGGCCCAAAGCTTTGGGTTTTACGGCAGGACGCGGGCGTTGATCTCGTTGTGGATGCCCTGAATCTCAGCGGGCCATGTGCTCTTGATGTAGCCCAGCACGCTGGCGATCTCGTCATCTGTCAGGACATCGCCAAATCCTATCATGTTCGACTTGTAGCTGCCGCCGACGATGGCTTCTGTGCCTTCACGAACGATCCGCATCAACAGCGCGTTGTTATGGTGCCAGGTGTGGCCGGTTGCGTCATGCGGCGGTGCGGGAAGATACCCGTCCGCATCGCGATCCTGCCAGTTGGGTTGCTGCCCTTCGAGGTTGGCGCCATGGCAGCTTGCGCAATACTCGGCATAAAGCGCTTTGCCCTCGGCCACCCGAACGGCGTCGTCATATGGCAGGGTCGGACGCGCCTCGTCCGCCGTCCATGCTGGCGCGATCCAGACGGCTCCTGCCAGAACGAACGCGGTTATCAGGCTTGCAATGGCGGTCTTTTTCATGCGGACTCCCGGTGTTGATGCATGGCAATCGCAGGCTTCCTGCGCAGGAAGGTCAATTCACACATCGGTGAAAGGCGCATTCCACTGGAAACGTGGCCGTTGAGGCTTTAGGTCTTGGGCAAGACGGAGACCGACATGACCAAACCGCCCCTGACCCTTTACCTTGCTGCCCCGCGCGGGTTCTGCGCCGGTGTGGACCGCGCCATAAAGATCGTTGAGATGGCGCTCGAGAAGTGGGGTGCGCCGGTCTATGTACGCCACGAGATCGTGCACAACAAATACGTTGTGGACGGGTTGCGCGCCAAGGGTGCGGTGTTTGTCGAGGAACTGGAAGAGTGTCCCAACGACCGTCCGGTGATCTTTTCGGCGCATGGCGTGCCGAAAGCGGTACCCGCCGAAGCCGCTAAGCGCGAGATGATCTATGTCGATGCGACCTGCCCGTTGGTGAGCAAGGTGCATATCGAAGCCGCGCGCCACCACGACAACGGGCTGCAAATGATCATGATCGGCCACGAAGGCCATCCGGAAACCATCGGCACGATGGGGCAATTGCCCGAAGGCGAGGTCCTGCTGGTCGAAACGGTTGAAGATGTTGCCACGGTTGAGGTGCGCGATCCCGAACGTCTGGCATTTGTCACACAGACGACGCTCAGCGTGGATGACACGATCGACATCGTGGCAGCCCTGCAGGCCCGGTTTCCCAAGATCGTTGGCCCGCACAAGGAAGACATCTGCTACGCCACGACCAACCGTCAGGAAGCGGTCAAGGCGATGGCTCCGAAATGCGACGCCATGCTGGTGGTCGGTGCGCCCAATTCGTCCAACTCAAAGCGCTTGGTCGAAGTTGGCAGCAAGGCGGGCTGCGCCTATTCGCAGCTGGTCCAACGTGCGCCCGACATCGACTGGCGGTCACTCGACGGGATTTCGAGCGTCGGTATTACCGCTGGTGCCAGCGCGCCGGAAGAGTTGATCACCGAGGTGATCGACGCATTCCGGGATCGGTACGATGTGACTGTGGAGATGGTTGAAACGGCCGTCGAAAACGTCGAGTTCAAGGTGCCTCGAGTGTTGCGGGTGCCTGCTTGAAGATGCGCGCAAGCATACTCCCTACAGGACACATCCCGGCGTAGGGTGCGTTTTCACACGCACCCTTGATATCGTCATTTTTTACCGCCAGGTTTACCGCTGAATTTTCCGGACGGTTTCCCACCAAATTTTCCCGCCGGCTTCCCACCGAACTTACCCGCAGGTTTTCCACCCGGTTTTGCAGCGCCCGCACGTGGTTTGCGCATGCTTTGTGACGGGTCACCAGCATTTGCGCGAGCGGCGGCACGGGCGATGTTCTTCTTGCTGTCGGGGCGGCCTTCGGGCGGGGGCGGACCTTTGGGCTTGCCTTTTCCCTTGTAGGGCTGGGCCTGAAATTCGCTTTCCGAACGACGCGGCGGACGCTCACCACCGGGTTTGTCGCCATAGGGTTTGCGCTCGCGTGCGGGGCCGTCGGATTTGCCTTGGTAGGGCTTGCGTTCGCGTGCCGGGCCATCAGCCTTGCCATAAGGCTTGCCAGTCGGTTTACCCGCCGGTTTGCGATCCGCCGGTTTCGGCTTGCGCACACGTGGGGTCGGCTCATCGTTCCAGTCGATGGGCGCTGCGGACTTTGGGGCCGGTTTCGGTGCAACCTCTTGAACGGGCTCTGCTACCGGTTCAGCGCGTTCCGCGCGGGGCTCCGGCTTGGGCCGGTCGTCGTAGGACTTGCGCTCTGGCTTGTCGCCATAAGGCTTCCGCTCGGGCTTCGGGCCACGATTTGCGGCTGGCCGCGCCCCACGATCGAAATCGGGCGCTTTGTCGAGCTTGGTCAGGGTCACGCCCTTTTCCAGTTCCATGGAGGGTCCGACCGCGTTCAGGAACCGCGCGACCGAGGATTCCTTGATCTGCACCAGCGAATGATCCTGCTGGATGCGGATTGCGCCGATATCGTCCTTGCTTAAATCGCCCGCACCGCAGACCATTGGCAGGATGCGACGCGGTTCGGCGTCGGCCGCACGCCCACCGGACACGGCGAACCAGACACTCGGGCCGAATTCTTCGCGCTTCTCAGGCTTTGCACCTGGATCGGACAGTTCCTCGGGTGCCGTGTGCTGTTCGCGGAACATGCGCAGATAGGCGACTGCGATCTGTTCGGGCGTTTTTTCTGCCACGAGACGGTTGACCACGGCTTCTTCGGATTCGCCAACCGGGGTTTCCCATGCAGGATCGGCAAACATGCGATCCTCGTCGCGCGCCAGCACTTCATCCGCCGAAGGTGCAGACCCCCAGTCGGACTTCAACTTGGCCATGCCCAGAATGCGCTCGGCTTTCTTGCGCACTTTTGGTGTCACGATCAGTGCAGACACACCTTTGCGCCCGGCGCGACCGGTCCGGCCAGAACGGTGGAGAAGGGTCTCGTGGTTCGACGGCAATTCGGCATGGACCACCAGATCGAGGTTCGGCAGGTCGATCCCGCGCGCAGCCACGTCAGTCGCCACGCAGACCTGCGCCCGCCCGTCGCGCATCGCTTGCAGCGCATGGGTGCGTTCGGTCTGGGAGAGTTCGCCCGACAGCGCCACAACCTGGAACCCCCGGTTCGACAGGCGCGTGGTCAGTCGGTTCACCATCGCACGGGTGTTGGCGAACACGATGGCGTTGGGCGCTTCGTAATAGCGGAGAGTATTGATGACAGCATTGTCGGTGTCGCGGTCGCTCACCAGCATGGCTCGGTAGGCGATATCGGCGTGCTGGCTTGTTTCAGACTTGGTGACCACGCGGATCGCATCGCGCTGATAGCTTTTGGCCAGCTTGGCGATCTGCGGCGGCACGGTGGCCGAGAACAGCAGCGTCTGACGGTCTTCGGGGGCTTCGCCAAGAATAAATTCAAGGTCTTCGCGGAATCCGAGGTCCAGCATCTCGTCGGCTTCGTCAAGGATCACGGCACGGCACTGCGACAGGTCGATAGAACTGCGCATGATGTGGTCGCGCAGGCGCCCCGGCGTGGCGACGACGATATGCGCACCACGCTCCAGCGCGCGGCGTTCGTCGCGCATGTCCATGCCGCCCACGGTCGAGGCCATGACCACGCCCGCCTGTGCATAAAGCCATGCCAGTTCACGCTTCACCTGCATCGCAAGTTCGCGTGTCGGCGCGATCACCAGTGCCAGCGGTGCACCTGCGGGGCCGAATGCTTCGTCTTCGAGAATCGTCGGCGCAATCGCAAGGCCAAAGCCCAGCGTTTTGCCCGATCCTGTCTGGGCAGACACCAAAAGGTCGGCGCCGACATATCCGGGATTGAGAACCGCCTCCTGAACCGGGGTCAGCGTGTCATATCCACGGGCATCAAGGGCATCTTGCAGGGCTTTTTTCACGAGCATCGTCTTTTTTGTAAGGTCGGCCCAACAGCGGGCCAAAGCGCGCGTCTAGATCATTGGGCAGCAAATGTATAGCGTCATCACAGCACACCCAGTGAGGATCCGCTATGCTGTCTCTGCAATTCCTTCTGACGGCCTTTGTCGTTGTCATCGCACCCGGAACGGGCGTCATCTACACGCTGGCCATCGGCTTGGGGCAGGGGCGCTGGCCGTCGATCTGGGCGGCGCTGGGATGCACCATCGGGATCGTGCCGCACCTGCTGGCGGCAACACTTGGATTGGCGGCGGTGCTGCATACTTCGGCGGTTCTGTTCAACGTGGTGAAATTCGCGGGTGTCGCCTACCTGCTTTACCTTGCGTGGCAGGCGTTGAAATCCGGTGGGGCGTTGGCGGTGTCGGCTGAACGTCAAACGGAAAGCGGCTTGAGGATCGCGCGACGCGGGGCCTTGATCAACATCCTGAACCCGAAACTGTCGATATTCTTTCTGGCCCTGTTGCCCCCGTTTCTATCCGGCAACCCGGCAACCGCGACGGTGGAAATGGCGCTGATGGGCGGGGTTTTCATGCTGATGACCTTCGCGGTCTTCGTCCTTTACGGCGTCTTCGCCGCTGCTGCACGCACGTGGCTCTTGGGCAGCGAACGTGTGATGCGCTGGCTGAACCGCTCGTTCGCAGCGCTCTTTGCGGCGTTGGCCGGGCGGTTGGCGCTGGAACGTGCCTGAGCTATGTCGCGTCCCGTAACATGAAGACGGACCTGCCATGACCCCAATTCCACGTTCCGCGCTTATCCTTGGCCTTGCCGGTGTGATCCCGTTTGCATGGGGTGCGCTGACGTTGCTGTCCGAGGCAGCGGCACAATTCGGGATGGACGCGCTTGGGCCGCGGTTTATCGGGCCTTACGTGCAACTCAGCTACGGCATGGTGATCCTCAGCTTCATGTCCGGTGTGCTTTGGGGTTTTGCGACCAAAGCCGAAGGCGGGCAGGCCGCCACGGGATATGCGCTGTCGGTGATCCCGGCGCTCTGGGCATTCTTCATGACGGGCGGTGGGCCGGTGTCTGCCGGGACCAACCTGATCTTCGGGTTTCTCGGCCTTCTGGCGCTGGATTTCGCCTTCTGGAAATGGGGCCTTGCCCCGGCTTGGTGGATGCCGCTGCGCGTTCTCCTCACCGGTTTGGTGGTGATTTTTCTGTCTGTCGGAGTGTTCCTATGACCGATCGCGAGACCATCGCCGTCTACGATGCCCGGGCGGCTGACTATGCCAAGCTAGAGCCTTCTGACACGCCAAGCGACACCTTGGCCACCTTTATCAAGGCGTTGCCGCAGGGGGCGCGGGTGCTTGATCTGGGCTGCGGTCCCGGGACATCGGCCCGCCATATGGTGCGGGCAGGGTGCGTGGTCGATGCGCTTGATGCCTCGGCAGAGATGATCGGGCTTGCATCGGCCATCGACGGCGTCACCGCGCGACAGGCGAGTTTTGACGACATCAGCGGAACGGCGATTTTTGATGGGGTCTGGGCCAATTTCAGCTTGCTGCATGCACCCCGCGCCGACATGCCACGACATCTGTCTGCCATTCATGCAGCGCTGAAACCGGGCGGTTTGTTCCATATCGCGGTCAAGGAAGGCACTGGGGAACACCGTGACAGCATCAACCGGCTTTATACCTACTACACCGAAGCCGAACTGACCGATCTGTTACAAACCGCCGGATTTGCCGTTGGCCCCTATCGACGCGGGCGTGACAAAGGGCTAAGCGGCGAGGACGCTGACTGGATTTCTGTAACTGCCCATGCCTGACCTTTTTGCCTATACCGACGGAGCCTGTTCCGGAAATCCCGGACCGGGCGGTTGGGGTGTGCTGATGCAGGCCAAAGATGGTGATACCGTCGTCAAGGAGCGCACCCTTTCGGGGGGAGAGGCCAACACCACCAACAACCGCATGGAATTGCTGGCGGCGATTCATGCGCTGGAAACACTGGCGCGACCGTCAGCAGTGACCATCGTGACCGACAGCGCCTATGTGAAGAACGGCGTAACCGGCTGGATTCACGGCTGGAAGCGCAACGGCTGGAAGACAGCCAACAAGAAGCCCGTTAAAAATGTCGAGCTGTGGCAACGTCTGGACGAGGCGCAGGCGCGGCATGACGTGACATGGGAATGGGTCAAGGGCCATGCAGGCCATCCCGAAAACGAACGCGCCGATGAGTTGGCGCGCGAAGGCATGAAGCCGTTCAAAAAAGGCGCGGCGTGACCCTGATTTCGTGGATCGACCATGCGGCAGTTCTGGTCTTTGCCTTGACCGGCGCTCTGGTGGCCAGCCGTGCTCAGCTCGACATCATCGGCTTTGCCTTTCTCGCGATCCTGACCGGCGTTGGTGGCGGGACGGTCCGCGATGTGCTTTTGGACCGGAACCCTGTCTTCTGGATGGCGGACCCGACCTACCTGGGAGTTGCTGTCTTCGCCGCCTTCGTTGTGTTCTTCACCGCGCATCTGTTCGAAAGCCGGTACAAGGCGATCCTGTGGCTCGATGCGGCCGCATTGGCTTTTGCAGTGGCGGCGGGGGCCAATATCGCTGCCAACGTGGGGCAAAGCGCGGCGATTGTTGTGGTGATGGGCACAGTTACAGGCTGTCTCGGAGGGTTGATGCGCGATGTGGTGGCGAACGAAGTGCCGCTCGTCCTCAAGCAAGGCGAGCTTTATGTCACCTGCGCCGTGGCCGGGGCCGCGATGGTCGCGCTGGCACCCTTTATTGGGCTCAGCCAGACACCAACTGTGCTGGCTGCGGCTGCAATCACCTTCGGTTTGCGGGCAGGCTCCATCGCTTTGGGCTGGAGACTGCCGGTCTACAAATCGCGTCCGCCGCGCAACTGACCTTATTGCAGGTCGCTGAACGCCTCTTGCAGGCGTTTGGCCGCCTCTTCGACGCGATAGGTTTGCGTGGCAAGGTTGAAACGCAGGAATGTTTCGCCACCGGGGCCAAACTCCGGGCCGGGGCTGGGCGCGATGCGGGCATCCTTGCGGACCCGTCGGCTGATCTCTTCAAACGACATGCCCGTATCCGAGAAATCCACCCATGCGAGATAGGTCGAGGCCAAAGGCAACGACCGAACACCCGGAATCGCGTTGACCGCGTCGTCAAAGATGCGACGGTTTTCGATGAGATGTTCGATCTGCGCATCGACCCATTCCGCGCCTTCGGGCGTGTAGGCCGCCGTGACCATCTCAAGCCCCATGCGGTTTGGCGAATAGTCCAGCGATCGAAGCCGCTGCGCCATCGCTTCGCGCAAGGAGGCGTCGGGAATGATGATGTTCCCGGTTTTCAGTCCGGCGATGTTAAAGGTCTTGGACGAGGCGGTCAGGATCACCGAACGATTCCGCGAATCCTTTGCGGCCACATCGTAGGGCACGAAACTGTGCCCCGGATAGATGAAGTCGTGGTGAATCTCGTCCGCCACGACGATGAGATCGTTCTTCTCGGCGAATTCGGCCACTTGGCGCAGTTCCTCGGCGCTCCAGATGCGTCCAGACGGGTTCTGCGGAGAACAGAAAATCAGCATCTTCTCGGTTCCGTCCAGCCGCGACTGCGCATCGTCGAAGTCGATCTGGTAGGTGTCTCCATCCAACGTTAGAGGGCATTGCACTGGCACACGCCCGGCACTGCGGATCTTGAACTCGAACTCGTGATACACCGGGTTGAAGGTAACAATCCGGTCTCCCGGGTCTGACCACACATCCAGACACAGCGCAATCGCGTTGCCCAGCCCTTGGGTCGTCACGATCCAGTCGGAGTCGATGTCCCAGCCATGCCGGTTCTTCATCCACCACTGGATCGCCGCGTGATATTCGGTGTTGTCGGTCCAGTACCCGAACACACCATGATCCACTGCTGCCTGCATCGCCCGCAGCACGCAGGGCGCAGTTGGATAGTCGCTGTCCGCCGTCCACATCGCGATCCCGTCGGCGCTTGGAACGTCGAACTTGCTTTCCAGTATGTCCCACTTGGAGCTGTGCCGTCCACGGCGGTCATTGGGTTTGTTGAAAAGGTCGCGCATGTCTCACTCCAAGCTGCTCGGATTTTTTGGCGACGCTACCCCAGTGAACGGCAGGCGCAAGAGCCGGTCTATTGCCCTCGGGACATTCATTTACTAGATCACTGCTATGAAATTGCCGATCCTCATCCACCCGGACCCGCGTCTGAAAAAGGTCTGTGACACTGTGCCCGATTTGTCGGACGATTTGCGCACGCTGGCCAAGGACATGCTGGAAACCATGTATGACGCGCCGGGCATTGGTTTGGCCGCGCCGCAGGTGGGCGTGTTGTCGCGCCTGATCGTGCTCGATTGCATCAAAGACGAGGAGTCGACGCCGCGTCCTCTGATCATGTTCAACCCCGAGATTCTTGCGTCTTCTGATGATTTGAACGTCTACGAGGAAGGCTGTCTGTCCATTCCGGATCAATTCGCCGACGTGACCCGCCCCGAAGCGGTCAAGGTGGCTTGGATCGACGAAAAGGGAAACCCGAGGGAAGAAGAGTTCGACGGACTTTGGGCGACGTGTGTTCAACACGAGATCGACCATTTGAACGGCAAGCTGTTCATCGACTACCTGAAGCCGCTCAGACGCCAGATGATCACGCGCAAGATGGTCAAGCTCAAGCGAGAGCAGGCGCGCGCATGACTGTGCGGCCCATTGTCAAATGGCCTGATCCCCGACTGTCCAAGGTCTGCGCGCCGGTTGAAAATCTGACCGGGCTGGCCGATCTTGTCCGGGATATGTTCGAGACGATGTACGACGCACCGGGGCGGGGGCTTGCGGCGCCGCAGATCGGTGTGATGCAACGTGTGTTCGTGATGGACCCGACGTGGAAAGACGGTGACCGCAGCCCTTTCGTGTGCATCAATCCGGAAATCCATGCGGCTAGCGATGACACAGCCCAAGCGACGGAGGCCTGTCTCTCTATTCCCGGTGTTTCAGCTGAAGTAACGCGCCCTACTGATATCACGCTCGGTTACACCGATCTGGCTGGTCTCCGGCATGAAACGCGGCTCACGGGATTTGCGGCGACCTGTGCGCAGCATGAACTGGATCATCTGAATGGCGTCGTGATCTTTGACCGCCTTGCACCCCAGATGCGGGCGCAGGTCGAAGCCAGATATGCGGCGCTTGCATGACCACGCGTCTTTGCCTGCCGTGGCCGCACAAGTGCCTGCGCACACCCGCTGAGCCGGTGGAAGAGATCACCGACGAGATTCGCGCGATCTGGGAGGACATGATCGACACGATGGAGGCCATGCCCGGTGTCGGACTCGCAGCGAACCAGATCGGTATCCTGAAACGGTTGGCCGTTGTTGATGCCTCCGATGACCGGGGGCGGGTGGTAAGGATGGCGAATCCGGAAATCCTGCACGCCTCAGTCCAGCTTCGGTCGCATGAAGAGGCGAGCCCGAACATGCCCGGCGTCTTTGCCAAGATCGAACGCCCGCGTGCCGTAACCGTAAGGTTCATGGGGGCAGACGGTACGGTTCACGAGCAGGATTTCGTTGGCCTCTGGGCCACGTCGGTCCAGCACCAGATCGACCACCTGAACGGCAAGATGTATTTCGACCATCTGAGCAAGACCAAGCGCGACATCCTTTTGCGGCGGGCCAAAAAGCTGAAGGGCTAGGGCATGCGGATCATCTTCATGGGGACGCCCGACTTCTCGGTTCCGGTGCTCGACGCATTGGTCGAGGCCGGGCACGAGATCGCCGCTGTCTATTGCCAGCCGCCACGTCCTGCGGGTCGGGGCAAAAAGGACCGCCCTACACCTGTGCACGCGCGTGCCGAGGAGCTTGGGTTAGAGGTTCGGCATCCGACGACGCTCCGAAACGTTGAAGCACAGCAGGACTTTGCGGCGTTGAACGCAGACATCGCTGTTGTGGTGGCCTACGGTCTGATCCTGCCGCAAGCGGTTCTGGACGCGCCTAAACATGGCTGTTTGAATATCCACGCCTCGCTTCTGCCGCGCTGGCGGGGGGCCGCGCCGATCCATCGCGCGATCATGGCCGGAGATTCCGAGACAGGGATCTGCATCATGCAGATGGAGGCGGGGCTTGATACGGGGCCAGTGCTGTTGCGCGAATCGACCTCGATTGGCGCGACCGAAACCACGGGCGAACTGCATGACCGTCTGAGCAAGATGGGCGCTGACCGGATTGTACAGGCAGTGCAGCAGATCGACGCTCTGACGCCAGAGGTCCAGCCGGAGACTGGCGTGACCTACGCGCAAAAGATCGACAAGGCCGAAGCGCAGATTGACTGGGCCAGTCCCGCCGTTGAGGTCGACCGCCAGATCCGGGGCCTGTCTCCGTTTCCGGGGGCCTGGACGATGATCGGAGCAGAGCGCGTAAAATGTCTTGGCAGCCGGTTGGCCGATGCAAGCGGCCCTGCCGGAACTGCGCTTGACGATGCCTTGACCATTGCGTGTGGAACAGGAGCGGTTACCATCACCCGTGCACAACGCGCAGGCAAAGGCGTGCAGGACAGCGATACGTTCCTGCGGGGTATGGCGGTTCCCAAGGGAACCCGTTTGGGAGAGTAGGGATGTTCATGATCTTGATGGGCACGGTCGTGATCGCAGGGATCGTGGGATATATCTCTGAGAAAACCGGGTTTACCAACAACGGCATCATCCAGAGCATCATAATCTGCGTCGGTGGCGCATTCCTTGCCTATTTCGTGCGGATCATGTTCGGCTTCGGTTCGCCCGGTTTGAATGCGATCATCTCGTCACTCGGCGCGTTGATCATCGTGCCGACCCATTGGCGCAGCTCCGTGCGTGACCGGCGTCGGAGGTAAGCGATGCACATCCTTTTTCTCTTGATCATCGGGGCAGCGGCCGGATTTCTGGCCACACGGGTCATGCGAGTTGAGATGAGCACGCTTGCCACGGTGATGGTAGGCGTGGCAGGGGCGCTGATCGGTGGAATGGTGATCCGGTTCCTGCTGGCCGCCACTGGTGCGGTTGCGGGGTTTGTCGGTGCAATCCTTGGCGCGATGATCGTGATCTGGATCGTGCAGAAACTGCGATCTTGATCTAGCGCATGATCAGAACGGGTACCTTGCACGAGCGGATCATCTCGGTTGTCGTGGACCCGATGATGAAGCTGCGCACCCGGCTGTGACCATAAGCGCCCATCACCAGCAGGTCTTGCGCCCCGGTCGAGGTAATCTGCGCCAGCACTTTTTCCGGCTCTCCACTTTGGACAAGTGTCTTGGCGTCGAACCCGCCTGCCTTGAGGGTGGCGGCAGCATCTGACAGCGATTTCTGGATGGCAGGAGTTTCTTTTCCCGCAAAAACCAATGTGACGGAAAGCCCCGCGAACATCGGGCTGCGCGCAATATAATCGACCGCCTTGAGCGATGACGGGCCACCGTCAAAGGCAACCAGCACGGATGTGATCGGCTTGAACGCGCGGTTGGCAATGAATACAGGCTTGTGGCTCGCCCGGACGATGCGTTCGAGGTTGGAGCCCAGATGCTCCATCGCCAGTCCAGCAGCTTCGCCACGTTTGCCGATGACGATCATGTCGCCGGTTTCTTCCTTGGCGGTCACGGTTTCAACCAGATCTCCCTGACGAAGACGGGTTTCAACGGTGATGTCCGCCCCTTGGGTGATGATCGCCTTGGCGTCTTCAAGAATGGCACGCCCGTGTTCATGGGCCAGCTTGGCGCGGGCGGTGTCAAGTTCGGTCAGTTGCTCCAAAAGCGCGGACCGGGCACCAAGACGGATCGCGCCGGAAAGGTCCTGCTTTTCAACTGCGTCGCGGCGGCCCATGACATGATAGACCTTGACCTTCCAGTCGGTGCGCCCGGCGATCCAAGCTGCGTGATGGCAGACGCTTTCGGCATAAGCGGAGGCGTCCACAAGGGCGATGAGGGTGTTCGTGGTCATGGTCTTTCTCCCTAGTGGCCCAGCAGTTCATCCATCGCGCCGGGCTTGTCATAAATGGCAAGCCTGTCGACGATGGTTTCGGACGCCTTATTCAGGCCAATCAGCTCGACCTCCGCACCTTCGCGGCGGAACTTGAGAACGGCCATGTCAAGCGCGGCAACCGACGAGATGTCCCAGATATGCGCGCGGCTGAGGTCGATGGTCACGCGGGCGGGGGCTTCGCGGAAATCGAAGGCTTTCATGAAATCCTCGGACGAGGCGAAGAACAATTGGCCCTCGATGGTATAGGTACGGTGTTCGCCGTCCGGCGTGATCGTGGAGCGCACGCGGAAAAGTTGCGAGATCTTCCAGGCAAAGAAGATGCCCGAGAGCAGCACACCGACCAACACGCCAATGGCGAGGTTGTGGGTGTAGATCACGAAAAACACGGTCGCCAGCATCACGATGGAGGACGAGCGTGGGTGATCGCGCAGGTTCTTGATCGACGACCACGAGAAGGTGCCGATGGACACCATGATCATGATCGCAACAAGCGCTGCCATCGGGATGATCGCCACGATATCGCCGAGAGCTACGACAAGGATCAGCAGGAAGAGACCGGCCACGAAGCTCGACAATCGCCCACGTCCGCCGGATTTCACGTTGATGATCGACTGCCCGATCATGGCGCAGCCTGCCATGCCTCCGATAAACCCGGTGGCCGAATTGGCGAGGCCCTGACCGATGCATTCCTGATTGCGGTTGGACGTGGTGTCGGTGAGGTCATCGACGATCTGCTGGGTCATCAGGCTTTCCAGCAGTCCAACCACGGCCACCGCAACCGAATAGGGGAAGATGATCTGCAGGGTCTCGAATGTCAGCGGAATGTCCGGAATGAGGAACACCGGCAGCGTGTCGGGCAGTTCGCCCATATCGCCCACGGTGCGCACATCCCACCCCATGAAGACCACCACGGCGGTCAGCACGATGATGGTGACCAGTGGCGACGGGACTGCTTTGGTCACCATGGGAAAGAGGTAGATGATTAACAGACCCGATGCTACAAGTGCATAGGTCAGCATCGGCACGCGGCTTGGATCGAGTTCGGGCAATTGCGCCATGAAGATCAGGATCGCCAGCGCGTTGACAAAGCCGGTCATCACGGATTTCGACACGAAGCGCATCACATAGCCGAGCCTCAGCAGTCCTGCGCCGATCTGCAGGAGACCCGCAAGCACTGTTGCCGCAAGCAGGTATTGCAGCCCGTGGTCCTTGACCAGCGTGACCATGAGAACGGCAGTTGCCGCAGTGGCCGCCGAAATCATGCCTGGCCGGCCCCCTGTGATGGCCGTGATCACCGCAATCGAGAAGGACGCATACAGGCCGACCTTGGGGTCGACCCCGGCAATGATCGAGAACGCGATCGCTTCGGGGATCAACGCAAGAGCTACCACCAACCCAGACAGCAGATCGCCGCGAATGTTGTGGGTCCATTGTCGTTTGTACTGTGCAAGAGAGATCATGGAAGAATTCGCCCATAGGCCGCGGATGGATGCGCGGTCTTTGTCGGTGTCGTCAAGTTGATGGGGTTCCAGCGAAAAACCGACCAGACTGGCCAGCGAAGGGTGTCACCCGACTATCGTCGGGGTCCCCTTACCCCGCCATGGCCAGGATGCCAAGTTGAACGGCGCTCAACTTGTCTTCTATCGGAGTATGTCCGGTCTCATGCGTGCAAAGCGGGCACACGAAGAACGTGAGCCCTTTGGCGGCGGTTTTGGGGTGGCGCGAGGCTTGTCTGTGCGGATATCAATGACATTCTGCGCGAACCTAGGTGTTTTGTGAAACTGTGCAGAGGTCTAGGTGTTGGTCTGACAGAGACAAGAGGAGCACGAAATGGGACATCTGGTTGACGGAGTCTGGAAAGACCAATGGTACGACACCGAAAGCACGGGTGGCGCGTTCAAGCGCACCACCTCTCGCTATCGCAACTGGATCACCGCGGATGGCAGCGCAGGCCCCACGGGCGAAAGCGGTTTCAAGGCCGAGGCGGGGCGTTATCATCTCTACGTCAGCCTTGCCTGCCCATGGGCCCATCGCACGCTCATCTTCCGTGCGATCAAGGGACTGACGGATCATATAGGCGTATCGGTCGTCCATCCTGACATGTTGTCAGATGGCTGGACGTTTGATCCCGATTTTCCCGGTGCGACCGGGGATACGCTTTACGGGTTGCCCTTCGCCCGGGACATCTATCTCAAGGCTGATCCAAAAGCATCGGGGCGCGTGACGGTTCCGATCCTGTGGGACACCCAGCGCGAGATCGTTGTGTCGAATGAGAGTTCGGAGATCATCCGCATGCTGAATTCGGCGTTCGATGGCCTGACGGGTGACACGCAGGATTTCTGGCCAGTGGCTTTGCGCGACGAGATCGAAGCGGTCAATGAGCGCGTCTATGACACCGTCAACAATGGCGTCTACAAATCCGGTTTCGCGACCACGCAAGAGGCCTATGACGCGGCTGTGGTGCCTCTGTTCGACAGTCTTGACTGGCTTGAGGACCGGCTCTCACAGCAGCGATACCTCGTCGGCGACCGGATCACCGAAGCAGATTGGCGGCTGTTCACCACCTTGGTGCGGTTCGATTCGGTCTACCACCTGCATTTCAAATGCAACCGACGCCGGATCATCGATTATCCCAACCTTTGGGCCTACACGCGCGAGCTTTATCAACAGCCGGGCGTTGCCGAGACCGTCAACCTTGATCACATCGTGCGGCACTACCATTACAGCCACGAAACCATCAATCCTTACCGAATCATCCCGATAAATCCGGTTCTCGATTTCGACGAGCCGCATGGGCGTGACCATCTGGCTGCCGCTTAGGCTGTTTTCGCGTAATGCTCGACCATCGCCGCCAAGTCTTCGGGCTGGGTGGCGCTGGGCACAAATGCGCAGGCGTTCGAGCAAAGCTGGAAGATGGAGCCGTCCGAGAAAAAGCTCGTATTGGTGACAAAGATCACGCGGGCGTCCGGATGACGATAGCTCGCGTAATCTGCGACGGCGATGGCGCTGCCGCCTTCCAGCACAACGTCGAGGATGATGATCGAATAGAACTGTTCGTGCAGCCTGTCGATGGCGCTGTCCTGATCCAGCGCGACATCCACAACATGACTCTGACGCTGCAAATGGCGTTGCCAGATGCGGCCAAGTTTGGCGTCGTTTTGAACGATCAGCACATTCATTCGTCGAGGCGTCTTTCAAATTCTTGCGTCGCGTCACGGACAGGGTCCGCCGTCAGTAGATAACAAACGGTTAATGTCAGTGTAAGGAAAGTGATCAGAACGTTAAATTGAGCGAAACTTGGCCGACCGGGATGATCCCCCGTTCTGTTACTAATTTCGAAAACGGCTGGTTTTTCAAGGGCTTTCTGGTGTGTACTACTTGATCAGGGGCGCGTTGGGAAACGATCTCCTGACGCAGTGATGACAATCAAACGGCCCTGATCGTCAGTGACATACAGATCGCAGCGTGAAAATCCGGTGACGAACTCGATGCAGATCGTGCTGTCCTGCATGACTGTGAAATACCCGTACCCGGTGCCGCCGTCGTTCGCATAGGTGTAGGTGTAGCGCCCGTCCTCGAAGAACCTGGACTGACCATCGTCGAAAAAGGTGATGGTCGCGCCTCTCAGCCGCAGCTCCAGGCTGGTCTGATCAAACAACTCGTCGCCTTCACGGGGCACCCATTGCTGGGCAAAAACGACAGCGGGCACAAGTATGAAAGCAACGGTACATCTGATCATGCGGCAAGCTTAAGCGTAATCATGCAAACGCCGGAGACACGTTTACGCGACCAGTCGTTCGGCTTTCTTGAGATCGACAGAGACAAGCTGGCTGACGCCCTGTTCCTGCATCGTCACACCAAACAGACGATCCATGCGTGCCATCGTGACGGCATGGTGCGTGATGATCAGGAACCGAGTGTCCGTCCGGCGGCACATTTCATCGAGAAGGTCGCAGAAGCGTGTCACGTTTGCATCGTCCAACGGCGCGTCCACCTCGTCGAGCACACAGATCGGCGCAGGGTTGGCGAGGAAGACTGCAAAGATCAGCGCCAACGCGGTCAGCGTCTGTTCCCCACCCGACAGAAGCGACAGCGTCGACAGTTTCTTACCCGGCGGTTGGCACATGATTTCAAGCCCGGCATCCAGCGGGTCGTCGCTTTCGACCATGACAAGGTTCGCCTCGCCACCGCCGAAGAGATGGGTGAAGAGCAGAGTGAAATTGCTGTTCACCTGTTCGAACGCAGTCAAAAGGCGTTCGCGCCCTTCGCGGTTGAGGCTGGCAATGCCGGACCGCAATGTCTTGATTGCTTCTTCCAGATCGGTCTTTTCCGCCAGAAGGTGATCATGTTCTTCCTGTACTTCGCGCGCGTCTTCCTCGGCACGCAGGTTGACGGCACCCAAGGCGTCGCGTTGCCGCTTGAGGCGGTTCACATCGGCATCAATGGCCTCTGCACGGGGCAGGTTGTCGGGGTCTGCGCCCAGCTTCTGCAACAGGTTGGTTGGGCTGGTATCCTGCTCTTCGGCGATCCGTTCGGCCGCCGCGTTGACCGCGTCGCGGGCGGCTTCGGCACGGGCTTCTGATCGGGCACGCGCTTCGCGGGCCTCAGACGCTTTCCGTTCGGCTTCGCGTTCGGCCTGATCGGCGTTGCGCAGCGTTGCTTCTCCGCTGGACAGCGTATCATCCGCCGCCGCTTTGCGGGCTTCGGCTTGCGTGATTTCATGGCCCAGCGTTTCGCGCTGGGCGGCCAGTTCACCCGGAAGACCGGACGCCTTTTCCAGTTCCGTCTGTGCAGCCGACCGCCGGTCCGCCAGTTCCGCGCTGCGCTTTTCGGCGGTGTCCAGACGGTGCCGCCAGCCGCTCAGCTCTTTCGTGACCTGTTGCGACCGGGCCTTGCGGGCATCGCCTTCGCGGCGCAGCTCGTCCTGAGCTGACCGGCGCGACATCATGGTCATGCGGGCCGCTTCCACCGTCATCTTGAGGTCTTCAACCTCGGCGCGGGCGGAGTCGAGGTCTTCCAGATCCGCCACGGCACGCTGTGCCTCGACCAGTTGCGCGCGCGCACGAGTGGCCTCTTCCTCGTGGCGCGTCACGGCCATGGAGAGGCTTTCCAGCTTGCCTTCAGCCATATCGCGGTCGGCCTCGGCACGGCTCAGTTTCCGCGCCGCTTCGGTCACAGCTGCATCGGCATCCCGCCGCGCTTGCCGCGCAGCTTTTTCGGCCATCGCCAGATCTGCTAAGCGCTGGGTCAAGCTTTCATGCGCGGCGCGCGCGCCATCGACACGGGCCGAGGCAAGGGCGGTTTCCTGTTTCAGCGCCTCAAGCCGGTTCAACTGCTCCAGACGCAATGCGGCGGCTGACGGGGCATCTTCGGCCCATGCCCGATACCCGTCCCAGCGCCAGAGATCGCCTTCAAGGCTGACCAGACGCTGGCCGGGTTTCAGCAATGGTTGCAGCCGCGCGGCATCTTCGGGGTCCGCAAGGCCGATCTGGGCCATGCGCCGTTCCAGCACCTCTGGCACTGACACGTGGTTGGTGAGTGGTGTGATCCCCTCGGGCAAAGGCTGGTCGGTGTCGTAGCGCGGCAGTGCTGTCCAACCCGTGGGGCCGTCGCCTTCGACCTCGGGCGCGCGCAGATCGTCTGCCAGCGCCGCACCCAACGCTTTTTCGAACCCTTGTTCCACATGAAGCCGGTCGAGGATCTGACCACCCTCGGCAGTGTCCCGATCAAGCAGTCGTGCCAGAGCGGTGGTTTCCGCACTCAGCGCGTTCATCTCGCCTTCGGCTTCGGACCGTTCGGCGCGGGCATCAGCTTCGCGCGACTGGGTTTCGGCGCGGGCCGCTTCGGCCTCTGTCAGAACCTGATCCGCTCGGTCGGCCAGATCGCGCGCGGCGACCTGTTCCTTGTCCGCCGCCAACGCCGCGGTTTTTGCGTCGGCCAGGGATTGTTTGGCCGCCGCCATTGCGTCACGCGCGCGGGCCGCATCCGCTTCGTTCCGGTCGAGCGTTTTCTGGCTGTCGGACAGAAGCCGGTGCGCCGATTGGTGCCGCGCGGCAAGGCGGGCGACATCTTCGGTCTTCTGGCTCAGATCAGACTCTCGGGCTTGCAGGACTGCGCCCGCCTCCTGTGCCGCTGCGATGGCTGCCGCGAGTTTATCGTCATGCCCATCGGCTGCCTTGGCCAGTTCGCGCGCTTCCCATTCCAGTTGCTGGATGGTCTCGCCCGCGTCGCGGTTGAGCCCGCTTTCGCGCTCCATGTCCTTGGTCATCTGGTCGATGCGGCGGGTCAGGGTTTCAATGGTTTCCGCGGCGCGGCGTTCCTGCTCGGTCAGCGTGTCCCGCTGGAGAGTCAGCCGCTGCACAATCGCCGCTGCTATAGCCGCCTCCTCGCGCAGGGGGGGCAGGGCGGCATCTGCAGCTTCGCGCGCCTTGGTGGCTTCGCGCGCGGCGGACTCCGCCTTTGCCGCCTCGGTGGTGCGTTCGCGCAGCTGCGCGTCTGCCTCGGCGCGGGCGGTGTCTGCGTCTTTCCAACGGCGGTACAGCAGCAGACCTTCGGCATGGCGCAGTTCTTCGCCGATGGCGCGATACCGCGCCGCCTGACGGGCCTGTCGCGCCAGTTGTGCAAGCTGCGCTGCAAGTTGTTCGATCACGTCATCGACACGCAGCAGGTTCGCTTCGGTGTTCTTGAGCTTCAGTTCCGCCTCGTGCCGACGCTGGTAGAGGCCGGAAATCCCTGCTGCTTCCTCAAGAATGCGGCGGCGGTTCTTCGGCTTGGCGTTGATCAGCTCGCTGATCTGGCCCTGCCGCACCAGCGCGGGGGAATGCGCCCCGGTTGAGGCATCGGCGAACAGCATCTGAACGTCGCGCGCGCGGACGTCCTTGCCGTTGACCTTGTAGGCGCTGCCCACGTCGCGGGTGATACGACGGACGATGTCGATCTGGTCTTGATCGTTGAAGCCAGCAGGCGCCAGGCGGTCGCTGTTTTCGATCTGGATCGACACTTCGGCAAAGTTGCGCGCCGGACGCGTGGCGGCACCTGCGAAGATCACGTCTTCCATACCGCCGCCGCGCATCGCGGTGGGGCGGTTTTCCCCCATCACCCAGCGCAGCGCTTCGAGAAGGTTGGATTTTCCACAGCCGTTCGGACCCACAACGCCGGTCAGACCATCCGCGATGATCAGATCGGTGGGGTCAACGAAGCTTTTGAAGCCCGTCAAACGGAGTTTGGAAAAGCGCACCTGTAAAGCCTGCCTGATTCCCGATGTGAGGGACAGTGTGTCGCGGGGTTTGGCGCGGAGTCAACGATTTGGTTCCGCATGTGGTAACTTGGTGCGGCTTATCCACAAGATATTGCGGTCTTGTTAAGGTATTTTCCGGAGGTCCGGTGCTGCTTTTCAAACGAGCAATGCAGGCAGATCTTTACATTCTGATTTTTGAATGTATATGTATTCCGAAATCCGAATATAAGGAGACTCGCCATGGACCATTCCGTATCCAGACCCGCTGACACCTATTCGCCAATCTACTTTCTGGCCTCGCTTGGCGCGGGCGGGATCGCGGTCACGTTCTTCATGTTCCTGATGTTCTGGGTGCCGCATCCGGGGCAGCCGGTGCCTGTCTTCGAAGACATCGCTGCTGCATTTGCCAAGGGCGGTGCGCCCATGCAGGTCGCCATTGCGGCCGCATTGATCGGGATTGCCGTCTTTGCCTTTCTCAACATCAAATCACTGATCTGGAATCTGCAATCCCTGTCGGCGTTCAAGAAAACCGATGCCTACACAAAGCTGCGCGAAACCAACGCCGAGGCCACGCTTCTCGCGATGCCGCTTGCGCTTGCGATGAGCGTGAACGCGATGTTCATCGTGGGTCTCGTCTTCGTGCCGCAGCTTTGGAGCGTGGTGGAATACCTCTTCCCAATGGCGCTGATCGCCTTTGCCGCGATCGGCGTGCTGGCCCTCCGCATGATCGGCGCGTTCTTGGGACGCGTCCTGTCCAAAGGCGGCGTGTTCGATGTGACCGCGCATAACTCGTTTGCGCAGCTTCTGCCTGCCTTCAGCATTGCCATGGTCGGCGTCGGTTTCGCCGCCCCTGCCGCGATGAGCACGTCCGCCACCACGGTCGCCGTTGCCCTGATGCTGTCGACCTTCTTTGGTGTGGCTGCGATCCTCTACACCGTGATTGCCGCGACCACAGCCTTTGCGTCGATGCTTCAGCACGGGACGGCGCGGGAATCCGGCCCGACCCTGATGATCATCGTGCCGATTGTCACCGTTCTGGGCATCCTCTTCCTGCGTCAGAGCCACGGTTTGCACGTCGCTTTTGACACCCATGCACAACCGGGCGAGACCATGATCTTCCTCGCACGGCTGCTGTCCATCCAGATCGTGTTCCTGCTTCTGGGTGCGGTTGTCATGATGCGTCAGGGATATTTCAGTGACTTCGTCATGGGCAGCAAGACCTCGCCGGGCTCTTACGCTCTGGTCTGCCCGGCGGTTGCGCTTTCGGTCATGCTCCACTTCTTCGTGAACAAGGGTCTTGTCGCGGCTGGTGCAATCGAGAAGTTTGGTGTGGCCTATTGGAGTGTGACGGGCATTGCCATCGTGGCGCAGATCGTCGCGATCGCTTTGGTTCTGCGCCTCAACCGTCAGCACTTTGCGCGCAGGGTCATCGCTGCCAATGCAGTTCCTGCTGAATAAACCCGGCACACAGAAAAACCGCGAAAGCCCGGATCAGGTGGTCCGGGCTTTCCACGTTGTGACAAGCCCGCGCATGGCATCGGCGAGCAAGAGCACATCCGCTCCAAGTGCCACGAAATTTGCGCCTGCGTCGATGTCCTGCTGAATAAGCGCCGGGTCGCCATCTATGATACCCGCCGCTTTGCCTGCGGCACGGATGCGGCGCAGGCCGTCCTGTACGGCCGCACGGACATCTGGGTGGGTGATATTGGGCAAGAGACCCATATCGGCACAAAGGTCTGCCGGGCCGATGAACACGCCATCCACGCCGTCGACCGCGCAGATCTCTTCGAGTGCGTCCATCGCCGCGACGCTTTCAGCCTGAACGATGATGCAAATCTGCTTTTCAGCCGTGTCCAAATAATCCGGGACACCGTTGAACGCCGACGCCCGTCCCAGCATATGCCCAACACCGCGGATGCCGCGCGGCGGATAGCGTGTTGCGGCGACGATTGCGCGGGCTTCTTCTGCGGAATTGACCATCGGGCACAGCAGCGACTGCGCGCCAAGGTCGAGCACTTGCTTGATCAGTGCCGCGTCGTTGTGCGGGATGCGGACTACCGGGGACACATTGTGCCCGGAAAGGGCCATCAGTTGCTCATGGATTGTCACCAGATCATTGGGCGTGTGTTCGCCGTCGATCAGAAGCCAGTCGAACCCGGCAGAGGCCGCGATTTCGGCCGCGTAGCCTGTGCCCATGGCCAGCCAAAGGCCAAGTGTTGGGGTGTCCGATGTCAAAGCGGCTTTGAATTTGTTGTATGGGGCAGGCATGGGTGTGTCCTTTTTCGGCGATCTGACAGCTGCGCCATGGGTAAGGCAAGTCAGTCGCGCTGGCGTGCCAGTTTGAGCGCGGACCAGATCGCGGTCCCGCCAAAGAACGCACCCGCGATTCCCACAACCTCGACCAGAGCGGCGGAATTCGAAATGCCGCGCACCATCACCGTCACCGCCAGCAGCGTCAGGCCACAAAGGCTGAAGATCAGACGAAACCAAAGCTCGTTTCTTGTGGGTCCGGTCACACGCCGCTCCTGATGCTTTGGTCAATGGTAGGCGGCGCGGCTCGGGCGGCCAGTGCCCTAGAACGTGACAGACACGCCGGGCAGATTCAGCGATTTGATCAGGTCGCGCAATTCCTGCCGTGCCGCGATGTTTGAGATGTTGAGCTGCTTCACCCCAACATCCTTGAGATCAAGCAGGGTCATGCCTCGAGGAAAGAGTTCGCGGAAGATGACCCGTTCATTGAACCCCGGTGCCACGCGAAATCCGATGCGCTTGGACAGTCGCTCCAGCGCCTTTTCCATCTTCGCCTTATTGACCATCTGTTGTGCCCCAAGACGGTTGCGCAGGACGACCCAGTCGATCGGGGGCAGACCGGCTTGCGCGCGAAGCTGACGGGCGTTCCAGACCATTTCGGAATAGACCGAGGGGCCTTCGATCTTTTCGCCGGTTGCGTCGGTATGGGCCAGCAAATCGAAATCCACGAAACTGTCATTCAGCGGCGTGATCAGCGTGTCAGCCAGCGAGTGTGCGACCTGGCTGAGCCGCGTGTGCGACCCGGGGCAGTCGATCAGGATGAAATCGCTGCCTGGCTCCAGTTCGGCCACGGCGGCGGAGAGGCGATGATCGTAGATGTTTTCGCCCGGTTGCAGCGTGTCGGGGTCAATCTCAGGCAGCTCGATATAACGTGGTGTGGGCAGATCCAGGTCTTCGCCTTCAAGCGTTTTCAAACGATTGGCGATGTAGCGGCCCATGGTCTTCTGGCGAAGGTCAAGGTCCAGGGCACCGATCTTGTGACCCATCCGTGCCAACGCCGTTGCAACATGCATCGACACGGTGGATTTCCCAGCACCGCCCTTTTCGTTTCCGACAACAATGATATGCGCCATGTTTCTGCTCTTGCATGCTTTTGATCAGCTATGCGCATAGACGCTTCCGGTTGCAACGCCAGATACGTGAATCGACGCAATCCGTTGCGGAACGGTGCATGCGCGACTCACATTCACAGGATGCCAGTGGCGCCCCAGACCAATCCCAACGCCATCGTCAAAATTGTCAGAATCGCTGAATAACCTGCCAGCTTCCATGGTGAGAACGGACGCTCCCCGAAGGTACGCCCGTCAATTCCGGACACCACGACCTTCTTCGCAGTGCCCTGATAGCTGTAATGCAAAATCCAGACCGGTAGCAGAATGCGCCGGTAGTGAATGCCAGTCGTGTCCGTCCTGTACCGATCGACCCGCGTTCCGGATTTCCCGACATGCTTCTTGATTCTGTTGCGGATCAGGAGGTCCTTGTCCTGCGCGTTCATGCTCAACCCCTTGGCGACCGTCCAATGGTGCCGCTCTGCTGCAAAGCCAGCGAGGTAGCCGGCCTTGTAGGGGCGCAGGTAACCGGGTTGGAAATCGTGCAAAATTCCGTCCCGGATCAGCGGAGTGACATGTTGCGATGCTGGAACCAAAAGATCGTCAAAGTGAATGGTCATGTTCCCAGAAACGCGCTTCGTCCGTTTGTTCTTTCCGGAACCGGTCTTGTAGCTGGCCCAGTATTCAATCGCTTCCTTTGAGTCGAATGTCCAAAACGGAACGTAAAGCCCGGCAACTCGGCCTTTGGCGATCACCTCATCAAGATCGCTTGGCGCCGCGATGCGACGTCGCGTCCAGTCGGTCACAGACTTTTCGGCAAAAGAGCCATCGACCCGGAATGGGATAAGGGCCATTGTCTGGTAGGCTTTGTCCTCTGAGGTCAGGACAACAGGACCGTCACAATAGGGGCACCGCTCCGACAAGGCCGGGCCTGTAAACACGACCTCTCCGCCGCATGTCTCGCATTGATGGATGTGGTCCCCAAGCAAGCTTGGTGGCTCCAATTGCGGCTTGTCTGGATCAAAGGGAAATTCCCGTGCGGCCTCTTGATCTGCTTCGCTGGCCAAAGGCCACAGGGTGCCACAGCTTTGACACAGTAGGTCTTGTTGCGCGGGATCAAAGGCGCATTGACCCCCACAGTTCTGACAGAGGATGTCAGATTGGCTGGGTGTCGGGTCCATCACGAATCTGAATCGGCCACAGCCGAAATGATTTCCAAAATGACCCAAAATCGCAGTTCGGCCCGCTCCATCGCGCCTTCGAGATCGCCACTGATGTACCAGTCTCCGATAATGGTCGAAAGGAACCACGTCACAAGAACCCAGATGATAATCAGCGACCAGCCCGAGATCGCCCTGATCCATCCCGCCGACCCATGCCGGAGTTCGTGTTTCGCTTCGTAAATCGTGATGATTTTGACCACGTTGAACATGCCGATGGCTGTGGAGAGCCCGAACAAGATGAGCGCTGCAATCATCGGCTCAAGCTGCAATCGGCAATTCCTTCAAACGAGGTCAAACAGTTCGGCAAACCTAGATCACCCGTTCGGAATACAAAAGCATCGAGATGCGTATGGGTCCTGAAGGACCACATCGCGCGCCTGTTTGCTGTGCAAGGCGCAAAAAGCAAAAAAGCCGCCCCAAATTGGAGCGGCTTTTGAGATTTCCAGAAAGGCGAAGCTTAGAAGCCCAGACCTTCGTATTTCTTCTTGAACTTGGAGACGCGGCCGCCGGAATCCATCAAGCGCGAGCTGCCGCCGGTCCACGCCGGGTGAACAGTCGGGTCGATGTCGAGCGCGAGCGTGTCGCCTTCCTTGCCCCAGCACGAGCGCATTTCGAGCATGGTGCCATCCGTCATTTTGACGTTGATGACGTGGTATTCGGGATGGATGTCTTTTTTCATCTCGATGATCCTTACGCGTCTGCGCCCGAAACGGGCTTGTAATTTGCATCTTCTGCGATACGGGCCGACTTGCCGCGACGCGAACGGAGGTAGTAGAGCTTGGCGCGACGGACGCGGCCGCGGCGAACAACCTCGATGCTGTCGATGTTGGTGGAATAGAGCGGGAACACACGTTCCACACCTTCACCGAAAGAAATCTTGCGAACTGTGAACGAACCGGCAATGCCAGACCCCTGACGACGGCTGATGCAGACGCCTTCATAGTTCTGTACGCGGGTGCGGGTGCCTTCGGTCACTTTGTAGCCGACACGGATGGTGTCGCCTGCTTTGAAGTCGGGAATGGTTTTCCCGAGGGCGGCAATCTGTTCCGCCTCCAACTGAGCGATAAGATCCATCGCTTCTCTCCTAATACTGCTTGCGGTTGGTCCGCAAAGATGTGCGCGTCCTCAGAGCTCTCGGTCTTCGTCCGGGTCCGCCTGTTCCGAATGATCGGAGCGCCCGCCAGAGATCAGGTCGTCTTTGTCTTGTTCTGTCCGGGAAGGGTGCGGTTGCGCCATGTCCGAAGACCACACGGAATCACCGCACCGGGCTGACACCCGGAACACGCGCCGTAAACCAGAAGCGCCGCAGTTAATCAAGGGCCGTTTGGTGTCTCAATGCTCTTACGGGGCTTGGTTTGGTTGCGCCAGTAACAGGTCAGGCGATCACTTCGCCAATCAGCATCTGAGGTCGTGTGTTTGTGAAGTTGGCGATGTCAGCGACCACGGGCCCAGCTGCGCCAAGTGCTGAATCAAGTGCGGACTTGTCGGCAAAGGTCATCGTGGCGATTGCATAGCTTTCGGGCGGCGCGTCCGGTCCGCTGGCAAGCCCTTTGGTCACGAGCACAGACTCGATATGCGCACCCATGTATTCGCCGACCATCGGCATATGCGTGCCAAGATAATAGTCGTAATCGAAGTGGGTCTCGTCCGTGATCGGGTAAATTACCTGTAAGGAAAGTGCCATTTTAAACTCCTGTGGGATTCGCAGTGGCACAGGCTTAACACAGATCGCGCGATCGTGACGCGATCAATCGTTCCGGTCCTGTCTGGCGCACCAATCGGCCCAAAGGTCGGGACGTCGCGCCCGAGTCAATTCTTCGGATTGCGCTTTGCGCCATTTGGCGATTTCGCCATGGTGGCCTGACATCAGGACGGGTGGAATTTCCCGTTCGCGCCACACCGCGGGCCGGGTGTATTGCGGATGCTCCAACAGCCCGTCTGAGAAGCTTTCTTCTTCTGTCGATGCCTCGTTGCCGAGCACTCCCGGCAAGAGCCTTACGGTGGCATCAATCATGGCCTGCGCCGCAATCTCGCCGCCGGTCAGGACAAAGTCGCCAAGGCTGACTTCGATCACCCGGTAGTGGTCGATCACGCGTTGATCCAAACCTTCGAACCGGCCACAGATCAGCGTCACGCCCGGCCCCGTGGCAAGCTGTTGCGCCATGGCCTGGGTCAGGGGTTTTCCGCGCGGGCTGAGGTAAATCAGGGGCGCACTTGGGGCGATCCGAGCACGGGCGTGGTCAATGGCGGCGGCCATCACGTCGGGTCGCAGCACCATGCCCGCGCCTCCACCGGCAGGGGTGTCATCGACATTGCGGTGTTTGCCTTCGCCAAATTCGCGCAATGGCACAGTTTCAAGCTGCCACAGCCCATCCTGAAGCGCGCGCCCGGTCAGAGATTGCCCCAGCAGACCGGGAAACGCGTCCGGCAGAAGGGTGATCACCTGCGCCTTCCATGCCCGGGCCAGTTCCGGCGCGTCTTCCATCAGTTCGCGCGGTACCAGCGAAGGCCGGATTGTCTTGCGACCATGGGAGCGTTGCGGCGGTGTTTTGGGATCGTCCATCTGGGCAGCCTTTTGGTGACGCCGATGGCTTTAGTGGCTTGTCGCCCAAAAGACCACAGGTCAGGCGGTCACGGGTGTTGCCAGCATATCCCGCATCGCAAGCATGGCTTCCGGCGCGGAAAAGAAGTGCGACAATGCGCCTGCCTCGGCAGGGCTGGCACGCATCATCCGATCAATGAGCCACAGCTCTCGGATCTGGTCATCGTCCAGTTGGGACAGGTCCGAGGCGTCCCACCGCGCAATGATCTGCGACAGCACCATGCCGATCTGTTCTTCATCTGAAACGAAGCCGGGGTGACCTGGCGCGGCGGTCATCCGTGCCCCAAGTGTTGCCCGGATCGACACCGGATCAGGGGGCATTCCCTTGAGCGCGTCCAGCGCGGATGAGTGCAGGAGCGAGTGATACTTTTTTTTTGAAGGCTCTTGTTTCAGCGAGGATGGAGCAATCTGAGGAAAAACTGCGATGGTTGCGGCAGCGATGCTGATCGCGCCGAAAATGCCCAAGACCATGAAGGCCAAGGAGACCGCGAATTCGTGCAATGTGATCGTCACCACACCCGGTGAGAGCGCGGCCATCACCAACAGCAAACGTCGTTTTACGCGATCCACAGCGGTCTGTCCCCAAGGCAACCATGTAGGCGTAAACCTGCCAGGTGGCGATTTTTCGCCGGAATTCAGGCAACGACGTGTCTATTTTTCGGCAAAAAGATGGCTGCCTCAGGAAGCAGGGCGCTGCGCCATCTTGCGGACAATCCGTTTGGCATCCTGCACGTCGCGTTCCGGAAGTTCGCTTCGGTTGAGGGCCAGAAACACCGCATCAATGCCAAGGTCGGGCTGCACGTTTTCAGGCGGCAACACGACCACGGCGTCGCGGTCCAGCTCCGTAAGCTCGAGCAGCGTGACCAGTGGATCAAGCGGCCCAAGTGGCAGGGTGGCCGCGTCTTCGAGAAGAAACGAGGTTACGCGGGCAGGAGCAACATCGTGGGCGATCTCCTCGAGAATGTCGTCGAGGCTGCGGGCGGCGTCGAATTGGTTGCTGTAGGTTTCGAAATCGTCGGTCAGGCGGGTGCTGCGGAGGTTCTGCCACCATGTGCTGCGCAGCCACGGCTCTCGCATCCTTGTGGAGAAATAGAAGGTCAGGTCAGTGTCATTGCCGAAACGTCGGAACGCGGCATCGCTCAGGCACTTCATCACCAATCCCGCACTGTCATAGCATTCGAGGCCATGGCGACCGGGCATATGCCCTGACAAATCTTCCGAGGACATCAGGATCGGGCGCGGGTCCTTTCGGTCGACTGTTTCGAAAAAGGCGACAGCCGCCCGGGTAACCGCAGCCAATGTTTTCTTCTTCGGGTCGATCGAAAAAGCGCGTGCGCTTTCGGTAAGACCGTCAAAAGCCTCTTTGAGAAAAACCCGCACATGGGGCTCCAGCACGCTAGCGTTCTCGCGCAGCATGGACTGAACGCTGGTCGTACCGGTTTTGTGAAAGCCCGCGTGAATGACGATCCGTGTCGTCACGAAAACAGGCCCTCTGGCGGATCGGCCACAATGCGCCCCTGCGCAAGGTCCACCGTCGGCACGACGGCTTTGGTAAAGGGCAGCAGCACCGTCTGTTTCTGCCCCGGTGCGCTGAGTTCAAGCAGGTCGTCCGCGCCGTTGTTGATGACGGCCAAAACCTTACCCAAAGACGCGCCACCGGTGTCCGTGACCTCAAGCCCGATCAGGTCTGCATGGTAGAATTCGTCATCGGGAAGCGACGGCAGCCGGTCGCGCGGCACAAAAAGCTGCGTTCCGCGCAGCGCGTCAGCCTCTTCCTTGGTTGCGATGCCGGACATGCGCGCGGCGAGACCGTTCTTGATCTGACGCGTGATCTTGACGGTAAAGCTGCGTTTTCCGTCTTCGGTCTCAAGAGGGGTGTAACGCGCGATATCCTCGGGGATCGCGGTAAAGCTCTTGAGGCGCACTTCACCCCTGACCCCGAAGGAGCCGGCAATTGCGCCAACGCAGACTTTTTCACTCACGGATATGCTCCCGGTCGCTTTGCACGACTGGATAGACCAGACCATTATGTGGACGCAATCGCCTGCGTGCGAGATCAGCCGCCGATGCTGAACACGCGGGTCACGCCAAAGCGGACCCCCCACTGTTCGTCTGAACCTTGCTTGACGATCGGGCTGTCGGCAGCGTCATCGGTGAACTTTTCATATGTGACGGCCCCTTCCAACCCCCAGACATCGTTGATCTGGTAGCGTGCGCCGAATTCGATACCGGCAGAGACCATACCACCTTCGGGATCGTAGGCGGGCAGGGCCGCACTGGATTCAGCGGGGGTGATGCCGAAATAGGTGTCACTATAGGCGTCGTCGCCAAAGAACAGGCGCGGCCCCATTGACAGGCGCAGACGATCCGTCGGGCGCAGGATCGCGTCTGCGCCAATTTCACCGACCCAACCTTCATGACCGCCAAAGCCGCGACGGACTTCGCCGAAGGCAGCGAAATTCTGGGTGCCGTAGCGCATGGACACGCCCAGTTCGACCGCCGCGTCGATGTCATCAAGACCGGCCAGTTCGTCAAAATCGTCGGTCTTGCGTTCCTCGATGAACCGGAAGGACCCACCAAAGGTCAGGCCCATGCTGTCAGCCCAAGGATCGGGGTTGCCGAACGTGCGCCCGCTGCGCAGCGCGAGATAGTTGAAGCTGAAGCCAAGATCAGCGCCGATGGCATTGTCGTCAGAGCCGAAATATTCAGGTGTGCTTGCGACACCACCGCGCAGGGTGAACATCAGCTGCTGTTTGGCTGGCGCCGAAGCTGGGGTCATCACATCGGTCTGTGTCGCAGACTGCGAGGGGCCAGCTGCGTAGGCCGGTGCCGCAAGGCTAAGGACGAGGGTAGAGACGACAGCAAGACGTGTGAGCATGACATTTGGCTCCTGTTGGGCAGCACGCGGTTGGTCCAAGACATGGAGCGGCACGGTGGCGGGGTCAAGCAAAGCGCGACACGCAAAAGAAAATGGCGCGTCAATGACACTCGCCTGTTGCGAGAGTGGCGCGGTCTTGGTCACAGAATGTTCAGGAGGGTCCTGCTCTGAGGCAGGTGGGGTGCAGATGACCGGGTGGGCCGGCCATCTGCGAAGGCAGTCCGCGATTATTCCGCGGTTGCCTCTTCGGCGGCCGGGGCAGCTGCGGCTTCAGCAGCTTCAGCTGCTTTGGCGGCCTTTGCCTGTGCGCGTTCGGTTGCTGCTTTGCCCGGAACGGCTTTCTTCGGGTTGTTGCGGACTTTCTTTTCGACGACGCCAGCGGCTTCGAGGAAGCGCGCCACGCGATCGGTCGTCTGTGCGCCCTGGCTCATCCAGTACTGGATGCGCTCGACGTCCATCTTCACGCGCTCTTCGCTGTCTTTCGGCAGCAGCGGGTTATAGACGCCCAGCTTTTCGATGAAACGGCCATCGCGCGGCATGCGGCTGTCGGCGGCAACGATGCGGTAGAAGGGGCGCTTTTTGGAACCGCCACGGGCGAGACGAATTTTGATAGACATGTGGTATTCTCCTAAGGTTTTCGAGGTGACGGGAAGACCCGTCAGGATTGCTTCTGTTTGTGGTGTTGGATGACTTCCTGGATGATGAAATTCAGGAATTTCTTGGCGAACTCAGGATCAAGATCTGCCTGGGTCGCAAGCTCTTCGAGCCGCGCGATCTGGGTCGCTTCGCGCGCGGGGTCTGAGGGCGGGAGGTCGTGCTGGGCTTTGAGAACCCCAACAGCCTGCGTGTGTTTGAACCGCTCGGCCAATGTGAACACGAGGATCGCGTCCAGCCGGTCTATGCTTTCGCGGTGACCCCTGAGCAGCTCTGCGGCGCGGGTTACGGGATCGGTGGTCATATCAGTCAATGGCCCAGCCTTTCGGTTTGAACAGAGGGTCTTGGTAATGGGCGATTTCCATGTCGATGCCATGGGCTAGCTGCGTGCCGCGCAGGGCGTCGGGCGCAGGGTGCCGGTAGCAGACATCGTTGCCGTCGACGGTGGGCGCGTCATGGTCTTTCTTGGCGCCAAGGCGCTCGGCCAGCCGAATGCTGTCGAGGTTCTTGGGATCCAGATAGCTGACCGCCGTTTCCCAGCCTTTCTCGTCATAGAAATATCGGCGCACCCGATGCGTCGCCTCAAGCGCAAAGCCCTTGCCTGCGCGATCCGGCCAGATGATCCATGCAATTTCCCGTTCCGGCCATTTCGCGGGTGACCAGCCACCGGCCATACCAACCGTTTCCTCGGTATCCTTGAGGTGCACCATCCACATGCCAAAGCCGCGGATTTCCCAGTGCCCGATCTCGGCGGCATAGAGCATCCACGCCTCGTAGCTGTTCAGCGGCCCGCCCATGAAGCGGGACCGGTACGAGGCGAAGGTGGCCTTGAAGTCCGGATAGTCATCGGCCTTGGGGCTGCGCAGAACAAGCCGCTTGGTTTCGAGAACGGGGATGTCGCGGTGGCCCATCAGAGCACCTCCGCCAGTGTGTAGCGGTAGACCAGCGTGACCTCACCATCCTCAATGATCTCACCATCGAGGTCGGCCCCCAGCCGTTCGGCAAGGGCGATGGAGCGGGCGTTGGCCGGGTCGATATAGCTGACCAGCGTCTTCCATTTCAGAACATCCGTCGCGAAGTCGAGAACGCAGCGCCCCGCCTCGTAAGCGATGCTCCGGCCTTCGGCTTTGGCATCGAGCAGGAAGCCAAGCTCCGGCTCAAGGTCTCCCGGTTCGAACCCGATCAGGACAAAGCCCAGCACTTCACCGGTCTGTGCATCTTCGAGCGTCCAACCACCATGCCCGTGCAGCATCCAGCCAGAGGAAAGCTGCACAAACTCGCGCCATGCGTCAGCCCGCGTCATGGGGCCGCCGATGCCACGGCCACGCTCGGAGCAGGCGATGTCTGCCAGACAGTCGAAGTCGCTGACGCGCGGGGCCCGCAGCACAAGACGGTCGGTCCTCATGGTCGGGACAAGCGTGGAAATTTGTCCGGCAATTGCAGCAGCTGCCCCGGTAGAGGCTGTTTCACAGGCCATACGCATCATGCCGCTGCCTCCGGTATAGGGTGGCGGTAGACAGTCGCCACCTTGTTGCGGAGCGTGATGTCGGGCTCGCGTACCGCGCCCATGCGCAGCGCCAAAGCCTGCGAACGTGCGTTGTCCGGTGCGATGAAGCTGGGCAGATGATACAACCCCAGATGCGTCGCGGCAGCCTGACGCGCGGCCATGGCAGCCTCATGGGCGATGCCCTTGCCTTCGTGTTCGGCAGTCACGGCATAGCCCAGTTCGGGTTCCGGCCAGTCCAGTGGATGGAAGATACCGGCAAAGCCGATGAAGGTGTCATCGCCCTTGAGCGTGATGTGCCATTGCCCGTGACCGCGCAGGTGCCACTGACCAAGTCCGATCATCAGCATGCGACCCACATCAAGCGGTTCCGCCGGTCCACCGTTGTAGCGGCTCCGGGGGTCTTGGAAGTAGGCGCAGAGTGGCTCGAAATCCTGCATGCCGGGGGCACGCAGGATCAGGCGTTCTGTCTCGATCACGGGAATCTCGAAACTCATGCCAGCGCCTCCGGTCCCGGATGGCGATAGAGCATGTCTTCACCCATGTTTGGATTGTCGTAGGTGCGCTCATAGACGGCGCCCATCCGTTCGGCGAGGCGGATCGACCGGGTGTTGCCGGGAACGATGTTCGAGGTCAGCGTTGTGAAGCCAAGGTCGTCATAGGCCCACTGGCGCACCCGCGTAGCCGCTTCATAGGCGACGCCCTTGCCTTCGAACCCGTCGAACACAACCCAACCCACTTCGGGTTCAGGCCAGCCTTCGGGATTCCAGATGCCGCTGATCCCGGCCGGTTTGCCGGTCGCCCTGTCTTCGATGGTGAAATAGCCGTAGCCGTGCCAGTGCCAGTGGCCCACGTTCAGCGTGAACCAGCGCCACGAATCCGAGCGGTTGTCATATCCACCAAAGCCTTGTGCGCGGGTGTCGTCCATCAGGAACGCAATCATCGCTTCAGCGTCGGCCTTTTGTGGGCCGCGCAGGATCAGGCGTTCGGTTTCAAGGACGGGTGCGTTCGTGAGGCTCATGCATAGGCCTCCGGGCTGCCGTCGATGTCCGGGCTGTGCCGGTAGACAACGGTTTCCTCGGGAGTTTCGCCGTCGGGCAGCGGGGCGTTCGCATCCAGAATAGCCCCAAGCCGTTCTGCAAGTGCGCGCGAGCGCACGTTTTCGGGGGTTATATAGCTGACAAGGGTGTCAAACCCCTGTTCCCAAGCCCATCCAAGTGCGGCAGTTGCCGCTTCGGTCGCGTAGCCTTTGCCTTCGGCCTTCTCAAACAGGGTCCAGCCAATCTCGCGTTCGGGAAAATGCGGCGGTTGGGTGATGGCGACCTGACCGACAAACTCGCCCTCGGCCGTATCGACGGCCCAAGCCCCGTGACCCATCCAGTCCCACGCAACCACCTCGGACGACAGCCCATAGAACAGGTGTGTCCTGTTCTTGGGAGCGCCCACATAGGCGGCGCGCGGCGTCTGATAGAAGGCCCAGAAGGCTTCCATGTCGTCCATGCGATGTGGACGCAGACGCAACCGCGGCGTGGTTATGACGGGGGCTTTACGCATCAAGAGTTACTTCTTCTTGCCGAACCCGCTCAGGCCCGGCGGCAGGCCCATGCCGCCACCCAGACCGGGCATGCCGCCCTTGCCGCCAAGCGCCTTGGCGGCCTGTTCCAGGGCTTTCGGGTCCATCTGGCCCATCATCTCTTCCGGGCTGGGGCCGCCTTTGCCGAACATGCCCTTCATGGCCTGTTTCAGCATGCCGCCTTTGCCCATCTTACCCATCTTCTTCATCATGTCGGACATTTGACGGTGCATCTTGAGCAGCTTGTTCAAGTCGGACACGTCCATCCCCGACCCTGCGGCAATGCGCTTCTTGCGGCTGGCCTGAAGGATCTGCGGGTTCGCGCGTTCCTTCTTGGTCATGGAGTTGATCAGCGCGATCTGCTGACGCAGCATGCGGTCGTCGATACCTGCGCCGTCCATCTGCTTTTGCATCTTCTGCGCGCCGGGCATCATGGCCAGCATGCCTTCCATGCCGCCCATCTTCATCATCTGTTCCAGCTGCATCTTGAGGTCGTTCATGTTGAACTGACCCTTCTGGAAGCGCTTCATCATGCGCTCGGCTTGTTCGACCTCAAGCGTCTGCTGTGCCTTCTCGACAAGGGCTACGATGTCGCCCATGCCAAGGATGCGGCCTGCAATCCGGTCCGGCTCGAAGGTTTCGAGCGCGTCCATCTTTTCGCCAAGGCCGACAAAGCGGATCGGCTTGCCGGTCACAGCACGCATTGACAGGGCTGCACCGCCGCGTCCATCGCCGTCCATCCGTGTCAGAACAACGCCGGTGATTCCGATGCGGTCGTCAAAATTCTGTGCCGTGTGCACCGCGTCCTGACCGGTCAGGCCGTCGACCACCAGCAGCGTTTCGCGCGGATTGGCGACATCGCGCACCGCCTCGACCTGCGCCATCAGCTCTTCGTCAATGGACAGACGGCCTGCGGTATCGAGCATGTAGACATCGTAACCGCCCAGCGACGCCTGTGTCTTGGCGCGCTTAGCGATTGCAACCGGGTCTTCACCCTTGACAATGGGAAGCGTGTCGACACCGATCTGAACACCGAGGATCTGCAGCTGCTCCATCGCCGCCGGGCGGTTCACGTCGAGCGATGCCATGAGAACGCGCTTGCCGTCCCGCTCTTTCAGGCGTTTGGCGATCTTGGCAGTTGTCGTGGTCTTACCGCCCCCCTGCAGACCGACCATCAGGATCGGGGCAGGCGGGTTGTCGATCTTCAGTTTGCCGGGGTCTTCGTCACCGCTCAGCACATGCTTGAGCTCGTCATGGACAATCTTGACTACCTGTTGGCCGGGTGTGACCGATTTCGTCACGGCCTGACCGGTGGCCTTGTCCTGCACCGCTTTGATGAAGTCGCGGGCCACCGGCAGCGACACGTCGGCTTCAAGCAAGGCCACGCGGACTTCGCGCAGGGCGGATTTGACGTCGTCCTCGGACAGCGCGCCCTGTTTGGTCAGCCGATCAAAGACGCTGCCTAGGCGGTCGGACAGATTTTCAAACATGGGCTTTCGCCTCCTTTGCTGCTGGATGTGTCCCCGACGTAAGGGCCAGCAACGGTTTTACCAAACGTCAAACGCCCCCACGGGCGTAACACGCTGGTGGGGGGCGATCCCGGACTGTGTCCAAGGGACCGGAAAGTCAGACTTCCCGGAGTTGGGAGGCGTTTAGGCCAAACCGGCGCGCAGAGTCAAGCCGCGCGCCAGAGTGTTCAGGCGGCGAGGGCCTCAAGCGCCGCGGTCGCCTTGGCATGCGACGCCTCAGCATCCACCATCAATTGGTCGGCCGCGACGAACTGGACATCGGTGATTCCGACAAAGCCGAGTACGTGACGCAGGTAACCGCTGGCAAAATCGATCTCGGATCCGACCTGCGTTCCGCCCGATGTGATGGCGACGATCGCGCGCTTGCCGGTCAGCAAACCTTGGGGGCCGGTTTCCGAATATTTGAAGGTGATCCCTGCGCGGGCAATGAGATCGATCCATGTCTTCAGCGTTGCCGGGATGCCGAAGTTGTAGATCGGCGCGCCGATGACGATTGTATCTGCCGATTTGATCTCTTCGATCAGGGTATCGGACAGAGCAAGCATCTGGCGCTGCGCGTCGGTGCGATCGTCTGCGGGCGTCCAGTTTGCGGCGAGCCAATCCGCGTCGATGGCCGGCATGGCCACGGCCAAATCGCGGTTGATCACGGCTTCCGGCTCAAGGCGGTCGATGATGCGCTGTGTCAGGGCGCGGCTTTCAGAACCCGAATGCCGGGCGGATGCGTCGATGCGAAGAACGGTATGTGTCATGGGACTCTCCAGTCACGAACTTGTTTGCTTGTGAAGAGTACTTAGGTATTGCCTCAGCGCACGAAATAGGAAGATAAGCGCAGTTGATGTGAGTAATTGCACAAAGGTGGATCATGGAGCATTGGGACGAGGTGCGCACGGCGTATCAGGTTGCTCGGCAAGGCACGGTCAGCGGAGCCGCCGAGGTATTGGGCGTTCACCACGCCACCGTTATCCGACACATTGACGCTCTTGAAGCGCGGCTGGGCGTCAAGCTGTTTCAGCGCCATGCGCGCGGATACACGCCGACGGAATCTGGTGAGGACCTCGCCCGCGTTGCTCAGACCACCGAGGACCAATTGCAGCAATTGGTCGGCCGCATCCGGGGACGCGGTGCCGATGTGAGTGGTGAATTGATGGTCACGTCCATTGTGGAGCTGTCCAATTTCCTTGTCCCGGTTCTTTCGGACTTCAAGGACAATTACCCCCGCGTCGTGCTGCGCTACCTGACCGACGCGCGCGTGTTCCGACTGGAATACGGCGAGGCGCATGTTGCGATCCGCGCGGGATCGGTTCCCGATGAGCCGGACAATGTCGTACAACCGCTGACAAAGCTCAAGATCGGGTTTTACGCATCCAAGAGCTATGTCGAAAAACATGGCCTTCCCAAAGGCGAAGATGATCTGGTGAATCATTTCTTCGTCGGCAACGACAATCCTGATGGCCGTGCGCCGTTCCAACAATGGCTTCGTGCAAAGGTGCCATATGAGCGTGTCGTGTTCCGGGCAACCGACACTTACAGCATGATCACGGCCGTCCGCAGCGGTGCGGGCATGGGGTTCATGCCGGTGGCGCAAGGCGCGGAGGATCCTGATCTTGTCGAGGTGATGCCGCCGAAGGAAGAATGGGTGGCACCCTTGTGGCTGGTCACTCATGTGGACTTGCATCGCACGGCAAAGGTGCAGGCCCTGCTGGCGCATCTCAAAGAGGCGGTCAAAGTGCTTGACGCTGCACATTCCTAATATGACTGAAGCGCATCGCGGTCACTTGGCCATGTTGGCCTTTTCGGCGCTTGTGGCCGGGTCGTTCTCGCTTGGGTCGATGGCCGCGCCACATATCGCGCCTGACGCCTTGAACGCGGTGCGTTTTGTCATCGCGTCGGCGATCTTGGCTGTTCTCGTCTTTTCGACCGGAGGTGTGGATCGACCCGCATTACAGGCACCGTGGCGGTATCCCGTCCTTGCGCTGTTTCTTGTCGCCTATTTTGTCCTGATGTTCGAAGGGCTGAAAACCGGGGCGCCGGTTTCGATGGCTGCGGTGTTCACGTTGACGCCAATGATTGCGGCCGGGTTCGGCTGGCTGCTGCTGCGTCAGGTCCTGACCGGACGCATGGCTATCGCGCTGACCATTGGCGGCATCGGTGCGCTTTGGGTGATCTTCCGCGCCGAGCTGTCTGCGTTCCTGGCATTCGAAATCGGTCGCGGTGAAATGGTCTACTTTGTGGGCTGTGTGGCCCACGCCGTCTATGCGCCGATGGTGCCCAAGCTGAACCGGGGCGAACGCCCTGCGGTCTTTACGCTGGGTGTGCTGATAATGGGCGCGGTGCTGTTGCTGGTTTTCGGGTATCCGTCAATAATGGCTACGGAGTGGGCAGAATTACCGTCAATCGTTTGGGTGACCATTGCCTACACCTCGGTTTTTGCCAGTGCGGCGACGTTCCTGCTGCTCCAATATGCGACCATGCGTATTCCGTCAGCCAAGGTCATGGCCTACACCTATCTCACGCCAAGCTGGGTGATCCTGTGGGAAATGGCGCTCGGGCGGCCGCTTCCGCCAATGCTCATTCTTGTGGGGGTCGGACTGACAATGGTGGCGCTCGGGCTTCTGCTCAAGGATGACAGCCAGGTCCGGGGCAGAGTGGCGTCAGAAGGGTAATCTTTCTAGCGAAAAACCCTCGGCCTCAAGAAGGGCCAGAACACCATCACGCCCCGGTAAATGCGCCGCGCCGAACGCCGCGATGACGGTTTCATTCTTTTCGGTTGCCTCAATCAGAACCGGGATCCAGGCGCGGTTTCGGTCGATCAGCAGTTCCTGCTCCATAGTCGCAAAAATCTCGGCTGCGGCATCTGACGGGATCGGGCTGTAGCGCTCGGCAAGAATGGTCGACATGGCCCAGCCTTCTGCGGGGGCTTCGTCGAAATAACTCGCCAGCATGGTCGCAAACAGGTCTTCGCTAATCGCCGGATCGACCAGAGCAGACAGCATCATGTCGATCTGCACATCGCGGGGCTGGTCCGCAAAGGCGGCGAAAATCGTCTCCACATCCTCAAGCGCGGCACTGGGAATACCAACTGAAGTCGCGATTTCTTCGATGCGGGCATCCAAACCGCCGTCGGAGAGAACGGTCTCTGACGCACAGGGCGGAATGGCCAGAAGAATTGACACGTACCATGGCTGAAACCGCGCGGCCATGAAGGGCGGAACGCCGCGCGCATTCAGCGCCTCTGACATCTGTGCCCATTGCGCCTCGCTCAGCAAATCTGGCAGCGTCGCGTCCGGCATGAGCAAAAGGCTTGGATCGGTCGACAGGCGCTGCTGCAAAGCGAGCTCATCTTCGTTTGTCATTTCCAGCAATAGCAGATCGGCACTCTCAACGGTGTTGCGCAGGCGGTTCAAGGGGGCATCCAGACGTGGATCAGACAGGTGCATCGTGCCGATCAGGTGCAATGTGGCACCGTCCCGCGTGGCTTTCCAATGATTGCCTTGCGCAAACGGGTCGTCAGCGACGATGGCGTCAAGGCGATCGCGCTCTCCTTGGTCAAGCGTGGCGCGCAGGTCATTGCCCGAACAGGCGGCAAAGGCAGGCAGCGCCAATACGAGACAGCACAAAACCGACAGCAGGCGAGCAATCATCCAAGTATCCTTTTCGGTCTTCCCTGTCAGGAAGCTAGGCGTTGCACTTGTCAGCGGCAAGGCGGTCGCGCATTGATGAGGCATGGAGCGTGAAGCCGATCTTTATCCACCTGTAAAAGCCTTTCTTGAGGCGCAGGGATATTCCGTCAAAGGCGAGATCGGCGCGGTCGATCTGGTTGCTGTCCGGGGCGATGAAGACCCTGTCGTGGTCGAATTGAAACTGCGTCTGAACCTGACGCTCTATCATCAGGCGGTGACGCGGCTGCGGCTGACCGATCTGGTGTACATCGCGGTGCTCAAGCCGACGGGGCGCAATGCACGGCGGTCCTTGCGCGAGAACCGGATCATGTGCCGCCGCCTTGGGCTTGGGTTTCTGACGGTGCGCGCAGACGGCGTGGTCGAAGCGCACTGCGATCCGGGCCGCTATCTGCCGCGCCAGACCAAAGCCAAGCGCGAAAAGCTGCTGCGAGAGTTTCATCGGCTCGAGGGTGATCCGAACGCCGGGGGCGCCACCCGCCACGGCATCGTCACCGCCTACCGGCAGGATGCGCTGCGTTGCGCCATTTATCTTGCCGAAACAGGTGCCGAGAAAGGGTCCATCGTGGCCAGGGCGACCGGCGTTGCCAATGCCACGACGCTGATGCGCGACAACCATTACGGTTGGTTCTGCAAGGTCGAAACGGGTGTGTATGACCTGACGCCGGAGGGGCGTCAGGGCTTGGCGGATTGGGGCGAAAGCCTTGGCTAGATTGGCATAAGCTTATTCGACCTTGATCGTCGCAGATGCAATGCTTTCCCGGTCCTGACGGATGAAATACTGCACCACGTAGTCGCCCGGAGCGTCCGGCAGGATGATTGTCGCCGGGTTGCCGCTGCGCGTATAGGCCCAGCTTTGCCATTGTTCGCCGCCCGTTGCGTCCGCAGGACCAACGCCGATGTAGTCTTCCGCGTAATCAGGCCCGGTCCAGCCGATTTCGACGGTGGCCCCCGGTGTCGCCGTCGCGGGCACACTCAGCGTCGCCTCAACCGGGGTCACGGTGATCGGGGTTTCTGCAATCGCGTTGCGGTCTTGTCTGACGAAATACCGGATCAGGTGATCCCCCGGTGTTGCGGGCACCAAGAGTTTTGCGGGCGCTCCGTCGCGCGTATACACCCAATTTTCCCACCGGTTTGCCCCATCCGCATCCGCGCGTCCGATCCCAAGGTAGTCCTCGCTGTAGTTCGGGCCTGTCCACGCGACGTCGATGGTCGATCCGGCCGGAGCGCTGGCCGGAGCCTGAAGTGTCGCCTCAACCGGTTTCAGCGAAATTGGCACAGACGTCAGGGGAGTACGATCCTGCCGCTGGAAATAGGTGATAAGGTACTCGCCGGGTTCCACCGGCATCACCAGATCAAGCGGGCTGCCCTCGCGGGTGTAGGTCCAGTTCTCCCACTGATTTGCACCGTCGGCATCTGCGCGCCCAACGCCGATATAGTCCTCGTCGTAGTTCGGGCCGGTCCAGCCAATTTCGATGGTTGATCCGACGAACGCCTCTGTTGGCGCCGTGATGCTGGCACTGACCGCCGTCAACGTGATCGGAACCGACGTGAGCGGTGTGCGGTCCTGTCGTTGGAAATAGGTAATGACATACTCGCCGGGTTCTGCAGGCATCACAAGGTCAAGAGGGCTGCCCTCGCGGGTGTAGGTCCAGTTTTCCCATTGGTTCGCACCGTCGGCATCTGCGCGCCCGATGCCGATGTAATCTTCGGCATAGTTCGGTCCGGTCCAGCCGATTTCGATGGTCGATCCGGCAACGGCCTCGGTCGGCGCGGTGATGCTGGCTGTGACCTCGGTTGCCGTAAACGCGATGGTCGTCAGCGGCGTTCTATCCTGCCGCATGAAGTAGGTGATGGCATAGTTGCCGGGCTCTGCCGGGATGGTCAGTTTGGCCGGTGATCCGTCGCGGACATAGGTCCAGTTCTCCCACTGGTTTGCTCCGTCTGCCGCCACCCTGCCGATGCCGATATAGTCCTATTTGTAATTTGGGCCTCTCCAGTCGACCATGATTTCAGAGCCCGCCGGGGCCTCGGCCACGGTCTGGAGGGTCGCGGTCGCGGGTGTGACCATGATCTCGGTCTGTCCCAACGGTTCGCGGCCATCGCGTTTGAAATATGTGATGACATGCGGGCCGGGTGTGGGCGGAACCAAAAGGTCTACCGGGTTGCCGGACGATGTGTAGCTCCAGTTGCGCCACTGGTTTGCACCGTCTGCATCTGCGGCACCGATCCCGATATAGTCTTCCTTTTCATTCGGGCCGTCCCATCCCACCTGGATCGTGCTTCCCGCGACGGCCTCTACCGGGGCCAGAACGCGCGCCTTGTCCTGCGGAGCGGGAAAGGCGATTTGTACTGTTGCACTATCACCAATCGCCACGAATTGGCGGGTCATTTCGGTTTCCAGCGCAACGCTGTAGGCGATGGCGGTGTACGATCCTTCGGGCAATTGCAGGTCAAGCGGATTGCCTTCGGTATCGCTGAGGACAGTGTTGGTGTTGCTTGTCAGTTCCCAGAGCACAGGGCCGGACACCAACATGTCCGTGCCTTCGATTACGGCTGTCAGCGTGGTTGGCACGACGACAGGTTCGGGGTCCGGTTCGGGCGCAGCGGCCACCTGTGTCAGGGCGGCGGTTAACTGATCCGCGTTGTCGGCAGTGAGGAATTGCCCGCCGGTTTCGTCGGCGATGCACTGCATCTGCGCCAAAGCCTCGGGGTCAGAGCCAACGTCGAAACCGATCACATGGGCGGTGAAATCAATGCCGGCCTCTTCCAACAGGCGCGCGGCTGCGCAGGGATCGGGATTGCAGGTCTCAACCCCGTCACTGACAAGGATGACGGTCGCCTTTTCCTCGGTGTAGCGCAGGGCTTGCGCGGCGGCGATGACTGCGTCGGTCATGGGCGTCTTGCCCAAGGGCTTGATCCCGTTCACGGCGGTCGCAATCTGGGCCGCCGTTCCCGGTGCCGGGGCGACGACCGTTTCGATATCCGTGCATTCGCCGCGTTCGCGGTGGCCATAGACCGTCAGGCCAAGCCCCTGTTCTGCTGGGAAATCCGACAGAAGCTTGCCCACGACGTCTTGCGCGATGGTGATCTTGGCAACGCCATCGACCTGTCCCCACATCGACCCGGATCCGTCCATCACGAGAACCGTGTTGGGCTGGTTTTGCGCGGTGGCGATCGTGGCAAAAGCCGTTAGGGAAAGGGCAAGCAAATGTCGCATCGGATGTGTCCTCGAAATCAGGTGATTCAATGACACCAGAGAAGCACGTTGAATCGGACATGCACAGGTTTCGCAGAACCAAAATTTCGCTTTTTTTGCTTGGCGAAAAGACGCCGTGTGCTAATGATTTGAGCAAGTTCGTGAAAGCTGCTCAGAAATTATGCGCCCTTGGCCTCTGGAAATAGGTGGACGGTCCTTCGTGTTCCGTTTCTCCAACTGATGGAACAGCTTGCCTCGAACAAACTGTGGAGATTCTCGATGCTTAAACGTACGTTGGCGGCCTTTGCCACCACACTCAGCTTCGCAAGTGCCGCCTTTGCACAGGCTGATTTTCCATTTGCGCTCGACTGGAAATTCGAAGGTCCAGCGGCCCCTTATTTCGTGGCCATCGACAAGGGCCATTTCGAAGCGGCCGGCCTCTCGGTCGAGATTTCGGCCGGGCAGGGGTCTCTGGATGCCATCCCGAAAGTGGCGACCGGGGCCTTCCCCGTCGGGTTCGCAGACATCAACTCCTTGATCAAGTTCCTCGACCAGAACCCCGGCGCGCCTGTCACAGCGGTAATGATGGTCTATGACAAGCCGCCTTTCGCTATCATTGGCCGCAAGTCGCTGGGTGTCGAAGTGCCGAAAGACCTTGAAGGTAAAGTGCTGGGCGCCCCACCCCCCGATGGCGCATGGGCGCAGTTCCCGGCTTTCGCCATTGCCAACGATCTGGATGTCGCGTCAATCACTGTTGAACCGGTCGGCTTCCCGACCCGTGAGCCGATGCTCGCCGAAGGCAACGTCGCCGCGATCACAGGGTTCTCGTTCTCGTCCTATCTGAACCTTGTGCGTCTTGGCGTGCCGGAAGAGGACATCTCGACCATCCTGATGGCGGATTATGGCCTCTCGCTTTACGGCAACGCGATTATCGCGAACACCAATTTCGCTGCCGATAATCCCGAGCTGATCAAAGGGTTCCTTGGTGCGGTCGCCGCCGGTTGGAAAGATGCTATTGCAGACCCGGATGCCGCGATTGCCAGCCTGATCGAACGCAACCCGGCGGCCGATGCAGAGCTTGAAAAGCGTCGTCTTCAACTGTCCATCGATGCCAACGTCGCGACCGATTACGCGATGACCAACGGCATGGGCGATATTGATGCCGACCGTATGGCAAAGGCGATCGAGCAGATCGCACAAACCTACGAGTTCCAGAACGCGCCCGACGCAAGCCTCTACTTTACGGATGCCTACCTGCCGGACGCGGCAGCGCGGATGCTGAAATAAAACTCCCAATGGGCCGGTCGTGCGTGTCACGATCGGCCCTTGTTACAAGGCGGTGCGCGTGTCGAGAAATCTCATCGAAATCAAAGGCGTGCGACACGCCTACCACACCAAGGCGGGTCCCTTGCCCGTACTGGGTGGATTGGAAATAACTGTTCCCGAAGGCGGATTTGCTGCCGTGGTTGGGCCGTCCGGCTGTGGTAAATCCACATTGACCCGTTTGATCGCTGGCCTGATGAAACCCGATCAAGGCGAAGTCTGGCTGCACGGTGAATTGGTCAAAGGGCCGAAGTCGACTGTGGGTATGGCCTTTCAGAACCCCGTGCTGCTGGAATGGCGCACCATACTTCAAAACGTCATGCTACCGCTCGAGATTTTGCCGACCAAGCTGTCGAAGCGCGAACAGGAAGAGCGCGCGCGCAAGCTGCTGGCGCTTGTCGGTCTGGAAGGTTTCGAGGACAAACGCCCCAGTGAACTCTCTGGCGGGATGCGGCAGCGTGCGTCGCTGTGCCGGTCAATCGTGCACAAACCCGAAGTGCTGATCCTTGATGAGCCGTTCGGGGCCCTAGACGCGTTCACCCGCGAAGACCTCTGGCAGACCATGCACAAGGTCAAGGCGGAAGAGCCGTTCACCGGCGTCCTGATCACCCATGATCTGCGCGAGTCGATTTTCTTGGCCGATCAGGTTGTTGTGCTGTCGGGGCGGCCTGCCAAAACGCAATACGTGATGGATGTGCACCTGACAGGTCAGCGCGACATCGAACATCTTTATACCCCGGAATCGGCTGAGGCGCTGAACATCCTGCGGCGTCAGATTCAGATCGCGCAGGGCCGGGCTGATGGACACGAGGCTGCCCAATGACGCTTCGCAATATCATGGTCCCGGTTTTGGCCATCGTGGTCTTCGGCCTGTTGTGGGAACTTCTGGTCTGGGCCAACGGCTGGCCAAACTACGTGATGGCCTCGCCGTCGGATCTGCCCCCCGCCTATGCGCGGTATTGGGAACTTTTCATTGTCATGGGGTGGCAGACGTTGTGGCGGACGGTGGTTGGCCTGTTGCTGGCCATCGCCTTCGGGGTCTTCCTTGGCATGATCATGGGCTTCTCACGTACCATGCGGGATGCGCTCTATCCGTTGTTGGTGGGCTTCAACGCGATCCCCAAGGCGACCGTGGTGCCCATCGTGGCTCTGCTATTTGTCGGCGATCACAACTTCAATACGATCTTAATTGCGTTCATGATCTCGTTCTTTCCCATCGCGGTGTCCGTCTCTATTGGCCTGAGCACGCTTGAGCCGGAATATCGCGACATTCTTGCTTCTCTGGGGGCATCCAAGACCAAAATCTTCTGGAAAATTGCTCTTCCCAAGACCCTGCCCGAGTTCTTCGGGGCCCTCAAGGTGGCGGTCACACTGGCGTTCATCGGCACCAATCTGATGGAAATTGTCTCACCCCATGGGCGCGGACTGGGTGCGCTCTTTGACTCGGGCAAGACCAATTCAGACTATCCGTTGATGTTCGCGGTTCTGATCGCACTCGCGCTGATGGGGATCGTCCTCTACTACGTGGTGGTGTTTCTGGAGAAGATTTTTGCCGGTTGGGCAGAACGGTCTCCGAGCTACTGATCCTGCAAGCGGCCTGGTGCCGAACTTCATAAATTTTTGCGGCGAAACGTGTTGACTCACGCTTGCGCGATCCCTAGCTATGCGCCGTTAGCACTCGACCCTATAGAGTGACAACAGTCCTTCGGGGAGCGAGGGACTTTAGTGGAAACCTTTGAGCAAGGAGACTCGAAGATGGCATTTAAACCGCTTCATGACCGCGTGCTGGTTCGTCGCACCGAGAGCGAGGAAAAAACTGCTGGTGGCCTGATCATCCCAGATAGCGCCAAAGAAAAGCCGGCAGAAGGCGTGGTTGTTGCGTGTGGCGAAGGCGCGCGCAAGGACAGTGGCGAGCTGATCGAGATGGCCGTTTCGGCCGGCGACAAGGTCCTTTTCGGCAAATGGTCGGGCACAGAAGTGACGGTCAATGGCGAAGAACTCCTCATCATGAAGGAGTCGGACATCCTCGGCATCATCACGGACGACGCAGCAGCGAAAGCTGCATGAACGCCCGTCGTGGTTCCAAACCAACACCTCTGACTAAATTAGTGGAGACTAAGCGATGTCTGCAAAAGACGTAAAATTCAACACAGACGCCCGTTCGCGCATGCTGAAGGGTGTCAACATCCTCGCCGACGCGGTGAAGGTGACCCTCGGCCCGAAAGGCCGCAACGTTGTGCTCGACAAATCCTTCGGCGCACCGCGCATCACCAAAGACGGTGTGTCCGTGGCCAAGGAAATCGAACTGGAAGACAAGTTCGAGAACATGGGCGCACAGATGGTGAAGGAAGTTGCTTCCCGCACCAACGACGAAGCCGGTGACGGCACCACCACAGCAACCGTTCTGGCACAGGCCATCGTCAAAGAAGGCATGAAGTCGGTTGCAGCTGGCATGAACCCGATGGACCTCAAGCGCGGTATCGACCTCGCAACGGCGAAAGTCGTTGAAGCGATCAAAGCTGCGGCCCGCGACGTGACCGACAGCGACGAAGTCGCCCAGGTTGGCACCATTTCCGCAAACGGCGAAGCTGAAATCGGCCGCCAGATCGCGGATGCGATGCAGAAGGTCGGCAACGAGGGCGTGATCACCGTCGAAGAAAACAAAGGCCTCGAAACCGAGACCGATGTTGTCGAAGGCATGCAGTTCGACCGTGGTTACCTGAGCCCCTATTTCGTGACCAACGCTGACAAGATGACCGCAGAACTCGACGACTGCATCATCCTGCTGCACGAAAAGAAACTCTCCTCGCTGCAGCCGATGGTTCCGCTGCTCGAGTCCGTGATCCAGTCGCAGAAGCCGCTGCTGATCATCGCGGAAGACGTCGAAGGCGAAGCGCTGGCGACCCTCGTGGTCAACAAGCTCCGTGGCGGCCTCAAGATCGCTGCAGTCAAGGCACCGGGCTTTGGCGACCGTCGCAAGGCGATGCTGCAGGATATCGCAATCCTGACAGGTGGTCAGGTGATCTCCGAAGACCTCGGCATGAAGCTCGAGAATGTCACCATTGACATGCTGGGTTCGGCCAAAAAGGTTCAGATCACCAAGGACGAAACCACAATCGTTGACGGTGCAGGCGAGAAGGCCGAGATCCAGGCACGCGTTGCCCAGATCCGCAACCAGATCGAAGAAACCACTTCCGATTACGACCGTGAAAAGCTGCAGGAACGCGTTGCGAAGCTTGCAGGCGGTGTGGCTGTCATCCGCGTTGGCGGCATGACCGAAATCGAAGTGAAAGAGCGCAAGGACCGCGTGGACGATGCTCTGAACGCGACACGTGCCGCTGTTCAGGAAGGTATCGTCGTCGGTGGCGGTGTTGCTCTGGTACAGGCCGGCAAGACCCTCGCAGGTCTCGAAGGTGCAAACAGCGACCAGAACGCCGGTATTGCCATCGTGCGCAAGGCGGTCGAAGCACCGTTGCGCCAGATCGCAGAGAACGCAGGCGTCGACGGTTCGGTTGTTGCTGGCAAGATCCGCGAAAGCAACGATGCGAAGTTCGGCTACAATGCGCAGACAGACGAATATGGCGACATGTTCAAGTTCGGCGTGATCGACCCGGCCAAAGTTGTGCGCACCGCGTTGGAAGACGCAGCGTCCATCGCAGGCCTGCTGATCACAACCGAAGCCATGGTTGCGGACAAGCCGCAGAAAGAAAGCGCTGGCGGCGGCATGCCCGACATGGGTGGCATGGGCGGCATGATGTAATCAGCAGATATCCTTCGGGATGTCTGGCGGATTATTCTGCAGACCTACACACAAAGGCGCCTTCGGGCGCCTTTGTTCATTCTCAGAGGGTGCTTTGGATCGCTTCGGAATTAACCTCGAATTAAGGCGCGCCCAAGAATCTTCGTACGAAGATTCTCAGACCCTCTGAAAGCTTTTGCGAAAGACCGTACGAAAAGGTGTCTGGTCACCGCCCGCGTGACGCGTTAGCCAATCACATGCGCCTTCTTCTCCTGACCTTCCTGACCCTGATTGCCTTTGCCTCGAACTCGATCCTGAACCGTGTGGCATTGGCGCATGGGGATATCGATGCGGTGGCCTTCGGCGTTGTCCGCCTCTGCGCCGGCGCTGTCACGCTGGCTGCACTCGTGATGCTCCGGGACCGCCGTCTTGTCCTTGGCGGCACGGGCCGCACTGTCGGAGTGCTGTCGCTCTTCGTCTATATCTTCGGGTTTTCACTGGCCTATGAAAGCCTGGACGCTGGGCTTGGTGCATTGATCCTCTTTGGCCTCGTGCAGATCACCATGTTCGCCGGTGCGCTGATCGGCGGTGAACGCCCCGCGGCTCGGCGCTGGGTGGGGGCGGGCGTCGCGTTCGGTGGGCTTGTCTGGTTGCTCTGGCCGGGCCACGCAGCGGCCCCAAGCCTTTGGCACGCAAGCCTGATGACCATCGCCGGTATCGCATGGGGCATCTATTCGCTCAACGGGCGAAGCGCATCGGATGCCCTTGGCGCAACGGCGGCGAATTTCTGCATTTCCGCGGCAATCGCACTGGCCGGAACACTGATAGCCGTTGCGTTTCTTGACGGCATTCACCTGTCCTCGGCAACGGCATTTGGCGTTGCAATGGCCATCCTTGCAGGAGCGGTGACATCAGGCATCGGGTATTCGATGTGGTACACGGTCCTGCCTCATCTGCGCGGCAGCACGGCGGCGGTCACCCAACTCACAGTCCCGGTCATCGCCATTGCTGGCGGTGCGGTTATCCTTTCGGAAACGGTGACATCGCGGTTGATCGTGGCGGCCCTGCTAGTTCTGGGCGGGGTTCTGTTGGCCGTCACGTCGCGGCGCTAGGCCCTTTCTAAATGTTACTTCAGCACGTATCTGACGCTTATGTTTCGCCGTCTTGCCCTGTCCGTTGCAACCGTGATCACGCTGTTTGTGGCGCAGCCTGTCCGTGCGGACTGCGTGGTGCTTCTGCACGGGCTGGCGCGGACGGAAACCTCTTTTGCGCTGATGCAATCCGTGCTCGAGGCAAAGGGTTACACGGTGAAGGCACCCGGCTACCCGTCGACGACGGCGCGCATACAAACCCTGGTCGGGGAAACCTTACCAGCTGCTGTGGCGTCGTGCGAAAAGGATCGCATCCACTTCGTCACCCACTCAATGGGCGGCATTCTCTTGCGGTTCTGGCTCAAGGACAATCGACCGGCCAATCTTGGACGGGTTGTCATGCTGGCCCCGCCCAACCAGGGCAGTGAATTGGTGGACGAGCTGGGGGGACTTGAGCTCTTCGAGTGGCTCAATGGTCCCGCGGGTCAACAGTTGGGAACCGCTCCCAATGACCTGCCGAAATCACTGCCGCCTGTCGATTTCGATCTTGGAGTTATTGCTGGCACAAGGTCTCTCAATCCGCTTTTCTCAAGCCTGATCCCCGGTCCGGATGATGGCAAGGTTTCAGTCGAGTCGACCAAGGTGGCAGGGATGCGCGCCCATCTGACCATGCCGGTCACCCATACCTTCATCATGCAAGCTCCTTCTGTGATCGCGCAGGTTGACCTTTTCCTGCGAACAGGACGGTTTGACCCGGAACTGGACTGGACCCAAGCCATCAATACCGAAGAACTGGCCTGTATGTTCGGCATCTGCCCGGAGCCTGCAAATGAGCCTTGAGTGTACGCTTGTTGGTGCCAAAATCCTGACTTCTGATGGGTGGAGTGATGTGCCCCTGTCGGTGTCGGATGGTCTGATCGCGGCTGACCAGACTGGACGCGTGATTGACCTGTCGGGGTATCTTGTCCTGCCGGGAATCGTCGACCCACATGGGGACGGATTTGAACGGCATATGGCCCCGCGCCGTGGGGCGTTGCGCGAGGCTGAACATGGCGTTGTTGCCGTGGCGGCGGAGCTTGCTGCGAACGGCATCACCACCGCTGTTCTGGCCCAGTTCTTTTCATGGGAAGGCGGCATGCGCGGGCCCGATTTTGCCGAGCATGTTTTCCAAAGCGTGGCTGCCGTTCGCGACAGCGTCGCTGTGGACCTGCAACTTCAATTGCGGTTGGAAACCCATCTCCTTGACGACTTTGCCCGCGCCGAAGCGGCCATCGATCGGTTCGGGATCGGCTATGTGGTCTTTAATGACCACTTGCCGCACCAGCGTCTGTCGGAAGGGCGCAAGCCGCCGCGTCTGACTGGGCAGGCGCTCAAAAGTGGACGCAGCCCAGAGGTGCATCTAGCCCTGATGCAAGACCTACACGCGCGGTCCTCAGACGTGCCGGCAGCACTTGATGCGCTGACCGAACGGCTGGTTCAGAAGGGTATTGTCCTAGGGAGCCATGACGACAGCACATCGGAGGACCGCGGGGAATGGGCCGCGCGCGGCGCCACGGTCAGCGAATTTCCCGAAACGCTCGAGGCGGCGCAAGCGGCGCGGGACGAT
>NZ_JAEPMO010000049.1 GCF_017643905.1 Marivita sp.
CCATCCTCGACCGATCCACTGCGGGCAAGCACCAGATGCAGAATACCCCTAGACATGTCCTGATCGCCACCGGAGATGAAAATCTTTTCTCCGTCCAGCCGCCAGCCTTCGCCATCGCGCACGGCTTTGCACCGGATGCCAGACAGGTCCGAGCCGGCCCCGGCTTCGGTCAGGCACATGGTCGACAGCACCTCACCTGAGGCAAGGCGCGGAATCCAGGCTTCTTGCTGGTCTGGCGTTCCGAAATGCAGCAGCGTTTCGATGGCGCCGGGCACAAGTGTGCAGACCATCTGCAGGGCGTGATTGGCCCCGCTGAAGACCTCTGAAACACCCGCCGCGACAAGCGCCGATTGCTCCATGCCGCCAAACCGTTCTGGCGCGCGCAACCCTTGCCAGCCCCCCTCGGCCAATTGGGCATAGGCGTCGCGAAACCCGTCAGGCATGATGACGCGCCCCTCGACAAGCCGGGCACCTTGCGTATCGCCGATGGCATTCAACGGTGCCAGTACACCTTCGGCGAATTGTGCGAAATGTCCCAGGATGTCCGACGCCAGCGCGTCGTCCCAATCCGCAGCGCGCGGCACCCCCGCCACATGTCGCAGGGAAAACAGGATATCATCGGTTGGTGCGGTGAAGTCAGTCATGGATCAGGCGCCCGTGTCAGTCACACCAAGGAGACGCATCGCGTTTTCCTTGAGGATCAGCGGCCGCACCTCGTCCTTGAAGGGCGCGTCGGCAAAATCCTTGAGCCAGCGATCGGGCGTGATCGCAGGCCAGTCCGACCCGAAGAGCATCTTCTTTTTCAGGATCGAGTTGGCATATTTGATGAAGATCTCGGGAAAATACTTTGGCGACCATCCCGACATGTCGAAATAGACATTCGGCTTGTGCTGCGCGACCGCGAGTCCCTCTTCGGTCCACGGGAAGCTGGGATGCGCCAGAACAATCGGCATGTCCGGGAAATCCACCGCGACATCGTCCAGATGCATCGGGTTCGAATACTTGAGCCGCATGCCCATCCCACCGCGCATGCCGGAGCCAACGCCCGTTTGCCCGGTATGGAACAATGTGATGGCACCCTCTTCGGCGCAGGCTTCAAGCACGGTGTAACAGGCCTCGCGGTCATTGGGGAAAAACCCCTGCATGGTCGGGTGGAACTTGAAGCCGCGCACGCCGAACTCGCGCACCAACCGCCGCACCTCTCGGGCACCTACCTTGCCCTTGTGCGGGTCGATGGAGGCAAACGGGATCAGGATGTCGTGATTTTCCGCGCAAAGCTGTGCGACCTCTTCGTTCGAATAGCGTCTGAACCCGGTTTCGCGTTCTGCATCGACCGGAAAGATCACCGCCGCGATATTGCGCTCGCGATAGTAGGTCGCGGTGTCCTGAACTGTCGGCAACATGCCCTCGGCCCCAGCGGGATTCTTGAAATAAGCCGCCATGCCTGCCTGAAATTCGTTGTACCCATCATCACGGCACTGATTGCATGGCTCCTCTGCATGTGTATGAAAATCAATGGCTTGGACCTTTGAGAAATCGACCATGTCTGCCCTCCCGCGGCAAGAAATCAGCGCCTTCAAAAAACGCTATACAGCAAAACCGTTTACATATACAACAAAACTCATCGAAGAACCGGGAGGACCACATGCACGATGGCTCAACACGTCCGGGTGTCGTCACACGCGTTGAAATCGACGGTGATATCGCCACGCTGATCTTTGACCGCCCGGAAAAGCGCAACGCCATGAATGATGCGCTGGTCGACGATCTGGACCATTTCTTTTCTCACCCGCCCGAAGGCGTGAACGCGGTGATCCTGCGTGGCGAAGGCGGGCACTTTTGTTCGGGACTCGATCTGGCCGAGCATGAACATCGCCCCCCGATCGACGGTGTCTATCATTCCCGCAACTGGCATCGCGTGTCCGAATTGATCGAATTCGGCGGCTTGCCGGTGATTTCGGTTCTGACCGGTGCCGTGATCGGCGGCGGACTCGAGATCGCGGCATCGACCCATGTGCGGATCGCCGAACCGACGGCGCGCTTCCAGCTTCCCGAAGGCCGTCGCGGCATCTTCGTGGGCGGTGGCGCAACGGTGCGCGTGGGCCGCATCATCGGGCCGGACCGCATGCGCGAGATGATGCTGACCGGGCGCAACTACGGTGCGGAAGACGCGGTGTCTCTGGGTCTTGCGCATTATTCCGTAGGCGAAGGCGAAGGTCTGCCGCTTGCCCACAAGCTGGCACGCAAAATCGCGGACAACGCGCCGTTCTCGAATTACCTGATGATCAACGCGCTATCGCGGATCGGCGACATGTCCCGGTCGGATGGCCTGTTCACCGAAAGCCTGGCCGCCGCGATGTGTCAAACATCCGATGGCGCAAAAGAAGGCCTGCGTGCCTTTCTGGAGAAGAGGGAGCCAAACTTCAGGAAGTAAAGCGGAGGCCGTTGGTCGAACCAAGGAATGTGCGTGAAGGTCAGCCGGAAATGCACGTTTCTTACCACCACCTGACCAGTGGAGACATTCCGTTCCGCATCGGAAAACATGTAATGGCGCGGAGTGTTCCTCAAGAAACACCATCAAGTTCGAAAAATCTGGGAGGATTTTCCATGAAAAGAAGAAGTTTTGTCAAAACTGCCATGCTTGGCGCCGTTGCCGCGCTCGGCGTGTCCAGCGCCGCTTATGCACAGGAAGTAACCCTGCGCCTGCACCAGTTCCTGCCACCGCCCGCACCGGTTCCGGCACAGATCCTGAAGCCTTGGGCTCAGGGCGTCGAGGAAGCGTCCGGCGGTCGCATCAAGATCGAACATTTCGACGCCATGTCTCTGGGTGGCCGTCCGCCCGAACTGATGGATCAGGCGCGCGATGGCGTGGTCGATCTCTCCATGACCGTTGTCGGCTACACCCCCGGTCGCTTCCCGCGCACCGAAGTGTTCGAGCTGCCGTTCATGATGACCAACCCCGTTGCCACAGCCAAAGCTTATTGGGAGATGGTGGAAACCGATTTCCAGAGCAACGAATACAGCGATGTGAAGGTTCTGGGTGCCTGGGTTCACGGCCCTGGTCTCATCCACTCGACCGATGGCGTAACCAGCCTAGAAGATATGAAGGGCCTGACCCTGCGTGGCCCAACCCGGATCATCAACGACTTGCTGTCCGAACTGGGTGCAGAACCGGTGGGCATGCCGCTGCCGGCAATTCCCGAAGCGCTGTCTAAAGGCGTCGTGAAGGCAACCGTGATCCCGTGGGAGGTGACCACCGCAATCCGTCTGTCGGAACTGGTGAACAACCACACCGAATTCTCGGGCAACGAGTCGCTTTATACAGCGGCAATCGTGCTCGTGATGAACAAGGCCAAGTACGAGGCCCTGCCCGACGATCTGCGCGCGATCATCGACGCAGAGTCGGGTGCCAAGCTGTCGGCCTTTGCCACGCAGGTGATGTGGGACATGGACGCCCCGGCGCGTGAGATCGCGGTCAATGCAGGCAACACCATCGTTCAGTTGGACGAAGCCGAAGTCGCCCGTTGGAAAGAAGCGTCACAGCCGGTGATCGACCGCTGGATTGCCGACATGGATGCCAAGGGTATCGACGGCGCGGCGCTGATCGAACAGGCCAAGTCGCTGATTGCCAAGCACGGCGGCTGATCAATCCGAGCAGTAAACGCGGTGGGCCGTGCGCAATGGCCCACCGTACCTTGGGGAGGGTGGCATGTACCGACGGCTTCAGATCATTGTCGAACTCATTGCACGTCTGCTGGCCATCGGCGGTGGCGTAGTGCTTTTATGCAGCATTGTCCTGACCTGCGTGTCCATCATCGGTCGTGCGCTCGTGCCATTGGACATTGGCCTTGGCCCCATACGCGGCATCTATGACCTGACCGAAATCGGCATGGCGGCTGCGATCTTTGCTTTTCTTCCCTGGGCCCAATTCAACGAAGCTCATGCGCGGGTGGACCTGTTCCAGCCCGTCATGCCCAAGACGATGGACCGCTTTCTGGACCTTCTGTTCAACGTGGCGATGCTGGTGGTCGCCGCGGTTGGAACATGGCGGCTGTATCTGGGCATGCAGGACAAGCTGTCTTTTGGCGAAACCACTCTGATCGCGCAAATCCCGGTGTGGCAGGGCTATGCCGCCAGCCTCGCGGGGGCGGTCGGCTTCATCATCGTCGCGGCGTTCTGCGTGGTGCGGTCCGGTCGTCGGATTGCCGGATTTTCGGACTAGGAGCCGCATGTCATGACCAATATCGAACTGGCCCTCTGGTCGTTCCCGATCCTGCTTGCGCTGGTCTTTCTGCGCGCACCGATCGCCTTGGCGATGATCGGGGTCGGCGTCGGTGGCACCTATCTGGTGATCGGGTCATCCATGATGACGCTGAACCAGCTCAAGACACTGACCTACGGCACGTTTTCCAACTACTCGTTCTCGATCATCCCGCTGTTCCTGCTGATGGGTCAGTTCGCGACCCTGTCCGGCATGTCCGCGGCCCTCTTCCGCGCCGCTGAAAGCTTTCTGGGTCACCGCAAAGGCGGTGTCGCCATGTCCGCCGTCGGGGCCTGTGCAGGCTTTGGCGCCATCTGCGGATCGTCGCTTGCCACCGCTGCCACGATGGGACAGGTCGCCCTGCCCGAGTTGCGCCGCTACGGCTATCCCGGATCGCTGGCCACGGGCGCATTGGCGGCAGGCGGCACCTTGGGCATCCTGATCCCACCCTCAGTGATCCTCGTGATATACGCGATCTTGGCCGAGCAGAATATCGAAAAGCTGTTTGTCGCGGCCCTTATACCCGGCATTCTTGCAGCCATTGGCTACATGATCGCCATCTCGGTCTGGGTCCACTGGTCGCCCAACAGCGCTGCCGTCAAAGACCGCGTGCCGTGGGGCCAGCGGATGAAGGCGCTGGGTCAGGTCTGGCCCGTGATCCTGATCTTCGTTGCCGTCGTCGGTGGCATCTACGCGGGTATCTTCACCCCGACCGAGGCTGCCGCGGTAGGTGCAGCAGGTACTGGGCTGGTCGCACTGGCCTCGGGCCAGATGACATGGGGAAAGCTCAATCAGGCGATCCTGTCGACTGCAGCCTCCTCTGCGATGATCTTCCTCATCATCCTTGGGGCCGGCATCTACAACAACTTCCTGTCGCTCACCCAACTGCCGCAAACCGCGTCGGTCTGGGTTGGGGATCCGGGCTTCTCGCCTTGGTTCGTGCTGACCATCGTGCTGATCATGTACCTCGTCTTTGGCTGCGTCATGGACAGCCTGTCGATGGTCCTGCTGACCGTGCCGATCATCTTCCCGATCATGTCAGCCCTCGACTTCGGGATGAGCGCCAATGACTTCGGCCTCTGGTTCGGAATCCTCGTCCTCATCGTGGTGGAGGTCGGGCTGATCACGCCCCCTGTCGGGATGAATTTGTTCATCATCAACTCGATGGCAAAGGAAACGCCCATCGGCCAGACCTACAAGGGCGCCCTGCCCTTTGTTCTGACCGACATGGTGCGGGTGGTTATCCTTGCGGCGTTCCCCCCGATCACGCTCTGGCTGGTGTGGGTCATTGACGCCATGTGATACGGTCGCGGCATCCATCGCGGTGCCGCGCTCTGACCACCGCTTAACTTACGTGACAGGCTGGACCACCCGCCTCGCTGCGATCAGGTAATGCCAGCACAGAACAAACACCGCGCCCGCGAGACCCACCCACATCAGCGTGTCGGTTTTCCACAAAACCAGAACCGCAAGGAAAAGCCGCGTAGCGACTTCGACACGGGTCATCCTGCAGCTGTCGAACTTGGCCAGGGCGGACGCGATCAGGTAAAGCGCCAGAACCAGCTTTGCGCCCAGCCACAGAAGGTGCGCCGTGTCCACCTGCCCGCTATAGCCCTCGATCAAGACGCGCTGACCGTTTTCATTGGTGATCGTCACGGCCTCTTCGATCAGCAACAGCTCGGGATACCACGCAAAGACAAAGGGGATCACGAACATCACGATCCCCACCCGGACGGCGGCAACGCCTGTCCGCATCGGCTCTGCCCGGGTGATCGACGCTGCGGCAAAGGCGGCTACAGCCACTGGCGGAGTGATGGCCGACGCAACGGCGAAATAGAACACGAACATATGCGCGGTGAAAAAGCTGACACCCAGATTGGCCAGCAGCGGCCCCAGTAGCAGCGCGACATTCACATAAGCCGGAACCGTCGGCATCCCCATGCCAAGGATGATCGCGCAGACCATGGCACAGAACAGTGCCAGCATCAGGTAGACGCCACCGACAATCGGGATCGTCACACCGAACACCGAGAGGCTGTTGGCTGTCTCCAGCCATGATGTCACCGCGCGGGTCAATTCTCCGGTCAGGCCGCTTTCGTTCAGAAAGGCGGAAATGATCGACACAGCAAACAGCAGCAGGAACAGGCGCGAAATCAGGATACCGCCATCCGCCAGCGAAACCAGGATCTTGGATGGCTTCGCCCGCGTTTCTGGATCGAGAAACAGCAACGGGATCAGGACCGCCACAGCCCACCAGCCTGCAGAGACGGCGTCCCCGGTTGAATTGACAATGGTCTGCACCAGTCCCGCAGGCAGGATTTGCCCCATAGCACCGGCCTGCACCAAATCCTTGTTGCCCAGCAGCAGAAACAGAATGGTGAGGATCGGAACGATGATGATGACAAGGTTCAGCCAGTCCTGACGGTCCATGATCAGGTCTTCGGGAATGTCGCGCATCGCTTCGACCTTTTCCCGCCGCGCCTGAAACATCACTGCAAGGAAGATCGAAAAGAAAAAGCACATCGCGGGCAGAAACGCCGCCACGATGACCTTGGTATAGGGCACCGCCGTCAAGGCCACGAGCACGAAAGCGGCCACGCCCATCACCGGTGGCATGATCTGACCCCCGGAGGATGCGGCGGCCTCGACCCCGCCTGCGAAATAGGGATTGAACCCGTTGCGCTGCATCATCGGGATGGTCAGCCGCCCCGTGGACAGCACATTGGTCACCGGACCACCGGTGATGGTGCCGAACATCGCCGAAGACACAATCGCCGCATGGGCTGGCCCGCCGCGCAGCCGTCGGGTCGCCCGCACCGCCAGCTTGATCAGGGACGTCCCGCCCGCCGACGTGCCGAACAGCGCACCAAGGATCACGTATGGAAAGACCTGATTGACCACGATGTCCATGAACCGTCCCATGAACCCGTCCGGGGTGATGAAGACGTTGGTCGCCTTCTGGACAGCGGCCGACAGGGCATCGCCACCATCCGCGCCCAGCTTGGTCAGCAGGAAATTGTTGTCGCTCAGATCGAGCGCCCAAATGATCGCCGTGCCCACCGTATAGAGCACGACGATGGTGGCCACGGCGACGAGCGGAAAGCCCCAGACGCGAATATTGTAAAGGAAAAACAGCGTGATGATGGTGAAGAGAAGCGGCAGAATCCAGACGCCGAAGCGGGCCTGACAGGCGGGCACTTCCGCCTCGAAGGACATGCCGGGGATCACACCCGCTGACCTCTCGGCCGCGTCCTGAATCAGACGGGCACGTTCGCCAGTGATCTGGTCAATCAGACACACGCTGTCGATCTCGACCAGAAAGCCGAAGGCGGCGAGGAATGCGGCAAGGACCAACCCGGCATCCATCAACAGCCCCAACCATGCCCTCTCGGGTCGGGTGTCGCGCCACGCCCGATAGACGCTCGCATCAAGCGCCACGATCAGCATCATCAGGAAAAAGACCGGTGGGTAGAAATACTCGGACGGGAAACCCGAAACGCGAAAGAACGGCCGGCCAGTGACCTCGCGCGCCCAATCCTGCAACCCCGGTATCTCGGGCAGCGTGTTCAGCATGCCCACGGCCACAAGGACCAACGCCAGAATGGTCGCAAGGGTCTGGGCCCGCGAAGCGCGGCCCACTTGGCTGTCAGAGCGCATGGAAAAGGTCCTTGGGTGTCAGCTTTGGCCAGCGGCAACCGCTGGCCAGCACTTTTGAATATGACGGCCTGCGATCAGGGACGCAGGCAATCCGCGATCGTGTGACCTGCGTCTTCGAAGGCACGGATCGCACCGGGGTGCATCTTCATCTGAACAGCACCGCAGGCCCCCTGTCTGACACCGTCAACATCCCCGAACGACATCGCCAGATATGGCCCACGCGGCGAACTGGTGACAAAACGCTCCTCGCCTTCAAGGAACGCCTTTGTCAGTTGGTAGGCCAGCTCTTCGTCCATGTCAGCCGAAACGATCTGCGCAAAGGCGGTCGCAAAGCTGTCGAATGTGTCGTCATCGGTGACAACGGTGATGTCGTTGCCCGCATAGGCTTTCCGGAACTCTTCGACCGGCACGGAATAGGGCGCATGACCCGGTGCCGCGACGATTTGCTGGCCCAACTCGCTGTTGAGCAGGTCAGACGGCACGTCATAGATCGTGATGCCCCCTGCAGCCGCAAGGGCGATCTGGCGGCCCGATGGCAAACCTTCGGGAATGGTCCACGCATCCGCGCCACCGCCCGTGATGGTCGAAACAGCGTCCGGCCATTGGTTCTGAACACCCTCGTAGCCCTCGCCGTCCTTCAGGCCAGACAGCAACTGAATCATGGCCCGCCCCGAGGTCAGAGCCGCGCCGCGGGGCGGACCGTTCCAGATCCGCTTGCCTTCGAGATTGCGAATGTCGTCGATGGGGGCGCTGTTGTAATGTCCGAAGACCTGCGCAGACCCGGCATTGAAGAACAGCGCGCGAATGTTGCCCGCCAGTTCGGCACCTTTCTCTGGTCCGACGCCGCTATAGGGGCCGATGCCACGGGACAGAAGGAACGGCAGAATGAGCGGAGCGGGAGCCATGTCCAACTGCCCTTCTGCCACAGCCTGCACCGAGTTGGTCAGCGTCGCACCTTCGGTGATCTGCAGCGTCGCGACCCCCGCGCTTTCGAGGATCGCGGCGAATGTCGTGTCGATGTAATGCGGGGTCGATCCCGGTGTGGTTGTTTCAGCGGTCAGTGTGGCCTGTGCCGAAACAGCCAAGGGCGCAAGCGCAACCGCCGCACCCAAAAGCGTCGTCCTGAGCATGTCATGTCCTCCCAATGAATCACGCCCTCCTCCCGGGCATGCGCCCCCAGTCTCGAAGGCTTGGGATAAGGCTTGCAGAAAATATATGACTTGTCACGTATATTTTTTTCGGTCTTTATCAGGGAATTGGGAGGACGATCATGTCAGATGTTGCCGAACGCATCAGCGAGGACTGCATTCGCGCCCGCCAATCCCGCGAAGACACAAACCTGTTCTCGCGACTGCCCGCCGTCTATTCCGCGTCCCGTACCCAAGGGCAGCGGTGCCTGCAGCATGGCGGTGGTTTGTCGATTGTCGAATGGCGCACCCTGTGGGACCTGACCGAGGCTGGCCCGATGACGATCCGTGATCTTGCCACGGTCCAGCGGGCTGACCATTCCCTGCTCAGCCGCGCGCTGCCCGAGATGCGCAAAAAGGGCTATGTCGTGATGCACCGCGACAGCCGCGACGGGCGGCAAACCATTGTTGAACTTACGGAAAAAGGCCAAGCTGCCTATCAGACCGCAGCGCCTGTAATGCGACGGCGGCGCGAAGCTCTGCGCGAGGTGTTTAGCGAGGACGAGATTCTGACCTTCGTCGGATTTCTGGACAGGTTGGAGGCCTTCCTGCACACACCCATCGAAGACCTGCTACACAAGGACCGCGTAGAATGACCGACCGTCCCAATGTCCTGTGGATCATGGCAGACCAACTGCGGTTCGATTACCTGAGCTGCTACGGCCACCCGCATCTGCACACCCCGCATATCGACGCCCTCGCCCAGCGCGGCGTGCGGTTCACCAACGCCTATGTGCAATCTCCGGTCTGCGGCCCCTCACGCATGTCGGCCTATACCGGACGCTATGTGCGCAGCCATGGGTCCACCTGGAACGGGATGCCCCTGCGCGTAGGGGAACCAACGCTCGGCGATCATCTGCGCGATATCGGAGCGCGTGCGGTACTCGTGGGCAAGACGCACATGGTCGCGGATGCCGAAGGCATGGCGTGGTTGGGCATTGATCCCAAAAGCGAAATCGGGGTGCGCCGGTCGGAATGTGGCTTTGAACCGTTCGAGCGCGATGACGGTTTGCACCCGGACAGCGCGCGCCAGAACTGGTCGGCTTACGACGATTACCTCGTGGCGCACGGATATTCCTCGGACAACCCTTGGGAGGATTTTGCAAATTCCGGTGTGGACCCTGACGGCGAACTGCTCTCCGCGTGGCTGCTCAAGAACTCGCGACTCGCGGCCAATATCCCCGAAGAACACTCTGAAACGGCCTACATGACCAACCGGGCCATGGACTTCATGCAAGAGGCGCAGGCCGATGGCCGCCCGTGGGTCTGCCACCTCAGCTACATCAAACCGCATTGGCCCTATATCGTGCCCGCCCCCTACCACGACCTGTATGACGAACGGCACATCGTTGACCCGATCCGCGCCGAAGGCGAAAAGCAGACGGATCACCCGCTGATGCGCGCCTATCTCGACGCCCGCGTTTGCCGCAGTTTTGCCCGCGACCATGTGCGTGAACATGTGATCCCGGCCTATATGGGGCTGATCAAGCAGTTGGACGACAATCTGGGTCGTCTGTTCAGGTGGATGGACGACACCGGCCTGAGCCAGAACACCATCATCGCGGTCACGTCGGATCACGGCGATTACATGGGTGACCACTGGATGGGCGACAAGGATTTCTACCACGAGGTGGCAGTCAAGGTGCCGCTCATCCTGCATGATCCGCGCCCCGAAGCAGACGCCACGCGCGGCCTCGTGTCGGATGCGTTGGTCGAGATGATCGACCTTGCGCCGACCTTCCTGTCAGCCCTTGGTGCACCGCCCAAACCCCACATCCTCGAAGGCCGCGACCTGACGCCGATCCTACACGGAACAGACGGGTTTTCACGCCGCTACGTGATCAGCGAACATGATTACCACTGGTCCGAAATGGCAAAGGCGCTGGATGTGCCGCAGGAGGATGCCCACACAACAATGATCTTTGACGGTCGCTGGAAATACATCCGCTGCGAAACCTTCCGGCCCGTACTGTTCGATCTGGAAACCGATCCCCAAGAATTGACGGATCTTGGCGCGTCAGACCTGCCGGAACACCAAGAGGTGCGCCGCCGGATGGAGGCTGCCCTTCTGGACTGGGCCACGCGGCATCACACAAGGATCACCGCAACACCGCAAGTGCTGGCTCGCCAGAAAATCGCGGCGGAATCCGGCATTCTCATCGGGTTCTGGGACGAAACGGAATACGAGGCGGTGACGGGTAAGGCCTTCACCAGCCTTACACCTGTGGGTCGCCCCGACTGACAGGCGCGTCTAAACCGAGATCACACCGGGGCCACCCGAATGCAGCTCGCGCACAGCGTCCGCGAAATTCGTGCGCATCGCCCGCTGGTTCAAAGACCCTTTTTCGGTAATCTCGCCCCGGTCGAAACTCGGTGTCTCGTTGAGCACAAGGATGCGCCGCACCCGGCTGGCCGATCCAGTTGCGGCCTTGACCGCCTGCGTCAGCTTCTCGGTCAAGACTGCCGTCAAACCTGCCTTGTCCATCTTGGCCGCATGCTCTGACAGCAGCACCAATGCGCCCAGTTCGGCTTCGTTTTCGCCAGTGATCACCGCGTCCCGGATCAACCCGTCCATCGCGTCCACCAACGACGCGCGCACCGAGCCTACGGCAACCCATGTGCCGGTGTTCAGCTTGAAATTCTCGGCCACGCGCCCGTCAAAGAAGAAGCCTTTGCTCAGATCGTCAGGATCAGCCGGACGCAGCGCGTCACCCATGCAGTAATACCCTTCCTCGTCAAAAGCCGACCGGGTCTTTTCGGGGTCACCATAATAGCCCGGCGTGATGGTCGGACCTTTCAGGCGCAGCTCCAACTTGCCACCATTCGGCACCAGCTTCATCAGCAGCCCGCGCGAGGGAACGCCCACATTGCCAGACTTCTCCTGAACCTCGGTGCAGGACAGCGCAAAAGGCGCGGTCTCGGTCGCGCCAAGGCTGGTGGACAGCAGGACCTCGCGTCCGGTTGTCTTGCGTCCGATGGCGCGCAACCTGTCCCAGGTATGCTGCGCCATACCTGCCCCGGCATAGAACATCATCTTGAGATCCTTGAAAAAGGTCTGGGCCAGCTCTGCATCCTGCTCAAGCTGGTCAACCAGCATTTCCCAGCCAATGGGAACGTTGAAATACCACGTGCAGGACACGTCCCGCAGATTGCGCAGCGTCTCGTCGAACTTTCCGGGCGCGGGTTTGCCATCGTCGATGTAATAGGTGCCGCCATTGGTCAGCACGAGATACGACACCTTGTTGCCGGCCGCCGTATGGTTCCAAGGCGCCCAATCCAGCACCACGGGAGGCGTCTTGGTCAGGAAGCGATAGCAATCCCGCACCATCGCCTCCATCGCGCAGATCATCCCGTTGGTGTTGATTACCGCCTTGGGCGATCCGGTTGATCCCGAGGTGAACAGGTACTTCACCACATTGTCTTCGTTGACCTCAAGCCGGGCTGTGTCGGCCAAGGCCGCATCGCCGTTCAGCAAGTCCTCGAACAACACCGCGCCCTCAACCGCATCCTGAACCGCCAACACGTGACGGCCTTCGGCGGCGATGGCGTCCAATGCCGGCGCAAAGGCGCTGGCCTTATCGGCAAAGACAGCCCCCGGGTTCAGCACCGCCGCGATATCGCGCAATTTCCCGTGGTCCTTGGACACAACCGAATAGGCCGGGGACACGGGCGCATAGGGAATGCCGACATAGAAACAGGCCGCACCCAAAAGCGCATGTTCAAGGCTGTTCTCGGACAGGATCAACAGGGGCCGATCCGGCCCAAGTCCCAATGCAAGCAAAGCGCCCCCGATGTGGCGGGCCTGCTGACGGGCATCACCATAGGTGATGCGCACCCATGCGCCGTCCGCACCACGCCGCGCGATCCATGTCTGATCCGGCGTCTGGTCGGCCCATTTGTCGAGATAATCCGCCAAGGTCGGCAGATATCCGGTCAGGTCGCCCTTCTGGCGCATCAGGATAGTGCCATCGTTGCGGGTTTCGACCTCGAATTCCGGTTGCCAGAAATCGCTGTCAATCCGGTCTGCTTTGATATTCATGGTCCCCTCCCCTTGGAAACCGTTACCGAGGCGCCATCCGGATCGCGCCATCGAGGCGGATCACTTCGCCATTGAGCATCGGGTTTTGCGTGATGTGCGACACCAGCGCGGCGTATTCCGCTGGATCGCCCAGCCTTGACGGGAACGGCACCTGCGCGCCTAGCGACGCCTGAACCTCGTCCGGCAATTCGTGCAGCAGCGGCGTCAGGAACAGGCCCGGTGCCACGGTGCAGACACGGACACCCTTGTCCGCCAGATCCCGCGCCATCGGCAGGGTCATCGACACGATCCCCCCCTTGGAGGCCGCATAGGCCAATTGCCCCACCTGCCCGTCAAACGCCGCGACCGAGGCGGTGTTCACGATCACACCCCGCGCGCCGTCCGCGTCCATGGGTGCTGCCGCAACCATCTGCGCGGCGACCTGGCTCGCGCAATTGAAACTGCCCATCAGGTTCACGCGAATGGTGCGTTCGAAAAGCGCCGGATCATGCGCCTGCCCGCGCGACACGGTCTTTGCGGCCCCGCCGATCCCCGCGCAATTGACCAGAACCCGCGGCACGCCAAATGCGGCAACCGCAAGGTCGAGACCCGCAGCCACAGAGGTCGGATCGCTGACATCGACATGAGCAAATGTGCCACCAATGGCGGCGGCGTGCTCTGCGGCCAAATCCGCGTTCATGTCGAACAACACGACCTTCAACCCGTCGTCGGCCAAGCGTCGCGCTGTGGCAGCGCCAAGACCGGACGCCCCACCTGTGACGATGGCTCCGCAACCTGCCCAATCCTGCATGTTCATTCCCCGTTCGCCCTGATCTTGGCCAACAAGGCCATCAGCGTCGCTTTTTCGTCGGTGCTCAGGTTCGACAGCAACTGTTCCTCATGCGCCCGCACAGTGGCCCGCGCTTCGGCATAGACTGTCTTGCCCTTCTGCGTCGGCACCAAAGCCTGAACCCGTCGGTCTCCCGGCACGTTGGTCCGCTTGAGCAAACCGCGCCCTTCCAATTCGTCAACGATTGCGACAAGCCCCGACCGTTCGATCCCGAGCATCCGCGCCAGCCCGCTTTGGGTGACGTTCGGGTATTGCACCACCAGAGACAGCGCCGAGAACACACGCGGCGCAAACCCGTCCTCGCCCAGCGCGCGACGGAAATCCGCCTGCACGATCACGTAGGCGCGTTTGAGGTTGTAGCCGATGAACTCTTCAAGATCGGGTGTTTCGCCAAGGGTTTCATCCTCGGCGTGACGGTCAGTCTTGCGCAGCGATGCCATCTGTCATCTCCTGTTGTCCAAGCGATGCGTATCGCATATTGTTAATCTAGTAAACAGTTTAGTTGCGAAAGGGTATTCATGATACTGCCACAGCCCAAACTTGATCACGTCTGCACCTTGCAGGTGACCCTTGACCCGATCCGCGAAATGGGGGCTGGCCGCGCAGGGGCGCGTCGGATCATTCCGATTGTGGGTGGCACCGTCACAGGCCTGCGCCTGTCCGGTCGCATCCTGAATGTGGGGGCGGATTGGCAAACCTTATTCACCGATGGACTGGCCGAGTTGGACACGCGCTACGCAATGGAAACAGACGATGGCGCGACCATCGAGATCCTCAACTATGGCTACCGCCATGGTCCGAAAGAGGTGTTGGAGGCCGTCGCCCGAGGCGAGGCCGTGGACCCGGCATCCTATTACATGCGCACACATGCACGATTGGAAACCGGCGACGAACGCTATGCCTGGGTCAATCGCACGCTCTTTGTCGGCGTGGGCGCACGCAACCAAAGCAGCGTTCAGGTCGAGCTTTACGCCATCGCCTGATCTGACGAAGCCTTATCTGGCGCGTTCCATCAGATCCAAAAGCTGCGCCTCGCTCAATGCCACAGGGTTCGCCTTCATCGAGGATGAGCTGACCGCATCCTTGGCCGCCTTCGCCCGCGCCGCATCGGTGATCCCCTGCGCATCCAGCCCCGGCAACCCGGCTTCGCGCGACCAATCGTGCAGCGTGTCAAACGCGTCGTCTGGCGCACCGCCCAAAGCCTGTGCGATCCAGCCTTGCACCTCGGCGATCCGTGCCGCCAGCACCGGAGTTTCGCCTGCCGCCGCATTGGCCCGTATCCCATGCGGCAGAAGCGCACCGCAAATCGCCCCATGCGCCGCATTGGACAGGCCGCCCAGCGGCCCAGCCAGACCATGCACAACGCCCAAACCCGCATTGGCCAAAACCAGACCACCGCATAGGCTCACCCAAGCCAGCGCATCCCGCGCCTCGGGGTCCTCGGCCACCATGACCCGCCTAATCGCCACCAAGCCCTTGGGGATCGCATCCCGACAGATCGCATCCGTCAGCAGATTGGCTTTGGAGGACAGATAGGGCTCGATCACCTGCGTGACCGCGTCCAACCCTGATGCCAAGGTCACACCGCGCGGGCAGTTGTCCGTCAGCGCCGGATCGACAATGGCCAGTGTCGGCAACATGCGCGGATCTCGCAGGCTCACCTTGCGCTGTGCTTCGGGCACGGCGATCACCGCATTTCTGGTCACCTCGGCCCCGGTCCCAGCGGTTGTCGGCAAGGCTGCAAAAGGCAATGGCGCGGCGTCCAGCGGCAGGCCTTTGCCCACCACTTCCAGATGGTCCAGCATAGGCCGCGTGGCCGGTGCCAGCGCTGCAATCGCCTTACCAGCATCAACAACCGCGCCGCCGCCAATCGCGATCAATGCCGCGACCTGCGCCTCGCGCGCGGCAGCAACGCCGCTTTCGATCAGGGCCACATCCGGTTCTTTCGCGACGGGAAAAACCGTCACCGAAACGCCTTCCGCCTCGAGTGCATCCTTGAGCCATGCCGCCCGCTGGGGCGTCGCGCCCGTCACCAGAAGCACCCGCGCGCCCAGCGCCACCAAGGACGGCACCGCCGTAACCGCCTCCCCCCGTCCGAACCGGATCATTCCTGCTGTGGCAAAGGCAAAGGCGGTCATGGGCACTCCTATGGTCAGAACGTCCCCAAAGAAGTGCCTGTCTTTGCTCCCCGTGTCGAGGGCTCCCGCCTACGCGGTCTGCGCCACAGCTTCGCTGCGCAAGCGCCCCGACGTCAACGCGGCCAAGGCCACCATCACCGACGCTGTGCCCAGCACCAAAGGCAGTCCTCCGACCTGATAGCTGAGACCCGACAGCACCGTGCCCAACAATCGCCCGCCCGCATTGGCCATGTAATAAAAGCCCACATCCATCGTGACCCGTTCACTTTGGGTGAAGGCAAGGATCAGGTAGGAATGCAGCGCTGAATTGATTGCGAAGAGCGCCCCGAACACGAGCAGCCCGACCACCAAGGTCACCGTCAACCACATCTGCGGCTCGGGCGACAGAACGGTCGCCGCTGTCAGCGCAACCGGCACCGTCAGCAGCAGGAACGCCCATTTCCGCGCATCCGCGATCAGCGCGCCCTCACTCCGCTCTTTGGCCTTCAAGAGCTTCGGCGTGTTCGCCTGCACGAAACCGTACAGGATGATCCAAACCGCCATGAACGTCCCGATCAGGAAAAAGGCCGCCCGATTGCCCTCTGTCGTGCCATCCGACAACACGGCATAAAAGTAGATCGGAATGCCCACCACGAACCAAACGTCCCGCGCCCCGAACAGGAACACCCGCGCTGCCGACAACCAGTTCACATTGGTGGATTTCGAAAAGACCTCCGAAAACTTCGCGCCTTTGCGCCCCTTCGGTAGACCCGATGGCATGAAGACGATGATCGCCAGCAGGATCACCGCCAGCACCGCCGCCATCGCATAAACCGCCGCGACAAAGCCCAACGTCGCCAAAAGCCCGGCCCCAAGCAGGAACCCCACGCCTTTCACCGCGTTCTTCGATCCGGTCAGGATGGCCACCCACCGGAACAGCCCACCACCCTCGGTAGGCGCCAGCAGCTTGACTGCGGACTTGGACGACATCTTGGCCAGATCCTTGGCCACACCTGATGCGCCCTGCACACACATCACAAACGCGACCGAGGCGGTGATGGCCCATGTCGGGTCGAGCTGGGCCAGCGCCAGAAGTGCGACCACTTGCAACCCGAGCCCCGCATAAAGCGTCGAGGTCAATCCGAACCGCGCCGCGATCCAGCCGGCGCTCAGGTTGGTGACCATGCCTGCAATCTCGTAGAGCACGAACAAATAGGCCAGCTGGATCGGCGAAAACCCCAGCGTGTGAAAGTGCACCAACACCAGCATCCGCAACGCGCCATCAGTCAGCATGAACGCCCAATAGGCCGCCGTCACGGCGATATAGGCGGAAAGGCCCTCGGGTTTGCTCACAACCGACCACCCACCATCAGCGCCACATCCACCAGCCGGTGTGCATAGCCCATCTCGTTGTCATACCACGCGTAGACCTTCACCTGCGTGCCATTCACGACCATTGTCGACAACGCATCAACGATGCTGGACCGCGTGTCATTGGTGTAATCAGTCGACACAAGCGGCCGCTCTTCATAGCCCAGAATGTCCTTGAGCGGACCTTCGGCCGCCGCCTTGAACAGCGCGTTCACCTCTTCCACCGACGTCGCGCGGTCCATCTCGAACACGCAATCGGTCAGCGACGCATTCAGCAGCGGCACCCGCACGGCATGGCCGTTCAACCGCCCCTTGAGTTCGGGATAGATCAGCGTGATCGCCGTCGCGCTGCCTGTGGTTGTCGGGATCAACGAGTTCAACGCAGACCGAGCGCGGCGCAAGTCTTTGGCAGGCCGGTCCACAATGGTCTGGGTGTTGGTTACATCGTGGATTGTCGTGATTGATCCATGACTTATACCAATGCTCTCATGCAAGACCTTCACAACGGGCGCCAAGCAATTGGTGGTGCAACTGGCTGCCGTCACAATATCATGGATCTCAGCATCATAGACGTCGTCATTTACACCGTAGACGATGTTCGCCGTCGGCCCGTCCTTGACCGGGGCCGACACCACGACTTTCTTCGCTCCCATTTGAAAATAGGGCGCGATCTTCGCCTCTGTTTTGAAAACGCCAGTGCAGTCGATCACCACATCCACACCATCCATCGGCAATTTCGACAGATCCGACGTGCCGACAAACGGAAGGCGCACTCGGTCGATGGTGATGCTGTCCGCCTCATGCGCAAACTCGGCCTGCCAGCGCCCATGCACCGTATCGAACTCGAAGAGATGCGCGTGCATTGCCGGATCGCCAACGGCATCATTGATCCACGAGATTTTGGCCCCCCGCTCCAACAAGGGTTTCAGGGCAAGCTTGCCAATGCGGCCAAGCCCGTTCAGCGCGTAGGTGGTCATGCGGAGGCGTCCTCTTCAGTCATCTGTCCAATGTCATCGACCGCTTTCTGGAGTGAAATCCGGTCAAGTGTGGTCATGGGCAGCGCGGTAAAGGCGCTGATCCGGTTGCGCAGCGCGCCGTAAGCCGCCTGAAATGCAAGGCTGCGCTCAGCGTCCGACCCGGTCGCCTTGACCGGATCGACCATGCCCCAATGTGCACTGATCGGCTGGCCCGACCATGCCGGGCAGTCTTCGTTCGCGGCCTGATCGCAGACCGTGAAGACGAAATCGAATTTTGGCGCACCGTCCGCCATGACTTCCTGCACGTTCTTGGCGCGCAAGCCCGAGATCTCATGGCCCTTCTTGCGCAGCACATCCAGAGCTATCAGGTTCAGTTCCGAATAGGGCTTTGTGCCTGCCGAAAACACCTCGAACCTATCACCGGCGAGGTCCCGCAGGATCGTTTCCGCGAAGATCGATCGCGCGGAATTACCGGTGCAGATGAAGAGAACATTGAACTTTTTCAGAGACATATCGATTGCTCCTTGTCCAAAACCGGCCGCCAGAGGGCTGCACATATCGGGTCTGCCCCGACAACAATCGAGCAGCAGGAAATCCAGCATCCCCTGCACGTTTGTTACATTCACACTGTAACGAAGCGATGTCCCGACCCGCGTCTGGATCAACAATCCGGCGTCCAGCAGGTTCGACAGATAGGACGACAGTGTGGACGGCTTGATGTCCAGCGCGTCTGCGATTTCCCCGGCAGGCACTCGGTCGGGCATCCGCCGCATCAACATGCGAAAGATGGCCAACCGTTGGGGGTGGCCGAGAGTGGACAGTTGTGTTGCGATTCTTATTTCCATATTTCATGAATAATAGAAATATCGGATCAGTCAATGAGTCGTTGGCCTCGCCAACACCACACCGGAGCCGCGACTTTCGCATTGCGACGCGCGGCAAAACCCGTAAACCCGCATCTGACATTCCGACCGGAGATCCTTGATGCCCTTGCCCATCGCCCAGATCACCCCTGTGACCCAGCCGCTGGTGGGCCGCGTGACACTGCCCGGCTCCAAATCCGTGACCAACCGCGCGCTTCTGGTGGCGGCTTTGGCACGCGGCACCAGCCGCTTGACCGGCATCCTGCGCAGCGACGACACGCATTACATGATGACCGCTCTCCGGCAGATGGGTGTAGGCGTCACCGAGATCGACGAGACCACGGTCGAAGTCACAGGCTCTGGCACCCTTCACCCCGCGTCCGATCCGCTCTTCCTTGGCAATGCGGGCACCGCGACCCGTTTCCTGACTGCCGCTGTGGCACTGGTGAACGGCACCACCATCGTCACCGGCGACGAGCACATGAAAAAACGCCCCATCGCGCCCCTGCTCGACACGTTGCAGGCGATGGGCGTTGACGCCACCTCCGAGACCGGTTGCCCGCCCGTCACAGTCAAAGGCACCGGCAGTTTCCAGAGCGGTGAGATCGAAGTCAGCGGCAAGCTCTCCAGCCAGTATATCTCGGCCATTATGATGCTCGCCGCGATGGGCGACGCTGGGACCCGCATCGCCATCGGTGGCGGCAAGATCGGCGCGGTCGGGTATCTGCACATCACCGCCGCCGTCATGCGCGCCTTTGGGGCGACGGTGGAGTTCCCGTCCGAAAACCAGATCATCGTCGCACCCGGCGGTTACAGCGCTGCCGATTACCACGTCGAACCCGACGCAAGTGCCGCGACCTACCTATGGGCTGCAGAGAAGCTGACCAGTGGACGCATCGACATCGGCACCGCCCCCGGTGACATGAACCAGCCCGACGCCAAAGCTTATGACATGATCGCCGCCTTTCCGCATATGCCTGCGGAAATAGACGGTTCACAGATGCAGGACGCCATCCCAACTCTCGCAGTGCTGGCCGCGTTCAACGAAACGCCCGTGCGCTTTACCGGGATCGAGAACCTGCGCGTCAAGGAATGCGACCGCATTGATGCGGTCCACAAGGGGCTGTTGCAGGTGCGCGCAGGTTTGGCTTCGGTTGAAGGTGACGACCTGATCATACATGCCGATCCCGCGCTGGCAGATCATGTCAGCGACGGGCTCATCGACAGCCACGCCGACCACCGCATCGCCATGTGCTTTGCCCTAGCCGCCATGAAGGTCAAAGGTGTGCGGATCGAAGACCCTTACTGTGTGTCCAAGACCTTCCCGACGTATTGGGATGTCCTGCGCGGGCTGGGCGTGTCGATTGACATCACCCAGCCCTGACGCCCGTCACTCTGCCGCGATCTGCGCCGCAGCGGTATCGCCCCGCAGCGACACCCACTCTCCGCCGCCGGTATAGCGCCAGCCCAACCGGCCCTCGTCATCCATCGCGTAAAGCTTGAGCCAGCCGTTGTCGAACAGCGCAGCAACCCCGGCGTGCCGCTTGAGGATCTCGCTGATGGCTTCACGCGGTGCTTCAACTGCCACCGACAACCGCAAGGGATCATGCATGAAAGTCTCGCCGTCATGCACCGACTGCCACGGCAGACCACCGCGCAGCACGCCGCCATTGCCTTCGACCACACCGATCCCGCCGGTCACGTTGTGAAGCAGCTTGTTGCCCGCCCCGAACGCATCTGGTGCCACGGATGATCCGTAGTACTGCAGGCTGATCCAGCTTGCCACGACGACAGGTGCGGTCAGGATCAGCTCCAGAACACCGAAGCCCTTGTCCTGTCGCCAGTCATAGCTGTGCAGGAAGGACCGGCCGTCAAGGCTCCGCCCCATGGTCCGCGACCGGGGGGCGGCGATGAAGGCGGAACAACCTGCAAGCCCCCATTCGGGCCGCGTTTCCGACCAGTCCTTGGCCCGCGCCATGACCGCCATCTGATCCGCCGCGCGCGGCAGACGCGCCGCCCGTTCGCCCCGTGTCACCTTGGCCGCCAGTTTCAGCGCCTGCTTCAGTGACGCGATCGTCGCGCCCTGCGTATGACCGGCGGGCAGATCATCTTCGTAGAGCCGCACCTCGTCGGTCACCGTGTCATGCAGACCGGCAAGGAACACGGTTTCGGCAGGCACCTCGATACCCGTCTCGACCAACCCGGCCCGCACCTCTGCATCATTGAGCAGCAACGCCACCAGCCGTGCGTTCACATCGCCAGCATGGCCGCCGCAGGCCCCGCATTGCAACGCGCTCGCATGGGGGTTGTTGACCACACCCGCGCCGTGACTCGCCAGCAGGATCACCTTGGCAAAGCCCGATTTCATCGACATCGCCGACAGGATGGTCGCCGCCATACCGATCCGGTCCACAAGCGTCAGGCTGTCCGACAAGGCCGGTGCCGGGTCATTGCCGAGGCTGGGATGTTTCTGCGCCAGCGAATCCCGCACCAGCTTGCCAAGGTACAACGGCCCGGTCGCCTCGACGAAGGCAAAGCTCGACACCGCCGCCAGCCGGAACCGGCCCCACGCCCGCGTCACCCGTTTCGCCACGCGGGTCAGCACGTCGCTGTCCTGCGGGTCGGTCGCGGCGGAGGTTGCACCCGGATTGATCAACACCGGACCCCGTGTTTCCAGCACATCAGACGCGAATCCGTGATGCGCCGCCGCGATGCCGAAGAAGCCTGCAAAGCCAATGGTTTCGATCCCGTCACCCGAGGCCTCCAGCGCCCGCCGGAACACTTCGGACCGCACGTCGATACAGAACGCCGCCTGCACGTTCGGCACGGTCTCCTTGGCCTCCACGGGCTGCGCCAAAGTGGCGTCCAGCGCCCGCGCCGCCGCATGATCCGCTGCCGCCTGAAGCGCTGCGTCGATCAGATCGTCCTCGCTCGGCACGATAGGCTGGGCATGCGCCTCGAGCACCTTGGCCCATTTTTCGCCAATCTTGTCCCTGTACCGCGCCAGCAACGCCGCTTCGAAGACCAGCTTGGCGGTCAGAAGGTCGGTGATGTCGTTGTTGGCACCGCCTTTCAGGTTCGCGCGGAACGCCTCGCCCGAGGCAAGCTGCGCCCAGCCACCGAGCCGCATCAGGAGCGTGTGGAAATAGCTTTCGCAGGCACCCGCCGTGATCCCCATATCCTCGGCACATTTCGTCAGCGCGCCCCGCGCCGACATCGACATCGACGCCACCCGCGCGGCAAAGCCTGTCAGGCCGAAAATCTCGGGCGTCAGGTCGCGCTGCGCGAAGGACCGCCACGACAGCCACGCCCGTGTCTTGGGCGCAGGCCAGAGCGCCTGACCGGTGTCGTAATGACCGCCTGCCCAATGCCCGATCCGCTCGGCCACGAAATCGGGCCAGTTGATGTCTGACACCTCTTCGGCCAGATCGGCCAGCGTCGGCAGCGCTTCAGGCAGTGGCACGGTCTTGTCCATCGCCGCGATCAGGTCGTCGACCGTCGCCGCCAACTCCGGCACTTCGGCCAGACCCGCCTCGAGGTCGGCCACGCTCAACTGACCTGCCGCGAACTTTGCCTTGAAATGTGCCCGCTCCGGCACCGTCCGCACACCGGCCACCCGCGCCAGACGGGCAGCGGCCATCTGCAAGGGCTCACCCGCCTGCCCCACATAAGGGTTCACGGCCACCGTCGCCTCAAGCGACCAGAGCGGCGGGATATGGGCGGCGGCGGTCTTTGCACCTGCCATGATCTCAAGGGCCGGACCCGAGAACCGTTCAACCATTGTCAGCATGTCTTGATCTCCTGTCCTGTCCGTTACCGTGACCGAGCGGCCCAGCCGCCGGTCAGCCGGTCAAACACCGCGTTGAGGTAAAATCCGTTCGAAAGATGCACCCGAAGGCCTTGGGCGGCAGGATGGCTGGCCCAGTTCGGGAAGGTGGCCTGCGCAAGCGCCACGGTGCCGAAGCTGAGGATGGTCAGCACCATCAGAGCCCATTGCAGCGGGCCGGGGGCCGGGGTTGCGGGCAACGCACCCGTGGTCAACCAGATCGCAATGGACTGCAGCGCGAAGTAGCTCACTGTGGTCGCCAAGGAATAGACCGCCATACGCCGGGTCAGCAGTTCGGGCGCGTGATCCGCCAGACCTTGGGCCAGCAGGTACGCCACACCCATCACCAGCACAGCCCCCAGCGCAATTGCCTGTGCCGACTTGCCGTCGATGCCCAGAAGCAGGCCAAGTGTGCCGTAGATCGCCAGCGCGATGGCGAAGGCCTTGAGCACCGCCTTGCCATTCGGGATCGCCACCGGGCCGGGGCGCCGGATCGACGCCACCTGCGCCACGGCACCACCCGAGGCAAGGAAGGCATGCGCTTTGTAAAGCGAGTGCGCCACGATGTGCAGCAGCGCCAGCGGGAAGAGTGCCAGACCACATTGCAGGATCATGAAACCCATCTGCGCAACCGTAGACCATGCGAGCGAGGTTTTGACCGATGGCTGGGTCAGCATCACCAGACCACCGAACAAGGCCGAGAAGCCACCAAGGATCACTAGCACACTCAACACACCAGGGGCCAGCAGCATGACATCCGCAAACCGGATCAAGAGGAAGCCACCCGCATTCACCACGCCCGCGTGCAGCAGGGCAGAGACCGGCGTCGGCGCTTCCATCACCTCGGTCAACCAACCATGGGTCGGCACCTGCGCCGATTTGAACAGCGCCGAAATCGCCAGCAGACCTGCGGCAAGGATCGCGGCACCACCGCCTTCGCCAGCGCTCGCGGCTTCGATGATCGTGTGAATGTCCGCCGTGCCGTAAGCGGCTGCCAAAGCGAAAGCACCTGCAATCAGAACCGCGTCTGAGGCCGCCGAACACAGCGCCTTTTTCCGCGCCGCCCGCTGTGCCGCCGCCCGCTCGGGGTAGGTCAGCAGCAGCCGGTTGACGCAAAGACCCACCGCGCCCCAGCCGATGATCAACTGGATCAGATTGCCTGCCGTCACCAACAGAAGCACCGACGCAAGGCCAAGGCTCAACCAGCCGAGAAACCGCGTCTGGTTCTTTTCCCCATCGGTGTAGGTCACCGCGAACCGCATCACGACCCAGCCGATGAAGCTCACCAGCATCAGCATGGTCACGCTCACCGCGTCGATCCGGGCGGCAAAGCCCATCTCGGCCGCGCCGATCAGCGGGCTGGTGGCCGATCCGTTGGCGATCAGAAGACCCAGCGTTGCAATCGACACGACCATCGCGGCCAGACCCGCATATTCGCCCAGACGCAACTGGGCCGACCCGCGCGGCATGTCGCTGCGCATGTAGACAAACCCGATGACGGCGAAAAACGCTGGCGCAAAAAGCGGCAAGGCGGTGATCATGATACGGTCTCCTTTTGAGGGCGTGATCTTGATCGGGGACGTAGCCTGCCGCTTTGGTGAAGAAAAATACATTGTTTAGGATCAATCGTTCACTTAAATTGAACGAATGTCGGATCTCAATTATCACCACCTGCGCTACTTCTGGGCCGTGGCCCATGACGGCAACCTTACCCGCGCGGCCGAGCGGCTGAACCTGTCGCAATCGGCTTTATCATCGCAAATCAAACAGTTGGAGGATCGTCTCGGCCAAACACTTTTTGAGCGCCGGGGCCGCGCCCTGCATCTGACCGAAGCCGGACGCATCGCGCTCGATCACGCCGACACGATCTTTTCGGCCGGCGAAGAACTGCTCGACACGCTGCGCGAAACAGCCCGTCCGGCCCGCGCGTTGCGAGTTGGCGCCCTGTCGACCCTGTCGCGCAACTTCCAGATCACCTTTTTGGAACCGGTCCTTGGCCGTCCCGATGTCGAGGTGATCCTCCGCTCCGGCAGCGCGGCCGAGCTTTACGCCGCTCTGGACGCGCTCAACCTCGACGTTGTGCTGACCAATACGCCCCCTGCCCGCGATGCGATCAGCCCGTACCTGACGCAAAAGCTGGCGGATCAAACCGTGGGTCTCTTCGGCATACCCGACCGGGTGCGCGGCAATCGCCCGCTCGAAGAGCTTGTGGCCGATCACCCCCTGATCCTGCCCACCCGCGACACGCAGATCCGCAACGCCTTCGATACCCTGCTCTCGCGCGTCCAAGCCAAGCCCATCATCGCCGCCGAGGTTGACGACATGGCCATGATCCGCCTTCTCGCCCTGCGCGGCACAGGCTTGGCGGTGGTGCCACCGATCGTCGTGCAAGACGAGCTCACCCGCGGTGATCTGGTACAGGCGGCGATGCTGGACCTGCATGAACTCTTCTACGCGGTCACGCTGGACCGTCGCTATCCCAACCCGCTTCTGACCGAATTGCTTGCGGTCGCCGTCCGTTAAGGAATGATCTCGAATTTTGTCACATCGACCATTCCCCGGTCGGTGATCTTGAGCGCGGGAATGACCGGCAGCGCCAGAAACGCCAGTTGCAGGAACGGCTCATTGAGCGTCACGCCCAGGTTCTTGGCCGCGGCACGCAGGTCCACCAGCCGGTCATGCACCTCTTCAAACGGCTCAAGGCTCATCAGCCCGGCCACCGGCAGCGCCAGTTCGGCCAGCACCTCACCCCCGGAAGCCACGACAAACCCGCCTTCGATCTCGGACAGCCGGTTCGCCGCCAGCGCCATATCGGCGTAATCCACACCAACGCAGGCGATGTTGTGGTGGTCGTGGCAGACGGTCGAGGCAATTGCCCCCCGCTGCAAGCCAAAACCGCGCACGAAGCCGGTAGCAATATTCCCGTTCTTGCCATGCCGTTCCACCACCGCGATGCGAATGAGGTCGCGCGCCAGGTCGGGGTGTTTGTCGCCGTCTTCGACCACAATGGTCTCGTGCAGATGTTCGGTGATGATCTTGCCTTCGACGATGCCGATCACATCGGTCTCGGCCCGGTTCGCCTTGGCGCGGAAATCCTCAGGGGTCAGATGCGGCGCGTGGACGGAACCTGTGCCCACCGGTTCTATTTTTGACCGCTTGGTAAAATTCCTGGCTGTCGCCTCTACCCCGGCGCAGAATACTTTTTGCACGTCGCAGGCCTCAAGCGACCGAACCGCCACAATATCCGCCCGCTTGCCCGGTGCGATCAATCCGCGATCCATGAGCCCGAATGCCTCGGCCCCCGACAGCGACGCCGCGCGATAGGCCGCCAGAGGTGGCGTGCCCAATGCGATCAGGGTGCGGATCATGTAATCAAGATGCCCCTCCTCCGCGATGTCGAGCGGGTTCCGGTCATCGGTGCAGAGGCACATGTAAGGCGCGGTGCGTTCGGTCAGCAGCGGCTGCAGCGCGTGTAAATCCTTTGACACCGACCCCTCGCGGATCAAAACGCGCATGCCCTTTTGCAACTTCTCGCGCGCCTCGTCGGCTGTCGTCGCCTCATGCTCTGTCGAAATCCCGGCAGAAATATACGCGTTGAGGTCCATCCCGCGCAATTGCGGGCAATGGCCGTCAATATGACCGCCCTCGAACAGATGCAGCTTTTCCATCACCTGAGCGTCCCGGTAGATGACGCCGGGATAATTCATGAATTCCGCCAGACCGATGCCAGATGGATGGCCCATGAGCGGCGCGAGATCGGCGGCCAGCAATTCGGCCCCGGCGGTTTCCATATGCGTGGACGGCACACAGGACGACAGTTGCACGCGGATGTCCATCAGCGTGTGGCGGCTCGCCTCCTGGAAATAGCGGATGCCCGATGCACCGATCACATTGGCGATCTCATGCGGATCACAGATTGCCGTGGTGACGCCATGCGGGGCGACACAGCGGTCGAATTCATAGGGCGTGACCAGCGAGCTTTCGATGTGCAGATGGGTGTCGATAAACCCTGGAACGAGGATCAGACCCGTCATGTCCCGGATTTCAGCCCCGTCATAGCTGCCGCACGTTCCTGCAATCATGCCATCGCAAATGGCAATATCGCCATCCATGAGGTCACCGGTGATCAGATCAAGCGTCTTGGCACCGCGCAACACTAGGTCTGCGGGTGCATCGCCACGGCCCACGGCGATCCGGCGTTCCAAAGGGGTCAGGTCTGTCATCTGGTTCGGCGCTCCTGTGCGTGATGCGTTCAGTCTAGGCCAAGCGCGGCACAGGCACCAAGTCTGGTGTTGAGTTGGCCTCCGACTCAGCGCCCGGTTTTCGGGCAGTTTTTGTGAGTTGGTCAAAAAGCGGGCAGCGAAAATTCTGCATACAGCGGCATACCGGATCAATATGTCACACCCATGGCGCGAATTCCAAGCCTGCTACCGCGTGTCACGGTTACCGCAAACAGCCAAAAAACCCATGCCAAGAAACTACCTTGTTTCTTAGGGCTTTACCCTGCGGAAAGTAAATTTGTTTACGTATTTTCCTTACTTTATGAAAAATATTTACAACCAAATACCTGTTTTTATTTTACTTATTTTATTATTTTCACCTTCGCCTATGATCGAAACAAGCCGCGATAACACGTCTGTGATCGCAGTCTGAAGCGCCTGAGGGGGATCAGGCGGCGCGAGGGAGACCAAAACCATGAACGATCAAACCACCACCACAGATGGTACGGCCGTGTATCCGCCATCCGCTGAAACCGTCGCACGCGCCCATATAAACGCGGCGCGGTATGAGGAGATGTATGCGCGGTCTGTGTCTGATCCTGATGGGTTCTGGGCGGAGCAGGCGCAGCGTCTGGACTGGATGAAGGTGCCGACGCAGGTGAAGGACGTTGATTTCACGCTGGGTCAGGTCAAGATCAACTGGTTTTCCGATGGCACGCTGAACGTGGCGGCCAACTGCGTTGACCGGCATCTGGCGACCCGCGGCGATCAGACCGCGATCATCTTCGAACCCGATGATCCCAACGAGCCCGCCAAGCAC
>NZ_JAEPMO010000251.1 GCF_017643905.1 Marivita sp.
CGCAGCGTGCCGTGGAACAGCCGCACATCCTGCCCGAGATACCCCAACGACCGGCGGATATCGCGCATGTCGATCTGGTTCATGTCGGTGCCGTCGATCAGGATCGATCCGGAGGTGGGCGCGTAAAGACCAGCCAGCATCTTGAGCAGCGTGGACTTGCCCGACCCGTTGGTGCCGAGGATGGCCAATGTCTGGCCGGGCTGGATCACGAGGCTGGGAATGTCGAGCACCGAGGGCATTTCCGGATCATAGCGGAACGTCACTTCGCGCAGTTCAAACCGGCCTTCCAGCTTTTCGCGGCGCAGGTACTTGCGGTTCTCGGCCCGGTCCTGCGGCAGCCCTGCAATCCCGTCCAGCGCATCCAGTGCCGCCTTGACGTTGCCCCAGCGCGCCATGATGCCCGACAGCTGCGTCAGCGGGGCCAGCGTGCGCGAGGTCAGGATGCCCACGGCGATGATCGACCCGACGGTGAACTCTCCGGCAAAGACGAGGTAGGTGCCCGCGATCACCGCACCCACATAAGTGGCCTGCTGCACGCCCTGGCTCCAGAAGGTCAGCGCGGCGGCAAGGCGGCGTTGTTCGGAGGATTTCAGCGCCTGTACCGAGGTCAGCTCTTCCCACTGGCGGGCAAAGCGGTCTTCGGCGCGCTGGGTCTTGATCGTGTCCAATTCGGTCACGGTCTCGTTCAAGAGGCGCGATTGCTTGGTCGACGCGCCCTGCATCTCGCGGGTGATGCGGATCATCTTCTTTTGCAGAAAGAAGCCCGGGATCACCATCAGAACGGCACCGGCGACCAGCACCCAGACGACGCTGCCCGCGATGGACCAGACCATCAGCAGGAAGAGCACGATGAACGGGATGTCCGCCAGCGCGCCCACGGTGGAGGCGGTGAAGAATTCGCGCACCGAGGAAAACTCGCGCATCGATGCAAAAAGCTGCGAGGGTGAACGCCCCGCCGCATCCGACCGCATGCCCAAAAGCCGGTTCAGCAGCGTTTGCTGCACACCCGTTTCGATCTGCCGCCCGGCCCCGTCCAACAGCGTGGACCGCGCGACCTTGAGAAACGCCTCAAGCATCAGCGCCATTGCAGCACCGATGGCCAGCACCCAAAGGGTGGCCGAGGATTGGTGCGGGATCACGCGGTCATAGACCTGAAGCGAGAAAAGCGCGACCGACAGGGCAAGGATATTTGCCACAAACGATCCCAGCGCCACCTCGCCGAACTGACGGGTATAATTGGTGAAGCTGCCCCAGAACCAATGGCTCTTGCGCCCGTCATCCGTATGCGTGTCGACCAGCGTCTGCACAGGGGCTTCGCCCCGCACTAGAACACCGCTGTAGAAAGGCGCGAATTCAGCGACATCGACGCGTTCGGTCTTGTCCTTTGCAGACGGATCCCAGATCGACAGGGTCATGCGGTCCTGCTTGAGCACCAGCACCGCCTGCCCGTTGGTCATCAGCGCAATCGCGGGCCAGTGGTTCGGCGTCGGGCGCGGTACGTGCAGCCCCTGCGCCAGCAGTCCGGCCGCCTTGGCGCCTGCGATCAGCGCCGCTTCGCCCACAAGACCGTTCTGGTCCTGATGCAGGCTGATCGCCTCGGTGATGTCGGACGCCACCGTCGTCAGGCCCAGACGGCCCGCGTAGGTGCGGATCAGTTCTGTCCGGGCGCGGACGCGGTCCGAATAACGCGGGGCGCGTTTGGGTTCGTTGGCTGGTTTGATCCCCTGCGGGACCATGCGCAGAACGGCGTTTTTGGCGCGCCCCGACAGCAGGGTGATGTTACTGACGCCGCTCAAATCTTTGCTCCATCGGCAAGAACGCCCAGCCGCTTGGCGGCGTCCAGTTCGGCACGTGCGGCCTGAAACTTTAGGTCGAGTTGTTTTTCCAGCGCCCGGAGGAAGGTCTCGTAGACGCTGACCACGTCCATCACCTGACGCGTGCCCGCATCGTATTGGCGCTGGAACAGGTCGAGATTGGTTTTGGCCTGCGCGGTCAGCCCTTCGGCCTCAGCCGCCTGCCGCTTCAGCGCGTCGATGCTGCGCTGATCGGCTTCGATGGACCGACGCGAGATATCCTCGGCCTCGGTCACCTTGCGATCTGCGGTGATCTTGGTGGCCTCGATAGCTTGCAAGGACGCGCCTGTGCCAATGCCCAGCATCTGTTCTGTGTTTACGCTCAGGGCCAGTCCTTCGCCGCCATTGCGCACGCTTCCCCCCGCTGACAGACCGGGCAGATGCCCGGCACGGGCGATCTTGGCCTGCGCCAGCTGCCGGTCGCGTTCCACCTTGGCGCGCAGGACGTTAAGCGATTGATCCGACGGGGTGCTGCCCATACCGCGCAAGCCGCGCTGACCGGACAGAGAGACCGCCGACATCGCGTTCAGTTCGGCCACCGCGCGGGTCGTCTTTTCGTGCGCCGCTGCATCCCGGGCGCGCAGATCGGCCAGTTTCTGTTTCAGCACGTTGAGATCGGAAAAATCCGACACGCCGCCCTGAACACGTTCGTTCATGACCCATTCGAAATGGCCCATGTCCTTGAGCGCCTGACCGTAAAGATCTGCCGCCGCGCGGCCTTCTTCGGCCTGAAGATACAGCACCAACCCGTCATAAACACGTTTGTTGCTGCTTTCCGACAGGGCAACAGCGGCCATTTCCACATCCGCCTTGGCCAGATCGCGCTCGGCTGCCTTGCGGCCGTTATCGAAGAGGACCTGGTTGATCACCAGATCGGCCACCACATCGCTCAGAGAGGTCAGAGTGATGCGCGGGGAAATCGTCGGCCACCAGTTCTTGGACGCCGCCTCGGCGCGCAGCTGCGCCACATGCAGTTCCGCTTCGGCCACCCGCGCATCGGCAGCCAGCACACCCGCAGCAACCTCGGCATAGGGGCTTCCGGGCGTCAGAACGCTTTGCCGCGCGGCCAGATCCGCGATGATCGGCGACGCCTCTTGCATCGTGACCGCTTTGGGAGCGGCCGTCTTGGTCTCGCCTGTCACATCTGTGCGCACGTCAGGCTGCGCGGACAGAAACCGCGACACGGCCCCGTCGCCCATATCCTGCATACACCCCGAAAGAGCCGTTACCGCGAGGACTGCCCCTGCCACGACCCTTCTATTCAGCCTCATCGCGATCGAGCCCCCCGCCTTTGGCTTTTTTTGGTTCGGGGGCCGGGGCATCGCTTGATGGCCCGAACAGTCTATCCTCTTGCTCAGATTGTGACGTTGTTGATGTCGTCGTCGATCAGCACGGTGGCATCGCCCAGATCGTAGACGTCGTAGCTCTGACCGTCCTCGAACCGAGTGCCGGTGCGGGTTGCGCCGGTGATCCGCACGGAATCGTCGCTGTTGCCCAGAACGCGGACTGTGTTGTCCTCGCCCGTGATCGCGACGATCTGCGCTTCTGTGATCGTCAGCGTCGCCTCTTCGGTGAATTCGAGGTCGATCACGTCGATCTCGCGGCCGCCAATATTGCTTGTGAGGCCCACGTTGCTGCGGCTGACACCCGGGCCGCCCAGCACCACGTAGGTGCCGGTGCTGTTGCCCGCGCTGTCGGTCGCGGTGCCCCCAAGGGTCGATCCGCCCTGCCTCACGCTGTTGAACGAGTAGTTGGCTTCGTTCCCGCCGGTCCAGTCCTTGTCGTTGAACCCCACC
>NZ_JAEPMO010000088.1 GCF_017643905.1 Marivita sp.
CGTCACTACGCACACGTCGACTGCCCCGGCCACGCCGACTACGTGAAGAACATGATCACCGGTGCTGCCCAGATGGACGGCGCGATCCTGGTTGTGAACGCAGCTGACGGCCCGATGCCGCAGACCCGCGAGCACATCCTGCTGGGCCGCCAGGTGGGCATCCCCGCGATGGTCGTGTTCATGAACAAGGTGGACCAGGTGGACGATCCGGAACTTCTGGAACTCGTCGAGATGGAAATCCGCGAGCTTCTGTCGGCCTATGACTACCCGGGCGACGACATCCCGATCATCGCGGGCTCCGCTCTGCACGCCATGAACGGCACGCAGCCGGAAATCGGCGAGAACAAGATCCGCGAACTGATGCAGGCTGTTGACGACTACATCCCGCAGCCGGCGCGTGCGATCGACCAGCCGTTCCTGATGCCGATCGAAGACGTGTTCTCGATCTCGGGCCGTGGTACGGTTGTGACCGGTCGTGTGGAGCGTGGCGTGATCAACGTGGGCGACTCGATCGAGATCGTCGGCATCCGCGACACCCAGACCACGACCTGCACCGGTGTGGAAATGTTCCGCAAGCTGCTGGACCGTGGTGAAGCCGGCGACAACATCGGCGCCCTGCTGCGCGGCATCGACCGCGAAGGCGTTGAGCGTGGCCAGGTTCTCTGCGCGCCGAAATCGGTGAAGCCGCACACCCGCTTTGAAGCCGAGGTCTACATCCTGACCAAGGAAGAAGGCGGCCGCCACACACCGTTCTTCGCGAACTATCGTCCGCAGTTCTACTTCCGGACGACCGACGTGACGGGCACCGTGACGCTGCCGGAAGGCACCGAGATGGTGATGCCGGGCGACAACCTGAAGTTCGACGTTGAACTGATCGCGCCGATCGCCATGGAAGACGGCCTCCGCTTCGCCATCCGCGAAGGCGGCCGCACCGTCGGTTCGGGCGTCGTGTCCAAAATCGTCGACTAAGTCGCGACGATCCCAAATTGCGCGGGGCGGTGTCATGCCGTCCCGTATTCGGTTCGATGAAGGGGCAGGGTGGTCCTGCTTCATCCTCTCAACCGCAACGCCAATAAAGGCTAAGACCAATGCAAAGCCAAAACATTCGCATTCGGCTCAAGGCGTTTGACTACCGTGTGCTCGACGCGTCGACACAGGAAATCGTCAACACCGCAAAGCGGACGGGCGCCACAGTGCGCGGCCCGATTCCGCTGCCGAACAAGATTGAGAAGTTCACCGTTCTGCGTGGCCCGCACGTCAACAAGAAGTCGCGTGACCAGTGGGAAATCCGTACCCACAAGCGTCTGCTCGACATTGTTGATCCGACCCCGCAAACCGTTGATGCGCTGATGAAGCTCGACCTCGCCGCCGGCGTGGACGTCGAGATCAAGGTATAAGGAGGGTATCCCAATGATGCGCTCTGGTATCATCGCGAAAAAAGTCGGCATGACCCGGCTTTTCATGGAAGACGGAAAGCAGATTCCCGTGACCGTCCTCCAACTCGACAATCTTCAGGTGGTCGCTCAGCGCACACCCGAACAGCACGGCTACTCGGCGGTTCAGCTGGGCACCGGTTCGATCAAGGCAAAGCGCGTCTCCAAGGCGATGCGCGGTCACTTTGCTGCGGCGAACGTGGAACCCAAGCGGAAGGTCGCGGAATTCCGCGTCGCCCCCGAGAACCTGATCAACGTGGGTGAAGAGATCACCGCTGACCATTACTTCGAAGGTCAGTATGTGGATGTCTCCGGCACCTCGATCGGTAAGGGTTTTGCCGGTGCCATGAAGCGGCACAATTTCGGTGGTCTGCGCGCGTCGCACGGTGTGTCGATTTCGCACCGTTCGCACGGCTCCACCGGTCAGTGTCAGGATCCGGGCAAGGTCTTCAAAGGTAAGAAGATGGCCGGTCACATGGGTGCTGTCAAAGTGACGACACAGAACCTGCAGGTTGTGAAGACGGACGCGGAACGCGGCATCATCATGATCAAAGGCGCTGTTCCCGGCTCCAAAGGTGGTTGGGTGACCGTCAAGGACGCCATGAAGAAGCCGACGCCGGAAAACGTGATCCTGCCCGCCGCTCTGCGGTCGGCTGGTGAAGAGGCCAAGCGTCTGGCCGAAGAAGCCGCCGCTCAGGCCGCAGCTGAAGCAGCCGCTGCAGCAGAAGCTGCCGCAGCAGAGGCAGCCGCAGCCGAAGAAGCCGCTCTGAAAGAAGCCGAGGCAGAAATTCAGGCCGAGAAGAAGGAAGGCGACGAATGAAACTCGACGTGATCAAACTGGACGGCGGAACCGCCGGGGCGGTCGAGCTGGGCGACGAGATCTTCGGTCTCGAGCCGCGCGCCGACATTCTGCACCGTGTCGTTCGCTGGCAGCGCAACAAAGCGCAGGCTGGTACACATAAGGTGAAAACACGGTCCGAAGTCAGCTACTCGACCAAGAAGATCTACCGCCAGAAAGGCACCGGTGGCGCACGTCACGGCTCCCGGAAGGCACCGATCTTCCGCAAGGGTGGTATCTACAAGGGCCCGACGCCGCGCAGCCACGCGCATGACCTTCCCAAGAAGGTGCGCAAGCTGGGCCTCATGCACGCGTTGTCCGCGAAGGTCAAAGACGGGTCGCTTGTCATCATCGAGAACATCGAATCCGATGGCAAGACATCGTCCTTGGCCAAGCAGGTCAAGAACCTGGGCTGGAAGCGCGCGCTGATCATCGACGGGGCAGAGGTGAACGAAAACTTCATCCGCGCCGCAGCAAACATCGAAGGTCTCGATGTTCTGCCGTCGATGGGGGCAAACGTCTATGACATCCTGAAGCGTGACACGCTCGTGCTCACGAAAGCGGGTGTCGAAGCACTGGAGGCTCGTCTGAAATGAGCGCGAAAGCTGAACATTACGATGTGATCCGCAAGCCGATCATCACCGAGAAAACCACAATGGCATCCGAAAATGGTGCCGTGGTGTTCGAAGTGGCGATCGACGCCAACAAACCGCAGATCAAAGAGGCCGTTGAGGCGCTTTTTGGTGTGTCGGTCAAGGCGGTAAACACGACGATCACCAAGGGCAAGGTCAAGCGCTTCCGCGGCCAGCTGGGCAAGCGGAAAGACGTGAAGAAGGCCTACGTGACCCTCGCCGAAGGCAACACGATCGACGTGACCACGGGTCTGTGATCTGGTCGGGTTTCGGCCCGGTCTGAGAGAATGAGAAAGCCCCTCGCCAGTGATGGCGGGGGGCTTTGTCGTTTTGAGAGAAATTTTTCGGAAGCTACCACCTGTCATGTCATGCGTCGACGGGCCGGACATACAGGTGGTGCACGTGAATACGCACCCTACTGCGGGTCGATAACATGTCGATCACGTGTTGTGGAACTCAAACCCCTGCCTGCGATCAGGCTGGGGTCTTCATTTGGTCAAAGAGGGACGTCGTCGTAATCGCGAGCGGTGCCGTTGGTATTGGTCAGGAGTTTGTACATCCGCGTGGCTTCTTCGGTGTAGTCGGTCAGCGCTTCCTGAACAAATTCGGATTGAATTTTGATCAATTCGACAGGAGATTTACAGGTCAGCATTGCCTGCTGGGTTTCTAGGTCCTTTTGCAGGCGCTCCGTCATGAACGCGGCGCTTTCGCTCAGGATCTCTTGCCAGACTTGAGGATTCACCAGCGGAAATTTGTTCATCCCATCAGCCATAACATTAGTCTCTGCGGCTTTTTTTGCCTTCGGTTTGGGTGCAGCCATCTTGGCATCTCCTCACATTGGTTTTCGTCCACTGAGTGCGCGTCAGGAGAATTTTAGCAGATGGCGACAAGGTCGACTTTGATTTGGATCGTGTTTGTTCCGGAAAGCCGGGCCTGTGCAGCCCGGTGGATTTGGTCGGATGCTGCTTCATGTGTTATCAGCCTTACCGCGATCGGGCATTCTGGTGACGGTTGGATCGCGGGCGGTGCGATTGAACACGTACCTCAGGGAGATGCCAATCGGATCGCCAGCCTGCGGTTCGGCGATGGTCCTGCTTAAGATTTTTCGTGTGAAAACGCACTCTGCCGCTGGAATATGTGCTGCCGTGCAGCGAGGAATCTATTTGGTGAGACGCTGGAACTCCCCATAGTCTGAGCGCGTGAGCCACGTTCTTTCAGGTCTCACGGATTATAAAGGATTGAACTATGAGAGGTTTTCTAATTGCGGGTGTTCTGAGTGTCATCGCGGGGGCTGTTGCGGGCGAGGTCTCGGTCGAGCGCGGGGAGTATCTGGTGCGGGGGCCGGCGGGCTGCGGGAATTGCCACACGCCCCAGACGCCCAACGGACCGGACATGTCGAAAGAGTTCGGCGGCATGATGGTTGATAAGAACCCGGCTTTCGAAGCTTGGGCAGTCAACATCACGCCAGCATCGCGAGTCGGCGCGTGGAGCGATGACGAATTCGCCCGCGCCATTCGCGAGGGCATTCGTCCGGACGGAACGGTGATTGGGCCACCAATGCCGATCACGCTTTATCGAGGCCTGTCCGACGACGACCTTTACTCGATTGTCGCCTTCATGCGCACGGTTGCGGCCGTTGACACACAAACGCCAACCTCGACATACAACATACCGCTGCCGCCAGCCTATGGCCCTCCAATCGATACTGTACCGTCGATTCCACGCGGCGTGACCGTTGCCTATGGCGAGTATTTTGCCGGGCCAGTGGCACATTGTATGGAATGCCATACTCCAATGGGAGACATGGGACCAAAGTTCGACACCCATCTGGGTGCTGGCGGGTTCGAGTTCCATGGACCGTGGGGCACGTCGATCTCGGCCAACCTGACGTCGCATGAGGACGGTCTCGCCGGATATTCCGATGACGAGATCAAGATGATGATCACCCAAGGCATACGGCCAGACGGCACGCGCATGATGCCACCGATGGGCTACGCGCATTATGCAGCGATGACCGAGGGTGACCTCGATGCAGTGGTTCTGTACCTGAGGCAATTGCCGCCACTGCCGGATGTCAATTGATCTACGGGAATAGGGCAGGGCCCTCTTGACCCGGATGGCCTGACCTCCTAGTAAGCCCCAACCGCGCAGCCCCGGATTCGTCCGGGGCTTCGTTGTTGCGTTAACCGGGGAACTTCGGGGCCCTATACCCACGGCGGATACGTCCGCCCAAACATAGCGGGTCCTTCAAGACCTGCACTTGCTAACGGAAGACAGAAAGCATGGCACTCAAGTCGTATAAGCCGACGACGCCGGGCCAGCGCGGGCTGGTGCTGATCGACCGTTCGGAGCTGTGGAAAGGCCGTCCGGTCAAAGCCCTTACAGAGGGTTTGACCAAGTCGGGTGGCCGGAACAACACCGGACGTATCACATCCCGCCGTCGCGGTGGTGGCGCAAAACGCCTTTACCGGATCGTCGATTTCAAGCGGAACAAGTTTGACGTGGGCGCGACCGTCGCGCGCATCGAATATGACCCGAACCGCACCGCCTTTATCGCGCTCGTTCAGTATGACGATGGCGAACAGGCCTACATCCTTGCCCCACAGCGTCTCGCCATCGGCGACCGCGTGGTCGCATCGGCCAAGGCCGACGTGAAGCCGGGCAATGCGATGCCGTTCTCGGGCCTGCCCATCGGCACAATCATTCACAACATCGAGCTGAAGCCCGGCAAGGGTGGTCAGATCGCACGTGCCGCGGGCACCTACGCTCAGTTCGTGGGTCGTGACGGTGGCTACGCGCAGATCCGCCTGAGCTCGGGTGAACTTCGCATGGTCCGTCAGGAATGCATGGCCACCGTCGGTGCCGTGTCGAACCCGGACAACTCGAACCAGAACTTCGGTAAAGCCGGTCGTATGCGCCATTACGGCAAGCGTCCGTCGGTCCGTGGCGTCGTCATGAACCCGATCGACCACCCGCACGGTGGTGGTGAAGGCCGGACTTCGGGTGGTCGTCACCCGGTGACCCCGTGGGGCAAGCCGACCAAGGGCAAGAAGACCCGCAACAGAAACAAGGCGTCGCAGAAGCTGATCATCCGCTCGCGTCACGCCAAGAAGAAGGGGCGGTAAACCATGTCGCGCTCTGTATGGAAGGGCCCGTTCGTCGATGCCTATGTCTTGAAGAAGGCAGAAGCGTCGCGTGAATCCGGCCGCAACGAAGTCATCAAGATCTGGTCGCGCCGCTCGACGATCCTGCCCCAGTTCGTGGGCCTGACGTTTGGCGTCTACAACGGCCAGAAGCATGTTCCTGTGAACGTCACCGAAGACATGATCGGTCAGAAGTTCGGTGAATATTCGCCGACCCGGACCTATTACGGTCACGCGGCTGACAAAAAAAGCGAAGCGGAAGTAAGTCATGGGCAAGGAAAAGAACCCCCGCCGCGTGGCTGACAACGAAGCCATGGCGAAGCTGCGGATGCTGCGCACCAGCCCGCAGAAACTCAACCTGGTCGCCGGTCTCATCCGCGGCAAGAAAGTGGACAAGGCGCTGACCGATCTGACCTTCTCGAAGAAGCGGATCGCGGCAGACGTGAAGAAATGCCTTCAGTCGGCCATCGCCAATGCTGAAAACAACCACGGGCTTGACGTGGACGAGTTGATCGTCGCCGAAGCCTATGTGGGCAAGAACCTCGTGATGAAGCGTGGCCGTCCGCGGGCACGTGGCCGTTTCGGCAAGATCATGAAGCCGTTTTCGGAGATCACCATCAAGGTGCGTCAAGTCGAGGAGCAAGCCTAATGGGTAACAAGACCAATCCGATCGGCATGCGCCTTCAGGTGAACCGCACCTGGGACAGCCGCTGGTACGCAGACACCAAGGACTACGGCAATCTTCTGCTCGAAGACATCGCAATGCGCGAGTTCATCGAGAAAGAGTGCAAGCAGGCCGGTGTGGCCCGTGTCATCATCGAACGTCCGCACAAGAAGTGCCGCGTGACCATTCACACAGCCCGTCCGGGCGTCATCATCGGCAAGAAAGGCGCGGACATCGAGACGCTCCGCAAGAAGCTGGCCGCGATGTCTGATTCCGAACTGCACCTCAACATCGTTGAAGTGCGCAAGCCGGAACTGGACGCCCAGCTGGTTGGCGAAAGCATCGCCCAGCAGCTCGAGCGTCGTGTGTCCTTCCGTCGTGCCATGAAGCGCGCCGTGCAGAACGCCATGCGTATGGGTGCCCTTGGCATCCGCGTGAACGTTGCCGGCCGTCTGGGTGGTGCGGAAATCGCACGGACCGAATGGTACCGCGAAGGCCGTGTGCCGCTGCACACGCTGCGCGCCGACATCGATTATGCCCACGTAGAAGCGGAAACGCCCTACGGCATCATCGGCATCAAGGTCTGGATCTTCAAAGGCGAGATCATGGAGCATGATCCGTCCGCTCGGGATCGTAAGGCACAGGAACTGCAAGACGGTCCCGCACCGCGTGGTGCTGGCGGCGGTCGGAGGAACTAATCATGCTTCAACCAAAGCGTACAAAATTCCGCAAGATGTTCAAAGGTCGGATCAAGGGCGAAGCCAAGGGCGGCTCCGATCTGAACTTTGGCACCTTCGGCCTCAAGGCGCTTCAGCCTGAGCGTGTGACAGCACGTCAGATCGAAGCAGCCCGTCGTGCCATGACGCGCCACATGAAGCGTCAAGGCCGTGTCTGGATCCGCATCTTCCCGGATACCCCGGTCACGTCGAAGCCGACCGAAGTCCGTATGGGTAAAGGTAAGGGTTCGGTCGATTATTGGGCCGCCAAGGTGAAGCCGGGCCGCGTGATGTTCGAAATCGACGGTGTCGGTGAGGATGTCGCCCGCGAAGCGCTGCGTCTGGCCGCGATGAAGTTGCCGATCAAGACCCGCGTCGTGGTTCGCGAGGACTGGTAAGCGGTTCGGTGCGTGCACGCACGCACCCTACGAAATTTAAGACCCCCGGTGTGAAAGCGCCGGGGGTCTTATTTATTCACGCCAAGTTTCGGCAACGAACCAAACCATATGTCCCTGAACGGATGGCAATGCTTTCTATGCCATTCCGACTGAGCCTCGAACGCTTCGGCATTTTCCTCAAGCCAGGCCATGTGCTCTGTGTTTTCAGACAAGGATCGACGGTTCAGTGGCTCAGTTATCACTTTGGGCATCACGTCACTCCCACCGATAGTTAAAACTCACCGACACGCGCTCGTCCTCTGACTGGTTCATCACCACCTCGTGGCGCAGCCAGCTTTCCCAGAGCAGGACATCCCCGACCAACGGCTTCACGTAGATGAAGTTCCGCATCTCCTCGCGTGCGTCTTTGCGGCGGGGTGGGGCGGCCATCATCATGGCGTGGCGGGGGTCTTCGAGTTTCAGGGCGGAGGCCCCTTTGGGCATGGACACGTAGGTCGTGCCGGAAATCACCGAATGGGGGTGGATGTGGGCCGCGTGAAAGCCGCCTTCCGGCAGGATGTTGATCCAAAGGTCCTCAAGCACCAGCTTGCGGTCGTCCAGATCGAATTCCAGATCCTCGGCAAAAGCGGCGACATGGGCGTCGAGCGATGTAACCAGATCGGCAAAGATCGGAAAGCGCCAGGGCAGGTCGGAGAGGGACGCATAGGATGTGTAGCCGGGATAGGCGTTGTCCTCGCACCATTGCTGGCCTGCCTCGTCATCTTCGGCGATGGCGAAACAGGAGTTTTCCATTTCCTCGGCATCAATTGCCGGTCCGTGTTCGGACAGCGGTGCGTGGTAGAGGCGGGTCACGAAGAGGGAAGATATTGTGCTCATGCGCCCCTCATAATATGGGGCGCACGCGTTGGCGAGAGGGCATTGTCGCGCCTTGAAAACAAAGGGGTTGCGCCATCGGGCTGTCCGGCCTATACGGCGCGCTCATCCACCTCCACCGGGAATCAGGGTGACCCACGATAACGATGGGGCTCTCCGGTGATGTTGATAGAAAGGAACGGCGCATGAACGCCAAGGAACTGAATGACAAGACCCCGGATCAGCTCCGGGACGAGCTTGTCGCGCTGAAGAAAGAGGCCTTCAACCTCCGCTTTCAGCAGGCCACAAGCCAGCTTGAGAACACCGCACGCATCCGTCAGGTGCGTCGCAACGTGGCACGCATCAAGACCGTGCTGAACCAGAAGGCCGCCGCTGCGGCCAGCGACGCGTAAGAGGGAGCCACAGATATGCCCAAGCGTATTCTTCAAGGTGTCGTCACCTCGACCGCGAACACTCAGACCGTAACCGTGTCGGTCGAGCGTCGCTTCAAGCACCCGGTTCTTCAGAAGACGATCCGGAAGTCCAAGAAATATCGCGCCCATGACGAGGCCGAGACATTCGCCGTAGGGGACGTTGTCCGCATTCAGGAATGCGCCCCCAAGTCGAAGACCAAACGTTGGGAGGTTATCGCTGAGTAAGCGATAGCCTTTCGGCATTTACGAAACCCCCGGGCCAATGTCCTAAAAGGCGGTCCGGGACGTCGGGAGAAACACTATGATCCAGATGCAGACCAATCTGGATGTTGCTGACAACAGCGGCGCGCGCCGTGTTCAGTGCATCAAGGTTCTGGGTGGGTCCAAGCGGAAATACGCGTCGGTGGGTGACATCATCGTCGTTTCCGTGAAGGAAGCCATCCCGCGCGGTCGCGTGAAGAAAGGTGACGTGCGTAAGGCCGTCGTCGTGCGCACCGCCAAAGAAGTCCGTCGCGAAGACGGCACAGCCATCCGTTTTGACCGCAACGCCGCCGTCATCCTGAACAACGCAGGTGAGCCGGTCGGTACGCGTATCTTCGGCCCGGTTGTGCGTGAACTCCGTGCCAAGAACTTCATGAAAATCATCTCGCTTGCTCCGGAGGTGCTGTAATGGCTGCGAAACTCCGTAAAGGCGACAAGGTGATCGTGCTTGCCGGCAAAGACAAAGGCAAGTCGGGCACCATTTCCTCCGTCGATCCGAAGTCCGGCAAAGCCGTCGTCGATGGTGTGAACGTTGCGATCCGCCACGTGCGCCAGTCCCAGACCACTCAGGGCGGCCGCACCCCCAAGGCGATGCCGATCGACCTATCGAACCTGGCCATCGTTGACAAGAACGGCAAACCGACCCGCGTTGGCTTCAAGATCGAAGGCGACAAGAAGGTCCGTTATGCCAAGACAACAGGGGATGTGATCGATGCTTGATGCTGCAACCTACACCCCGCGTCTCAAGACGATTTATCGTGACGCCATCAAGGCCGCGATGAAGGAAGAGTTCGGCTACTCGAACGACATGATGATTCCGCGCCTCGACAAGATCGTGCTGAACATCGGCTGCGGTGCTGAAGCTGTTCGTGACAGCAAGAAAGCAAAATCCGCTGTTGAGGACCTGACGAAGATTGCGGGTCAGCAGGCCGTGACCACCAAGGCAAAGAAATCCATCGCGGGCTTCCGCGTTCGTGAAGAAATGCCGCTTGGTGCCAAGGTGACCCTGCGTGGCGACCGGATGTACGACTTCCTCGATCGTCTGATCACCATCGCGATGCCCCGCATCCGGGACTTCCGCGGCGTGAAGCCGTCCTTTGATGGTCGTGGCAACTTTGCCATGGGCATGAAAGAGCACATCGTGTTCCCCGAAATCGACTTCGACAAGGTCGATGAGGTTTGGGGCATGGATATCATCATCACGACGACCGCAAAGACCGACGCGGAAGCCAAGGCGCTGTTGAAGCACTTCAACATGCCGTTCAACGCCTGAGGGGACTGATACCATGGCGAAGAAATCCATGATTGAACGCGAAAAGAAGCGTCAGAAGCTGGTGGCCCGTTACGCGGCCAAGCGCGCTGAGCTGAAAGAAATCGCGAACGACGAAAGCAAGCCGATGGAAGAGCGTTTCAAGGCGCGCCTCAAGCTTGCAAAACTGCCGCGGAACAGCGCGCCGTCGCGCCTGCACAACCGCTGCCAGCTCACCGGGCGTCCGCACGCCTATTATCGTAAACTCAAGGTCAGCCGGATCATGCTTCGTGAACTTGCCAGCAATGGACAAGCCCCCGGTATGGTCAAGTCGAGCTGGTAAGGAGGGCATAGAATGAACGATCCTATCGGCGATATGCTCACCCGTATCCGCAACGCACAGATGCGCGGCAAGTCCACCACCATGACACCGGCGTCCAAGCTGCGTGGCCGCGTTCTCGCGGTGATGGCGGACGAAGGCTACATCCGCGGTTTCGAAGAAACCAAGGACAAGAACGGCCACCCCGCATATGAAATCAGCCTGAAATACTACGATGGCACACCCGTGATCCGCGAACTCAAGCGCGTGTCCAAGCCGGGCCGTCGTGTGTATCTGGGTGTGGACGACATCCCGCAGGTCCGTCAGGGCCTGGGTGTGTCGATCGTGTCCACGTCCAAAGGCGTCATGACCGATGCAAACGCTCGCAGCCACAATGTTGGCGGCGAAGTGCTTTGCACCGTCTTCTAAGGAGGTCTGGTAATGTCTCGTATTGGTAAACAGCCGGTCGAGCTGCCCTCGGGTGTCTCTGCATCCGTGTCTGGCCAGACCGTCGAAGTGAAGGGCCCGAAAGGTGCCAAGAGCTTCACCGCGACCGACGATGTCACCATCGCGGTTGAGGACAACGTGATCACCGTGACTCCGCGTGGCAAGTCCAAGCGCGCGCGCCAGCAGTGGGGCATGTCCCGCACTATGGTTGCGAACCTCGTGCATGGCGTGACCAACACGTTCAAGAAAGAGCTTGAAATTCGGGGTGTTGGTTACCGTGCTCAGCTTCAGGGCAATGTCCTGAAACTGAACCTCGGTTTGTCGCATGACGTTGATTTCGAAATTCCGGAAGGTGTGGTTGTGACCGTGCCCAAGCAGACTGAGATTATCGTGGAAGGTCACGATGCTCAGCAGGTTGGTCAGGTTGCCGCCAACATTCGTGAATGGCGTCGCCCAGAGCCCTACAAGGGCAAGGGCATTCGCTATAAGGACGAATACATCTTCCAGAAGGAAGGCAAGAAGAAGTAAGGACGCAAGGACATGGCAAACAGTAAACGTGATCTGTTCCAGAAGCGCCGTCTGCGCGTTCGGAACAAACTTCGCAAGGTCAATGCAGGGCGCGTGCGCCTCAGCGTTCACCGCTCGAACAAGAATATCAGCGTTCAGCTGATCGACGACGTTCGGGGCGTGACGCTGGCAGCGGCTTCGACGATGGAAAAAGAGCTTGGCGGCAAGAACGATGTCGCTTCGGCAGCCAAGGTTGGCGCGGCAATTGCCGAGCGGGCCAAGAAAGCCGGGATCGAAGAAGCGTATTTCGACCGTGGCGGTTTCCTCTTCCATGGCCGCGTCAAGGCTCTGGCCGACGCAGCCCGCGAAGCTGGTCTGAAGATCTAAGCGATCGGTGCGTGCTGGCACGCACCTCATACACACCGTAGGCCGGGCTTCCGCCCGACACACGTTTTGCGGAGGGGGCGACCCCTCCCGATGATCCGGGAGCACCGAAAGGCTCACCTGGATTGGTCAAACGGGCCAGTGGCCCACAACACAAAGGATGCCTAGATGGCAGAACGTGAAAACAATCGTCGTGGCAATCGCCGCGAACGTGAAGAGCAGGCACCGGAATTCGCGGATCGCCTTGTCGCAATCAACCGGGTGTCCAAGACCGTCAAAGGTGGTAAGCGTTTCGGCTTCGCTGCGCTTGTCGTTGTGGGCGACCAGAAAGGCCGCGTCGGCTTTGGCAAGGGTAAGGCCAAGGAGGTCCCCGAGGCCATCCGCAAGGCGACAGAGCAGGCCAAGCGCAAGATGATCCGCGTGCCGCTGCGCGAAGGCCGCACGCTTCACCACGACATTGAAGGCCGTCATGGCGCCGGTAAGGTTGTGATGCGCACAGCACCGACCGGTACGGGTATCATCGCCGGTGGTCCGATGCGTGCAGTGTTCGAAATGTTGGGCGTTCAGGACGTTGTCGCCAAGTCGATCGGCTCGCAGAACCCCTACAACATGATCCGCGCCACGCTTGATGGTCTCGCCAAAGAGTCCAGCCCGCGCTCTGTTGCGCAGCGTCGTGGCAAGAAAGTGGCCGACATCCTGCCCAAGCGTGAAGACGCTCCGCAGGACAGCGCCCACGTTGCTGAGGAGGCTTGATCCACATGGCTAAGACAATCGTTGTAAAGCAGATCGGTTCCCCGATCCGCCGCCCGGAAGTTCAGCGCAAGACACTGATCGGGCTGGGGCTCAACAAAATGCACCGCACACGCGAACTCGAAGACACCCCTTCGGTCCGCGGCATGGTGCGCAGCATTCCCCACCTCGTCGAGATCATCGAAGAGCGCGGCTGAGCGATACGCTGACTGAACGCCTTGTTGCGCTCGGATGAGGGCCTTGTTGCGCTCGGATGAAGAATGAGGAACGCCCGTTGTACTACAGCGGGCGTTTTTTCGTTCAGCCTGCGTTCCCTTCGACGGTCACGCGCCACCCGATCACGGGGCAACCCAGCGTCATCCGCAGCGCATCGGTCAGTTCGTCAATGGTTTCGGTCGTGACGTAAATTCCGCCCGTCGCATCGGCGAGGCAGCGTGCGACATTGGCTTCGCCGAATTCCTGTTCGGGATTGTTCCACTGAAAATAACCGTCATGCGGGTTCAGCTGAAACCCGATCACGTGGACGGTGAGATCATAGGCCTGATCTGCGAGCGCGGCGCCAAGGGCACAGGGGCGCCCGCCGCATGTTTCGGACCCATCTGTCAGCAGAACGATCACACCCGGTTCGGTGCGGTATTGCATGACCTCAGCCGCGCGTGCGACCGAGGCCGTGAGGGGCGTCAGCCCGCCAGGCGCGAAATTGCGTGTCGCTTCGAGGATCGGCTCTGCGGATTTCTCGATGGGCAGAAAGCGCAGCGAGATGCCCTCGCAGGCGTCGCCCACCTGCTGTGGCCCATAAATCATCAATCCGACACGGCGGATGTCCTCGATCTCGGGCAGGGCGCGGGCCATGGCCCGCTGCGCTTCGGCGATTTTCGGCAGGCCGCGAATGCCCATCGAGGAATCGATCATGGAAGTTGAGCCGTCAAACACCAGCATCGCGTCGGTCGTGCAATCGGGAAGCACGACGGTCGGCAGAAGGGCGAGGGCAAGAGCAAGTCGCATGAGGCAACTATGCCACCACTTCGCGCACGCGCAAGCATCCGGATGGCTGAAGCCTAGGCTGGCGTTTCTTTGGGCGGATTGACAGTGTGTACATCTACGATCCTCGTGGCGTCGAATGCGCTAAAGAGGATCACATCCTGTCTCTTGCGCAATTGAATAATGCCGCTGCGAGAACCGCGCAGATCGGCTATCGTTCATTTGTCCGGAGCAAAGCGCAGTGCCCCCTTGATCCGGAATGGGCAACCCTCTATACGCCCCCGGTGGCCCAAAGGGTCACTGAGTCTGAAATCAAGAAAAGCCGCGTTCGTCCCACATCGCTTCGGGGGCGTTTCCGGCATAGGAGAAGCGATATGAAACTGCATGAACTGCGCGACAATCCCGGCGCAACCAAGCGCAAGAAGCGCGTTGGCCGTGGTCCGGGCTCCGGCCTCGGTAAAATGGGTGGCCGTGGTATCAAGGGTCAGAAATCCCGTTCGGGTGTGGCCATTGCCGGTTACGAAGGCGGCCAGATGCCGCTCTACCAGCGTCTGCCGAAGCGTGGCTTCAACAAGCCGAACCGCAAGGCGTTCGCCGTGGTCAATCTGGGCCTGATCCAGAAATTCGTCGATGCTGGCAAGCTTGACGCGAAAGGCACCATTGACGAGGACGCGCTGGTCGCATCCGGTCTGGTCCGTCGCAAGCTGGACGGCATCCGCGTGCTCGCCAAGGGCGACATCACTGCGAAAGTGACGCTGGCAGTCACCGGCGCTTCGAAATCCGCGATTGACGCGGTGGAGAAGGCTGGCGGCTCACTGACGGTCACAACCGCGCAGGCTGCCGAATAAGAGGTTGTGAGCGGCCCCTGCGCCGCTTACATAGCCTCCAGAGCTTTCCAAACGCCGCCTGAGCCGGACCGCTCATGGCGGCGTTCATCATAAAAGAGACCCGCATGGTATCAGCAGCAGAACAAATGGCCGCGAATACAAGCTGGGCTGCGCTCGGCAAAGCGACCGATTTGCGCAACCGCATCCTGTTTACGCTTGGCCTTCTGATCGTTTACCGCATCGGCACTTTCATCCCCGTTCCCGGGATTGATGGCATCGCCCTGCGCGAATTCATGGAGCAGGCGCAGCAGGGGATCGGGGGCATCCTCACGATGTTCACCGGTGGCGCACTGGGCCGAATGGGCATTTTTGCCCTTGGCATCATGCCCTATATCTCGGCCTCGATCATCGTTCAGCTGCTGGCCTCCATGGTGCCGTCGCTTGAACAGCTGAAGAAAGAGGGCGAAGCGGGTCGTAAGAAGATCGCGCAATACACCCGTTACGGCACGGTGTTCCTTGCCACGTTCCAGGCCTACGGTCTGGCGGTCAGCCTTGAAGCCGGCGATTTAGTGACTGATCCGGGTTGGTTCTTCCGCGCGTCCTGCGTGATCACCCTTGTGGGTGGGACAATGTTCCTGATGTGGTTGGGTGAACAGATCACCCAACGCGGCGTTGGCAATGGGATCTCGCTGATCATCTTCGTTGGCATTATCGCTGAAGTGCCCGCCGCGTTGGCGCAGTTCTTTGCGTCGGGCCGTTCTGGTGCGATCAGCCCTGCCGTGATCGTTGGGGTGATCCTCATGGTCATTGCGGTGATCATGTTTGTGGTCTTCATGGAGCGGGCGCTCCGAAAGATCACGATCCAATATCCCCGTCGTCAGATGGGCATGAAAATCGCCGAAGCGCAGAGCAGTCATCTGCCGGTCAAGGTCAACCCGTCGGGCGTGATTCCCGCGATCTTTGCCAGCTCGCTTCTGCTGTTGCCGACGACAATCAGCACGTTCAGCGGTCAGCAGACCGGCCCGGTCATGTCGACGATCCTTGCCTATTTCGGGCCGGGTCAGCCGCTCTACCTGTTGTTCTTCGGGGCGATGATCGTCTTCTTCGCGTACTTCTACACCTTCAACGTGTCGTTCAAGGTGGATGATGTGGCCGACAACCTGAAGAACCAGAATGGCTTTGTTCCGGGCATCCGTCCGGGTAAAAAGACGGCCGAGTATCTCGAATACGTGGTCAACCGCGTGCTGGTTTTGGGCTCGGCCTACCTGACCGCGGTCTGTCTGCTGCCGGAATTTCTGCGCGGTCAGTTTGCGATCCCGTTCTACTTTGGCGGTACATCCGTGCTGATCGTGGTGTCGGTGACGATGGACACAATCCAGCAGGTTCAGAGCCATCTTCTGGCCCACCAGTACGAAGGTCTCATACAAAAGTCGCAACTGCGCGGTAAGGGTAAGGCCAAAGGCAAAAGACGGAGCCCGGCGCGTCGATGAACATCATACTTTTGGGCCCGCCTGGTGCGGGCAAAGGCACTCAGGCTCGGTTCCTTTGTGACGAACGTGACATGATCCAGCTTTCGACCGGCGACATGCTGCGCGAAGCCAAGGACAGTGGCACGGAAATGGGCAAGGTCGTGGCAGACGTCATGGCCCGCGGTGAACTGGTCACGGACGAGATCGTCATCGGTCTCATCCGCGAAAAGTTGGGCGGAGACAAAAAGGGTGGTTTCATCTTTGATGGCTTCCCTCGCACACTCGCCCAAGCCGATGCGCTAGGCGCGCTTCTGGCTGAGACGGGCGAGACGCTGGATGCGGTGATCGAGATGCAGGTCGACGACAATGCACTTGTCGCCCGCATCACGGCACGCTCCACCTGCGGGTCCTGCGGTGAGGTCTATAACGACCACACCAAGCCGATCCCGGCGGATGGCAAGTGCTCCAACTGCGGCGGCACTGAATTCAAGCGCCGTGCGGACGACAATGAGGACAGCCTCAAGCAGCGTTTGATGGAGTACTACAAAAAGACCTCGCCGCTGATTGGCTACTACTACGCCAAGGGGCAACTGTCGTCTGTTGACGGTCTGGGCGAAATGTCCGCCGTGAAAGCGGACATCGCCAAGGTGTTGGACTCCTAGTCACACAGATCAGATGCTCCCGCACTACCGGCCGCCTCAAGCGCGTCCTTGATGGGGGCATCTTCGACCAAGACCGACAGCGGCGCATCAGCCGCTGTTGCGACATAGACCGAGAAGGTCGCCTCGGGGTCTGGACCAGACCCTGTTTTGCAAGCGGCCACATCAATCGAGAATGTGCCATTGGTGGCGCGCGGTGCTTCTGTTTCCCAAGCATTGAACATGTCCCGCAGTCGGATGTACTCCGCGCGGTCTTCAGGATCGAGACGGAAGAGCAGCATCCCCTGCGCCGTTTCCAACCTGTCCAATTCGAACACGCCCATGTCGGCTTGCCCTGTGTCAGACCGTGTTGCGGCAAAGGTCAGAACGGCGCCGTCCGGGGGGATTGTGACGCCAACGGGCAAGTTTATGCCCGCGCGGATGTCGTCCGGATTTGCTGTGAGAGGCGACAGTTTCGACAGCGCCGCAAGGGCACTGGGGTCAATGGAGCTGCATCCGACGAGGGCGATTGCGGCTAGAATTTATGTAAAGCGCATAAATATTTACTTGATTCATTTAAAAATTATTGTAATACAATAAGTATTGATCTGACAAGGAGGGAAAAATGCGCCTCACTCTGCCCACAGTTCTTTATTTCGGCACATGGACGACGCTCGTTGTGGCTCCTGTGATTTTGGTTGTGCTCATCCTGATGGGGCAGTTCTCGCCCGAGGCGATCCGGGCGGCCTTCCCGGATGTGCCGGTATCTGAAATGCAAAGCGACGATCAGATCATTTGCGCCGGGATCGTGGGCCTTGTTCCGTGGCTCATTGGCGCTTGGGTCTTGTATCAGGCGCAAGCTCTGTTTGCGCTCTATCGCGGAAATCGCGCGCTCACGCTGGACGCGGCGAAGATCATCCGCAATCTCGGGGTCGGGATGGTGATGATCGCCGTGGCGCAGATTGTGACGCGGACCGTGCAGATCCTGATGCTCACCTCGGCCAATGTCGATGGCGAACGGATGCTGGCGGTCCAGTTCAGCTTTGCACAGGTTGGGCTACTGCTGGCGGCGGGTCTGATGGTGGTGATCGGGCGCAGCATGGTCGAGGCGGCGCGCGCCGTGGACGACATGCGCGGGTTCGTCTGATGGAGATCATCGTGCGGCTCGACGTTGTGTTGGCACAGCGCAAGATGAAGGCCCGGGATCTGGCGGAACAGATCGGTATCTCGGAACAGAATGTCAGTCACTTGCGCACCGGCAAGGTCAAGGGTATCCGGTTCAATACGCTGGCGCGGATCTGCGAGGTTTTGCAGTGCCAGCCGGGCGATATTCTTGAAGCGGCGCCGCTTGTGGATAAAGATGCCTGAGGCGGGTTCTCCGCCCTTGACGCCACCGCCAATCACTCCTATCCACCGGCATCTCTTAACCGAGAATCACCGTCGCAGCGCGGGTCGCGCCCGTCTGCGGAGCACCTGATCAGCTGGGGGCCCCAAGGGTAAAACCGAAGGGCCTTATGTTGTGAAAAAAGGGTCTGGCGTTACGGACCCGCAACGAAAAGGAAGTCATACGTGGCACGTATTGCTGGCGTGAACATTCCCACAGGGAAGCGTGTTCCAATCGCCCTCACCTATATCACCGGTATTGGCCATACCTCTGCAAAAGCCATTTGCGAAGCGGTCAACATCGACGTCACCCGCCGTGTCAACGAACTGAGCGACGCCGAAGTGCTCGCCATTCGGGAACACATCGATGCGAACTACACTGTCGAAGGCGACCTGCGCCGCGAAGTGCAGATGAACATCAAGCGCCTGATGGACCTCGGCTGCTACCGTGGCCTGCGCCATCGTCGTAACCTGCCCGTACGCGGTCAGCGGACCCACACCAACGCTCGTACCCGCAAAGGCCCCGCAAAGGCCATTGCCGGTAAGAAGAAATAAGGGAGGTCTGCACCAATGGCACGTGATACCCGTCGCGGAGGCAAGAAGAAGGTCTCCAAGAACATCGCAGCTGGCGTCGCACATGTGAACTCCAGCTTCAACAACACCAAGATCCTGATCTCCGACGTGCAGGGCAACGCCATTTCGTGGTCGTCTGCCGGCACCATGGGCTTCAAAGGCTCGCGGAAATCCACACCTTACGCAGCCCAGCTGGCTGCCGAAGATGCGGGCCGCAAGGCACAGGAACATGGCGTTAAGACGCTTGAAGTCGAAGTGCAGGGCCCAGGTTCGGGTCGTGAATCGGCTCTGCGCGCGCTGGCCGCTGTCGGCTTCAACATCACTTCGATCCGTGATGTGACCCCGATGGCGCATAACGGCTGCCGTCCGCCGAAGCGCCGCCGCGTCTAAAAGCGAGCACAACAATGGCATGGCCTCACCATTCGGTGGGGTCATGCTTTCGTCATTTTAACCTCGGGCGTTTTTGCCTTTCGGACATGGGGCAGAAACAAGAATGGAGGGGCGCATGATCCACAAAAACTGGGCAGAACTGATCAAGCCGACACAGCTTGAGGTCAAGCCGGGCGCTGATCCGTCGCGCGTGGCAACCCTTGTTGCCGA
>NZ_JAEPMO010000050.1 GCF_017643905.1 Marivita sp.
CATCGGCGGCGGCGTTGCCGGCGCCAAACTGGCAATGGCGATGGCCCACGCCTTAAAGAAACGTAGTCGACCAGCCACGATTCACCTGATCGACAACGCCACCGCGCTGTCGGCGCTGCCCGAAAAAAGCGCCCATAAATTGCGCGACGCGATGAAGTCGCTCAACATCATCTTGCACGAGAACACCCAGATCACCCATCTTGGCAAAGACACGATCATCCTCGACGACGGCAGAAGCATCACGGCCCAATTCGTCACGGGCGCCGCAGGGGCACGCCCTTATCCTTGGCTGGCCCAGACCGGCCTGACCACACATGACGGATTTCTGAACGTCAACGACCGTCTGCAAACCAGTGATCCGCGCATCTTTGCCGTCGGTGACTGCGCGCACATGTCCCACGCCCCACGGCCCAAGGCGGGCGTCTATGCCGTGCGGCAAGCCCCTGTTCTATTTCACAATCTCGCCTCCTCTCTCTCGGGTGGTCCGCTCAAGACCTATGTGCCACAGAAAGATTACCTGAAGCTTATCTCGCTCGGGAAAAAGTCGGCGCTTGGTGATCGCTTCGGCCTCACATTCATCGGCCCTTGGGTCTGGGATTGGAAAGACCGCATCGACCGCAAATTCATGGACCAGTTCGACAAACTGCCCAAGATGCCCACACCGCCCCTGCCCTATCCCCGCGCCAAGGGGGTGCAGCAGGCGATGGGCCCGAAACCGCTCTGCGGTGGGTGCGGCGCAAAACTGGGCCGCGATGCGCTGTCGAAATCCCTCGCCACGCTGAAACCCGTGCAGCGCAACGACATCACACCGCTTCCCGGTGACGATGCAGCCCTCCTGCTTACCGGCGGCGCGCGGCAGGTTTTCACCACCGACCATCTGCGCAGCTTCTGGGCCGATCCCGCCGTCATGGCGCGCATCGCAACCCATCATGCCCTGGGCGACATCTGGGCGATGGGCGCGAACCCGCAGGCCGCAACCCTGTCGATCACTCTGCCACGCCTGTCGGAACCCTTGGCCGAACGCACCCTGACCGAGATCCTGACCTCGGCTCAGACCATCCTGCAGGACGCGGGTGCAGATATCGTCGGCGGCCACTCCACGCTGGGCGACGAGTTGACCATCGGCCTCGCCGTCACCGGCCTGCTTGACCGCGATCCGATCACGCTGGGCGGCGCACAGGACGGCGCGGCGCTGATCCTGACCAAACCCATCGGCACCGGCGTGATCATGGCCGCGCTCATGTCCGGCAAGGCGCGCGGCGCAGATGTCGCAGCCGCGCTGGACGCGATGCAGCAGGGCCAGAAATCCGCAGCCCAAACCCTACGCGACGCGGCTCAGGCGATGACCGATCTTACCGGGTTCGGGCTTGCCGGGCACACACAGAACATCTGCGCCGCCTCCGGCCTTGCCGCGACCCTGACGCTCGACACCATTCCGCTCCTGCCCGGCGCATTGGACCTGTCGGAACGCGGCGAGCATTCTTCGCTTTACGACAACAATCGCGCCGGATTTTCAAACATCCCAGACAGCCCGCTGACACGCCTGCTTTTTGATCCGCAAACCGGCGGTGGGCTGTTGGCGGCTGTTCCGGCGGATCAGGCGCAAACCCTGATCGACAAACTGCACCAGAACGGTCACCCCGGCAGCACCGTCATCGGCCATCTGCACACAGGTCCGGTCGGTCAGATCTCCATCGCCTGAAGCACCGCGGCGACCTGCGCCGCCACGTGTTCAAGATGCGAGGGCGTCAGCCCATCCGCCGCAACCTGCGCAATGACATTGGGGGCCATCGCCTTCATCGACTTGGCATAAGCCAGATCGTAATGGTCCTCCATCAGCGACCGCGTGAGCGCCCGCTTGTCACCCACCGCACTCAGCCCAATCCACTGCGCAACCAAAGCCTCGCCCCGATGCGCCTTGAGTGGGGCCAGCCGTGCGTGCAGTCTCGGCCGATCCGACAGAATGTCGTCATAGGCCCGCAGCAAATACTCCGTCCGCGCCTCCAATGGCGCTGTCACCTCGATCCACGGCGCCACCTTCATCCCGTCCCAAAGTGACGGCGGCACAAGGATCTGCCCGATCTTGCTGCTTTCCGCCTCCACCAGAACGGGCCGCCCCAGATCAAGTCGGCACAGCACCCCCGCCAAGGCGCTTTCAAACGCCTTCTGCGACGGCTGCTCCCCCATCGACCCCAATAGCGATCCACGGTGGTTCGCCAACCCCTCAAGGTCGATCACCTGCACGCCCCGCGCCGCCAATAGCGGCAAAAGCTCTGTCTTGGCCGTACCGGTATAGCCGCCCAATTGCACGAACCGGAACGGCAGCGCCTGATCGTGCAGCATCTCCACAACCAGCCGCCGATAGGTTTTGTACCCGCCCTGAACCACGTCAGACCGCCAGCCGATTTCCTTGAGCAGCCACGCAAACGACCCGGACCGTTGGCCGCCGCGCCAGCAATAGACCAAGGGTCGCCAACCACCGTCATGATGGGACAAAGATGTTTCGATATGGTGAGCGGCATTGCGAAACACCAAAGCCGCACCAATCTTGCGCGCATCAAACGGGCTGACCTGTTTGTAGATCGTACCCACCCGCGCCCGCTCCTCATTGTCGAGAACCGGCAGATTGATCGCACCGGGCACATGATCTTCGGCAAATTCCGCAGGGCTGCGAACGTCGATCACGGTATCGAACCCGTGGTCGAGCAGGTCATTCAGGCTGGAGGGGATCAGCGGCATGGCCTCTAGCGCAAAAGCCCGATCAACTCGTCCGACAGCGCCACCAGCGCCCGGCCCTGCGCGTCAGTGACCGCAGCCGCCGAGATCTCGGCAATCGGCACCGAGATGGCAAACCGTTCGACCCGCTCGCGCGGGCGTCCGTCCACGGCACTCACCGCAGCCTGCCCAGTGATCTCGAACACGCCTGAAACACTGGCCAGCATCCGGTCGATGCGCACATCCAGCCGCGCCGACGGGCCATCCAGCAGCGGCCAAGGCTCTGCGGAAACTGTCGCTGTGCTCCGGTCGTCCAGCAATTGCGCCAACGTACCCGTGACCGCGCGCGCCGGATCATCCGCCCAGACCGCGTCCCCCAAGGGCCGCAACGCGCCGCCCTCGTCGCGCACGAGGATCTCCGCTCCTGACGCATGGCTGGGCAGCGACACGTCACGCAACTCGACACTCTGCACCGACACGCGCGTCTCGGCCCCGGTCGCCACCGGCGCGTCGATCAGGTAACGCGCGCTGTCGGCTGATCCACAGGCCGCCACAGGCAGCGCGACCAAAACCGCCAGAGCCCGCATGTTCATCTGCATCATCCCACTCGTCCTTCCTCAGCGCCCGAAGATCAGCGAATTGGGGCTGCGCTCGATCGCGCGCGCCAGTTCGGAAATCGACTTCGCTGCATTCTGTACCTCGCGCAGCGCCGCCAGCGTCTGCGTATTGAAATCCGACCGTTCCCCATAAGACCGCACAACGGCCTCGGTCTCGGCCACCAACCGCTCCAACCGGGCGGTCAACTGCGGCAGGTCCTCAACCGACTCCGCCACCGACCCGGCCGCATCCGACGCCGATTGCAGCGTCGCGTTCAGGTTCTCAACCACGCCCCCTTCACGCAACTCGGCCAAGGCCAGCCGCATCTCGGTCAGCGCGTCGTTGATTGTACCGGGCAGTTCCAGCGTGTCCTGCGACCCCACCAGCGCATCGACCCGGTTGAGCGTGCTCGTCGCACTGTCCACAAGCTCTTGCAATTCCAGCTCTTTCGCCGTCGTCGCCACCGCTTCAATCTCTGTCAGCAACTCGGGAATGTCGCTCTCGGTGATCTGCCGCAGGTTCGCTGTGAGCGCGGGCGCATCCTGCGAGGCCACGCTGATATCCGCCATCGCCCGGTCCAGATTGCGCAGCGAGGATCCCAGCGCCTGCACCGCACCTTCGGCCCGCACATCCGCCACGATGGTCCGCACATCCTCGATCGCCGCAGTCACCGCTGCCGGGATGCCCTGCACCGCCTCCTGCGCGATCAGCGCATCCACCCGGTTCAACGTCGCCGTGGCGCTGGCCACCAACTCGTCCAGCTTCAACTCCTGCGCGGTCTGCGCCACGCTCTGCAATTCGGCCAACACCGCCGGAATGTCCTCTTCCGTCAGCTTGGCAAGGTTCTCGGCCAACGCCGGAGCCGATTGCGACGCCGCGTTGATCCCCACCATCGCCGCATCCAATTGCGCCAAAGCACTGTTCAAAGACGCAACCGCCCCACCCTGGCGCACCTCGGCCACCAGCGCCGTCAGGTCGTTCACCGCCGCTTCGATCTGCGCCGGGATCGCCTGGATCGCCTCGTTGCCGACCAGCGCGCGTGTGTCGTCCAGCAGCGCCACGGCCGATCCCGGCACGCGCTGCAAATCCTCGTTCCGCGCCAATTGCTCGACCGCATCCATGAGGCTGATCGCCTGTTGCATGACCTCTTCAATGGGCAGCGCGTTGATCCGCTCAAGCACACCTTCGGCGGTGGCCGTAAAGTCCGACAGATTGGATTCGATACTGGGCAGGCGCGGCGGCTCACCGTCAACTTCGGTCAGCCGCGCAGCAGGCGCGTCATCCAGCACAACAAGCTCGATCCGCAGATCACTGCTCAGCAGGCTTTCCGTCGCCAAACGCGCCCGCATCCCCGTCTCGACCGCAAAACGGAAGAAATCGACCGTCTCCTCTGGGGTGGTCTCCGGGGGCAAGCCCATGCGCTGCGGGTCGATGGCCACGTTCACCAGCAAAGACAGCTCTGGCCCGAACTGAGTCTCGATCACCCGAGACCGCAATTCGGTAACGACCCCCACTTCGAGGCCCTGATAGGTCACGTCGTCGCCTGCTTCCAAGCCGTTCACCGACTCCGAAAACTGGACCGCGAAGGACACGCCCTGCGATGGCCCGCGCACCAGGGTGTTGCGGCGGGCGTCTTCCTCTTCCTCGTAAAGCGTGAACACGTAGCCGGGGGGCAACGGCTGCCCGTCTTCGTAGACATCATCAAAAGACACGCCCCCTGTGACCAGCGACGCAAGGCTGTCGAAATCCACCGAAAAACCCGCTGTACCGAACGACAGCTCGAACCCGGACGTGTCCCAAAAACGCGTTGCCTGCGTCAGCCGCGTATCATGCGGCGCGTCGATGAACGCATCAACCAACACCGTGCGCCCATCCGCAGAAAGACGCGGAGCCTCCAGCCGCCCCACCTCGACACCGCGAAAAAGCACCGGCGATCCATAGGAAATTGTCGTGCCATCATCCGTCGCCAATGTGATCCGCCGACCGGGTCGCCCCGGCTGGTTCAGCGGCGGCGTTTCCGCTCCGGCAAACCGCTGCGTTACTGCACCCGGCATGTTGTCCCAAGCGCCTTCGATATACACACCCGACAAAACCGTCGACAAACCGCTGATCCCACGCGCCGACACTTCAGGCCGCACCACCCAGAACGTCGCCTCGTCGTCGATGAACGGTGCAACATCATTGTCGACACGCACATAGACCAGAACCTGGCCCAAATCCGAGGTGAACCGCACATCCTCGACGGTTCCGACCACCACGTCGCGATAGCGCAGGGTTGTTTCTCCAGCCACCACGCCCGATGCGTTGCGAAACGCGATCTCGATCAACGTCCCGCGATCTGAATAGTTCTGCCACGCGATGCCAAGCGATACGCCCAGCGCCAGCAGCGGCACCAGCCAGACAAAAGACAGGTTCCGAAACAGCGACTTGCGCGGTGCGGACACCTTCATATCTGCGGGGGTCGGATCGCTCAAACCGGTTTTCCTTCAGGCGCGTCCCAGATGAGTCTGGGATCGAAGCTATTGGCCGAAATCATGGTGAATGCAACCGAAAGAGCAAAACTCACGGCCGCGATTCCGGGATTGATGGATGCGACAAAATTGAGCTGCACAAGCGCAGACAGGATCGCCACGACAAAGACGTCGATCATCGACCAACGGCCAATGAATTCGACCACTTCGTACAGGTGAAAATGGCTCGCGGTGCCGGGTTTTCCACGCTGAATCCGGATTGCAAGATAGGCAATCGCAATGAACTTGCTGACCGGAATGATGACCGAGGCGAAAAACACGATCAACGCAACACCATAAGAGCCGTGATCCATCAGCTCGAACACACCGCCGACAATCGTGCTCTCCTGCGTATTGCCAAAGGTCGTGGTCCGCAGCATCGGATAGACATTGGCGGGGATGTACACGACCATGCCCGCAAAGAGCCATGCCCAGACCCGCTGCAGGCTTGTCATGTCCCGGCTGACCAGCCGCTTTCCACACACCGTACAGGTCTCTGTTCCCAGTTGGTAAACATGGCCGCATTCGGCACAGCCCACCAACCCCGCAGCTCGCGCCGTCAGGACGGGCTGCGCGCGTTCAGCGTTTGCCATACCGTCACCCGACACATGAAATTATCCTTGAGAACCGTGATGATCACCAGCCCCACGAAGGCCCAGAAGGCGGGGCCAAGCGTCACCTGCGCCAACCCTGCAACCTTCACCAGCGCGACCGCCACGCCAATGATGAACACCTCCGCCATCGCCCATGGGCGGATATGTTCGGCGAATTTGAACACCGACCGCGCATGTTTCGCGGGTGCCCAACCCAATGCCATTGGCGCAAACACATAAATCAGCGCCACGAACCGCGTGATCGGCAACACCACGATCAACGCCGCCACGGCGAAGGACAAAGGCAGCATGAGCCCGTCCGAGAACGCAAGAATGGCGTCGAAAACCGAACTTTTCCGACCCAGCCCATGGGTGCTCAATTCAAGAAATGGAAAGAACACCGCAGCGATCATCAGGATCAGAGCCGTCATCGACAGCATGACGATCCGTGTCATCGCGCCTTCGCGCGGCGCCATCAGAACAGTGCCACACCGCACACATCTGGCCTGAGCGCCGATATCGACTTGCGGCACCCGGTGCAGCCCGTCGCATTTGGGGCAAGCGATCATGTCGGACAGTGAGTCGGTCATTTGGCTGTGATACGCCATCCGCGCGGGAGGTTACAGGAGCTTGCTCAGAAGACGCGCGCGCCTGTCCTTTTGTTCCCCAAACATGATCAAGGTTTGAGCAATGCGGCGACACCCTTGCACTCTACCTGACTGTCCTGTCTGCCTCGACGTGCCTTTGGCGCGAAGGGAAGGCCGTATCTCAGAACTAGCTGAAACGCGTTAAGAAACACTTTCCAGAAACGATAAATTAAATAGAAGAGTAACCTATTTTCGATACATTTTGCCGAAGAAAAAGCAGCCTACAGCCATCGTATCAAAGCGTACGGTTCGCAAGGTCCAACCGTACGGGTCATCGCTGCGCGGTTTGCCAATCCGGATGAATCCACGGCTCACGATTGTCCGACGGCAACGGCGTTTTGCCCAAAATGTGATCCGACGCCTTTTCTCCCACCAGAATTGACGGCGCGTTGAGGTTGCCATTGGTGATCCGCGGAAAGATCGAACTGTCCGCAACCCTCAGATTTTCCACACCAATCACCCGCGTTTCGGGATCGACGACCGCCATCGGATCGGTGCGCGCCCCCATCTTGCAGGTGCCACAGGGATGATAGGCGCTTTCGGCATGTTCACGGATGAAATCATCAAGATTTTCATCACTTTGCGCGTCATCGCCCGGTTGGATTTCGTGCTTGAAATAAGGTTTGAACGCATCCTGCCGGAAGATATCCCGGACCAGCCGGATACCCTGCCGAAAGTCGATCCAATCCTCCAAGTAGCTCATATAGTTGAAGAAAATACGAGGATCCTCCTTCGGATCTCCCGACCGCAGAGTGATCTCCCCCCGTGACGGCGATCGCATCGGCCCCACATGGGCCTGAAACCCGTGCCCTTCGGCGGCTGTCTTGCCGTCATAACGCACTGCAATCGGCAAGAAGTGGATCTGCAGATCGGGATAGTCGACGCCTGCCCTCGACCGAATAAATCCAGCACTTTCAAACTGGTTAGAAGCTCCCGGTCCGGTTCTGGTTAGAAGCCAGCGCGCGCCGACATAGGCTTTGCCCAGCAGGTTCCAGTATTTGTAGAGGCTCACCGGCTGGCTCGCCGCGGCCTGAACATAAACCTCAAGATGATCCTGCAAATTCTGCCCCACGCCGGGCCGATCCGCGATCACCTCAATGCCGTGTTCCTGCAAGTGCCGGGCCGGGCCAATCCCCGAAAGCATCAACAATTTCGGGGAGTTGATGGCCGATGCTGCAAGGATCACTTCAACATCTGCACGGATCACCTTGATCTGTCCCGCCTCTTCGATCTCAACACCAATGGCGCGCCCGTTCTCGATCACAACCTTGCGCGCGAACCCCCTGACAACATGACAGTTTCCGGTCTTCAACGCAGGTCGCAGATACGCCTTGGCGGCCGACCATCGCTCGCCCTGCCAGACCGTCATGTCGAACGGCCCAACCCCCTCTTGCTGGTGCCCGTTGTAGTCGCCCGTGATGTCGTAGCCCGCCTGAGCACCCGCCTCGACAAAGGCACGGGTCAACGGGTTCTCGCGCGCACCTCGAGTGATGTGGAGCGGCCCACCGGTTCCCCGCCACTCCGGATCGCCACCATGTCCACCTGAATGCCAATTCTCAAGCCGCTGAAAATAAGGCAGAACATCAGCATATCCCCAGCCGGCGGCGCCCTGATCGCGCCAATGGTCATAGTCGCGCGCATGACCCCGCACATAGATCATGCCGTTGATTGACGACGAGCCCCCAATTACCTTGCCACGCGGACAGGCCAGACGCCGACCACCAAGATGTGGCTCAGGCTCAGTCCTGAACCCCCAGTCATAGCGCTTCATGTTCATCGGATAGCTCAGGGCGCCAGGCATCTGGATGAACGGTCCGGCATCGGTCCCGCCGTGCTCGATCACGGTCACGGAACGGCCCGCTTCGGACAAACGGTAGGCCAGCGCACAGCCCGCTGAGCCAGCGCCTACGATGACGTATTCAGATTTCATTTCAGTGCCTTAGAATGGGGCCTCAACGTCGCCCATGCGGACGAAGACGGATTTCAGTTCGCTGTAATGGTTGATTGCAGCCTTGGAGTTTTCGCGCCCGACGCCCGACATTTTTGTCCCGCCAAAGGGCGCTTCGACCGGAGCATCGTTGTATGAGTTAATGAAACACGACCCCGCCTCAAGCTGCGCAATTACACGATGCGCGCGAGACAGGTCGCGGGTGAACACACCGGCGGACAGACCGAATTCCGTGGCGTTTGCGCGGGTTATCGCCTCTTCTTCGGTGTCGAAATCAAGCACCGCCATGACGGGGCCGAAAATCTCTTCGCGGGCGATGATCATGTCGTCGGTAACATCTGCAAAAACCGTGGGTTGCAGGTAGAAGCCATCGCGGTCGAGACGTTTGCCGCCGGTGACCAGACGCGCCCCTTCCTTTTCACCTTTTTTGATGTAATCGAGGACGATGTTCATCTGTTTTTCAGAAACCATCGGGCCGAAATTTGTGGCTTCATCCAACGGATCGCCAATCACGGCCGTGGAAAGGCGTTCCGTCAGGCGTTTCAGAAACGCTTCCTTAATCCCTCTCTGCACAAATACCCGCGTCCCGTTCGAACACACCTGACCAGAGGAGTAGAAATTACCCAGTATCGCCCCCCCGACCGCGTTCTCGAGATCCGCATCGTCAAAGATCACCAACGGTGACTTTCCACCCAATTCCATCGTCACGTGTTTCATCTGCGCGGCGGCAGCTGCATAGACTTTCTTACCCGTCGGCACGGATCCGGTCAGGGATACTTTCGCAACCCGTGGGTCTGTAACGAGGGAGGCCCCAACTTCGCCAAGCCCTTGAACCACGTTGTAAATACCTGCAGGGAGCCCCGCCTCGTACAAAATCTCGGCCACCTTCAAAGCGCAAAGCGGCGTCATCTCGGAGGGTTTGAACACCATGGAATTCCCGCACGCCAGCGCAGGCGCGCCCTTCCAGCAGGCAATCTGGGTGGGATAGTTCCAGGCACCGATGCCAACGCAAACGCCCAAAGGCTCGCGGCGGGTGTAGACCCAGTTTTCGCCCAGCTGGATATGCTCTCCGGTCAGGCTACCCGCCAGCCCGCCGAAATATTCGAATGCATCCGCCCCGCTGGTGGCATCCACTGCGATGGTTTCCTGATAGGGTTTGCCGGTGTCATGGGTTTCGAGCACCGAAAGGTCGTGATTGCGCTCGCGCATGATGTCAGCGGCCCGACGCAGGATGCGCCCGCGTTCGGTCCCTGACATGGCGGCCCATTGCTTCTGCGCGCGATGTGCGGCGGCAAGCGCCTGGTCGATGATTGCCGGGGTTGCGGCATGAACGAGGGCGATCTGCTTTCCCGTAGCAGGATAAATCACGGGAATCGGCGTGCCGCTCGTGTCTTCGACATAGGCACCGTCGATGAAATGACTGGCTTTGGGCTGTGTGTCGTAGCTCATTTCGCAGGCTCCCTGTCCGCGTGGGTGATTTCGTGGTCAAGCATCGTGAGCACTTGGCGGGTTGCCTCTTCGCCCGAAGAGGCACCCCGGCTCAGCGCTTCGCGAAGGTACAAGCCGTCGATCAGCCCCGCGATGCGCAATGCGACTTCTGCCACACGCGGACCGACCACAGGACGCAAATTGTAGACGAGGTTGGAATGCAGACGGCGTTGGTAAACGCCCAACAAGCGCCGTGCCTGTTCGTCAGATTGCGCCAGAACGTAGAAATTCAGCCACGCGGAAACCACTTCGCGCCGAAAGTTCGAGCGGGTGAACCCGGCGCGGATGATCGCTTCGGTGCGCGCACGCGGTCCCTTGGCCATCGCAAGGGCACCTCGCACCTCGGCCCCGTACAGACTGAGGGTATGGCGCATGGCCGCGAGAAAGATTTGATCCTTGCCGCCGAAATAGTGATGCGCCAGCGCCGAGGACATGCCTGCACGCCGGGCGATCTGTGCGACGGTCACGTCCAGAGACCCCACATGCCCGATCTCGGCAATCGTGGCTTTTACCAGCGCCTCACGGCGTATAGGCTCCATCCCGAGCTTCGGCACGTTCGACTCCGAAAATAAATGTTTGACGTCCGGGACCGTATGGCGTTTTTAATTGACTCGTCAATCAACAAAAATAACCGACCTCTGTCAGGGAGACTTACCAAATGATGAAATCTACCATTTCCGTTCTGGCGATTTGCGCGGCGGGCGCTGCTGTGGCTGATTGCGACACCGTGACCTTTTCCGATGTGGGCTGGACCGACATCACCGCCACAACGGCAGCAACCACGGTCGTGCTCGATGCCTTGGGGTATGAGACTGATATCAAGGTGCTTTCGGTTCCGGTGACATACACCGCATTGGCTGAAGGTGACGTTGACGTGTTCCTTGGCAACTGGATGCCGACCATGGAGGCCGACATTGCGCCCTATCGCGACGCGGGCACCGTCGACACCGTGCGCGCAAACCTTGAAGGCGCGAAATACACGCTTGCCACGAACAAGGCCGGGGCCGATCTGGGCATTACCAGCTTTGCCGCCATTGCCGCACAAAAAGATGCGCTGGACGGCGAAATCTACGGAATTGAGCCCGGCAATGATGGCAACCGCCTGATCATGGACATGATCGCAGCGAACGCCTTTGACCTCGAAGGGTTCGAAGTTGTCGAAAGCTCGGAACAGGGCATGCTGGCGCAGGTTGCGCGGGCCGATGACCGTGGTGAGCCGGTGGTGTTCCTTGGCTGGGAACCGCACCCGATGAACGCCAATTTCGAAATGACCTATCTTGAAGGCGGCGACGACTGGTTCGGCCCGAAACTGGGCGGTGCGACTGTCTTTACCAACACCAGCGCCGGTTTTGTCGATGCCTGCCCGAATGTGGGTAAATTGCTGACCAACCTCGAATTCACGCTGGCCATGGAAAACGAGATCATGGGCGCGATCCTGAACGACGGGGCCGAGGCGCGCGATGCGGCAATCGCGTGGCTGCAGGCGAACCCGGATGCTTACATGGGTTGGCTCGACGGCGTGACCTCGAAGGACGGCGGCGATGCCGTTGCGGCGGTGAAAGCCGCACTTCAGTAACCGGAACAGGGCGGCGTCAGGCCGCCCTTCCATTACCTGCGACAAGGACCCATCATGGACTGGTTGACCGAGAACAAGATCCCGGTGGGGCAAGTCGCCGGAAAAGCTTTTGACTGGCTTGAAAGCAATGGCGCGTTTTTCTTTGACGCGCTGTCGGACGCGCTTGAGGCAATGATCGACGGCTTTCTGTGGCTGCTGCAAACGCCGCATCCGCTGGTGATCATAGGGCTGTTCGTGGCGCTGACCTACTACCTGCAACGCAGTTGGAAAGTCGCGCTCTTTGTGGCGCTTGGGTTCCTCTTCATCATCAACCAGGGCTATTGGGAGGAAACGACCGAGAGTCTCACACTGGTTCTGTCGGCCTGTGTGGTTTGCATGGGCGTCGGCGTACCGATTGGAATCGCAGTCGCGCATCGCCCAAGGCTTTATGCATGGATGCGACCGGTCTTGGACCTGATGCAGACCTTGCCCACCTTCGTTTATCTTATTCCAGCCATTGTGTTTTTCGGCATCGGTATGGTGCCCGGCCTGATTGCGACAGTGATTTTCGTCCTGCCCGCGCCGATCCGTTTGACGCATCTTGGCGTGAGTTCCACCCCGCTTCCTCTGATCGAGGCGGCAGAGGCGTTCGGGGCCACGAAATCGCAACTGCTGTGGAAGGTCGAGCTTCCTTCGGCGCTGCCGCAGATCATGGCCGGGTTGAACCAGACCATCATGCTGTCGCTGTCGATGGTGGTGATCGCGGCTCTGGTGGGCGCGGACGGGTTGGGCGTGCCGGTGGTGCGGGCGCTCAATCAGGTGAACACGGCACGCGGGTTTGAGAGCGGTTTCGTGATCGTCGTGGTCGCCATCATCCTTGACCGCATGCTGCGGATGGAACGCCAGAAATGAGCGATACACGCGTCGAATTCGACAATGTCTCCATCGTGTTTGGGGACAAGCCGCACTCTGCGCTGCCGCTGATGGATGCCGGGCAGGACCGGGGACAAATCCAACGCGACACAGGGCAAGTTCTTGGTGTGCATAACTGTTCGCTCAACGTGGCCGAGGGCGAAATCCTTGTGCTGATGGGCCTGTCCGGATCAGGCAAATCCACGCTGTTGCGGGCGGTGAACGGGCTGAACCCCGTCGCGCGCGGCTGTGTGCGAGTGCATGATGGCAAAGGCTTGGTCGATGTCACCCATGCCAGCTCCGACGCGCTGCGTACCATACGGTTGCGTCATGTGGCGATGGTGTTTCAGCAGTTCGGCCTTTTGCCATGGCGGTCCGTTCGGGAGAACGTCGGTCTTGGGCTCGAACTGGGCGGCCAGTCCAAGGCTGACCGGAATGCGCAGGTCGAAAAGCAATTGGCCCTTGTCGGTCTCACCGATTGGGCCGACCGCAAGGTCGCGGAATTGTCCGGCGGGATGCAGCAGCGGGTTGGCCTCGCCCGCGCCTTTGCCACTGATGCGCCGATCCTCCTCATGGACGAACCGTTTTCGGCGCTCGACCCGCTGATCCGTACCAAACTGCAGGACGAGTTGCTGGAACTGCAGCAACGGCTGAAACGGACGATCATCTTTGTCAGTCATGATCTGGACGAAGCGTTCAAGATCGGCAACCGGATTGCCATTATGGAAGGCGGGCGGATCGTGCAATGCGGCACCCCGCAAGAGATTTTCCGCAATCCATCGAACGAATACGTGGCCGATTTCGTCAAGCACATGAACCCGTTGGGCGTGCTGCGGGCGCGCGACGTGATGCGTGCGGAAACCCCACTTTCCGGGGCGTTGCCAGTTGATGCCGATGCACGCGTTCAGGAGGTCATGACGACGCTGGTCAGCAGCGAGACAGACCTTGCTGTGATGGAGGGAGACAGGCCAATCGGTGTGATCGGCAAGAACGATGTTCTGACCTACCTGTCCGATCCGACTGGCGCAGGAGCGATGCCCCAAGCTTGATATCCAGGGCACCTGAAAAGCTGCCTCCACGCTACATTTTTTGTTCGCCCCTCTTGCTACGTATTCAATTTTCATTATATGTGCTCCAAGCAAGGAGGGCTCAGACATGACACCCAAGGTCACAGGTTTTTTCGACGACGCCACCAATACGATTTCCTACGTGGTTCAGGACCCGCAAGGCAGCGCCTGCGCGATCATCGATAGCGTTCTGGATTTTGACTACGCCTCCGGCCGCACCGACACCAAATCTGCCGATGCGATCATTGCTTTCGTCAAGGAAAACAGCCTTGATGTTCAATGGCTTCTGGAAACCCATGTCCATGCCGACCACCTGAGCGCCGCGCCCTATCTGCAAGCGGCACTAGGCGGAAAGATCGGCATCGGTGACCGCATTCAGGTGGTGCAGGACACCTTTGGCAAGGTCTTCAACGAAGGCACCGAATTTCAGCGAGATGGCAGCCAGTTCGACAAGCTTTTTGTCGAAGGAGACAGCTTCCACATCGGGCAGATGCGCGCGGATGTGTTGCACACACCGGGTCACACACCCGCCTGCCTGACCTATGTGGTTGGCGATGCGGCCTTTGTCGGCGATACGCTTTTCATGCCGGATTTCGGCACCGCACGCTGTGACTTCCCCGGCGGGTCGTCCGAACAGCTTTACGACTCGGTGCAGAAAATCCTCGCCCTGCCGGACGAGACCCGCATTTTCGTGGGCCACGATTACAAGGCACCGGGCCGCGACACCTATGCGTGGGAAACCACCGTTGGCGAACAAAAAGCCAAGAACGTGCATGTTGGCGGCGATGCCACAAAGGACAGCTTTGTCGAAATGCGCAATGCGCGTGACGCGACGCTGGCGATGCCGAAACTGATCATCCCGTCGCTGCAGGTGAACATGCGCGCCGGGCAAATGCCGCCTGCGGACAAGGACGGCAAGGTTTTCCTCAAGGTTCCAGTAAACGGATTGTAAAGAAATGAACCCGGATTGGATTTATGGGCTGCTCGGCGGGATGCTGATCGGCACCGGCGGCGCGGTTTATCTGCTCGCCAACGGACGTATCATGGGTGCCAGCGGCATCATTGGCGGGCTTGTCGATGGCAGCGGGCGCAGCACGATGTGGGAGCGCATCAGCTTTCTGGCTGGTTTGGCGCTCATCCCGGTGGTGCTGCTCTCGTTTCTTGGACCGAAGGAGACTCACGCAACAGGCAACTTCGCGCTGCTGATTGCGGCAGGTTTGCTGGTCGGTGTCGGCACGCGACTGGCCAATGGCTGCACCTCGGGCCACGGCGTCTGCGGAATTTCGCGGCTGTCGCTGCGCGGTATCGTGGCCACCGTGTTCTACATTCTTGCCGGCGGTCTGACCGTCGTTCTGTTCCGCCACCTGCTGGGGATCATCTGATGCGCAACTATTTCGCTTTTCTGGCCGGTGGCCTGTTTGGTGCCGGGCTCTTCATCTCCGGCATGACCGACACCCGTAAAGTGCAGGGCTGGCTGGATATTTTCGGCAATTGGGATCCGACATTGGCCTTCGTCATGGGCGGCGCGATCATCCCGATGGCGATTACCTGGCGGGTTGCCGCGAAACGGCGCTTTGCGCTGACGGGCGACGCGATGCCACCGCCGCCCGAGCCAAAACTCGGCCGCAACCTTGTCATGGGATCGGTTCTCTTCGGCATGGGCTGGGGTCTGGTCGGTCTCTGCCCCGGTCCGGCAATCGCTTCGCTGAGCTATGGCGGGATCGAAGGGCTGGTGTTCCTGGGTGCCATGGTTGCCGGGATGAGCGCGATGCCCAGCCTGCGGTCTTGGCTGGACAGGCCCGCGACGGCGCAGTAAATCTCGGTCATGGATATTCGCCCCATCACGGACCGTTACAACGTGTCCCCGCAGATCGACCCCGAAGACGCCGCCGCCATCAAGGCGGCGGGGATCACAACCGTGATCTGCAATCGACCGGACGCCGAAGTGCCACCATCGCATCAATCAGATACGATGCGGATCGCGATGGAGGCGGCCGGTCTGCGCTTTGAAGTGTTGCCGATCACGCATCAGACGATGACCCCGGACCGGGTTGCGCAGCAGGCTGATCTGGTTGGATCCTCCGACGGTCCGGTTCTGGCCTATTGCGCCTCGGGCACGCGCTGTTCGATCCTGTGGGCTCTGAGCCAGGCGGGCCAGCAAAGCGCCGATGAAATCCTCGGTGCCGTGGCACGGGCGGGCTACGACCTGTCTGGCCTGCGCCCCACGCTTGACGCCGCAGCCGACGCGCAGCGCTAACCGTCAATCTGGTCCGACGCCGCCGGGAGACCGGCGGCAATATCGTTCAGCGCCATGTCCAGCGATCCCCCATAGTCCAGCTTGGGTAAATCTGGCCCAACAGGGACAAGTGCCGTCGCAGTTTGCAGCGCGTCTGCTTGCGCCGGTCGCAGGTCGGGTTTGTGAAGCGGAGACTCCCCACTTCCGATGCGGATTGCGCGGAAGCCGTTCATCTGCCCCAGCTTACCCCGAGCCACGATGTCCCCCCCGGACAGGGTCAAAGTGGCCGATGACGTTGCCCCGGGCGAGAGCGTCAGCACATCTCCTGGGCGGAGTGCCTGTGCCCTGTCCAACGAGATGTGGATTCGCGTCAGGATCGCCTGCATCCGCACGGGCGCCAGCTTGAACATCGCTTCGTGTTTGCCGGGCTGCGCGATGGTGTCCAGCCCTTCAACATCAGGTGCCGGCTCTGGAAACAGAAACAGAATAGCGCCGCTGCGTGTGTCGTTGGCAAGGCTGACCTCAAACGTGGCGAGATGGTAGCTTTCGGCATCCAAGGCGAGCGCTGCGGCCTGAACATCCTCGACCAATGCGCCGAACCTGAAGTCCTGCAGATGCGCCAAATCCGGCTGCGTCGATAGCATGGACGCGAACCTGGGCAGCGCGGCGTCGATCAGCGGTGCCGTCATCGCGGCGTCGGTCTGTGTGTAGGGCCGCGGATCCGCCGGAAAGCGTGTGACCCGACCTAACGTCTGAATGTCGATCAGGCCCGTGACGAGATCGCGATCAAAGGCCGCCAAGCCCCGTCGTCCCTGATCATGTTCAAGGATCACCAGAAGACGGTCGTCACCGATATGGCGGGTGACCCGCTCAACCGGCAGAATGTCATCACCGGTCGGACGCGCCACCAGCGTCAGGCCCCAAAGTGCATCTGCCGCAATCGACAAACCCCGCCCCAACGCGCGGGACAGCGACCATCCGCCACCGCCCAGCGCCTTGCGCTGCGCCTGTACCTTGCGCTGCAACACTGTTCCTGTGGCATCGTCGGTCATGATTTGCCGTAACCCCCATGGCTTTTGTTCCGGTTATCGCCGGAATTGGTTACCAAGGGTTTAGCAGAACCGCGATGTCGGGATTATTGCGCCGCCAATGCCGTTCGATAGGGCAGGACCACACGGAAGTTCGCTCCGCGCGACGCAGGGACATAATCCACCGACCCGCCAAGCCGCGTCATCACTTGACGGCAGATCGCAAGACCCAGCCCCGCGCCGCCTGCCTTCTGATCGCTGACGCGGGCGAATTTTTCAAAGATCATGTCCACGGCATCCGGAGCGATGCCCGACCCATTGTCCTGAAAATCAATCACCACGCGGTCGGCCTCCTGCATCACCCGAATGGCAAGGCGGGGGGCTTTGGCATCGCAATATTTGCGCGCATTGGCGATCAGGTTGATGAAAACCTGACTCAGACGGTCAAGATCGGTGTGCAGAACGATGTTTTCCTTGCCAAAGTCGCGTTTGATCTCCAGTTGAAACCCGTCTTCACCGATGGCCGCAGACGACACCGCCCGATCAAGCGCATCGCGCAGCGTACCGTCCCGCAGGTTGAGGTTCACCTGTCCATTCTCCACCACGCTCAGATCAAGCAGATCGTCCAGAAGCCGCGTCAGGCGCTGTGCCTCGTCATGGATGATCGATGCATAGCGGGATTGCTCGTCAGGTGTCATCTGGTCGGTGTCTCGCAGGATCTCCGAAAACGCCCGGATCGACGTCATGGGCGTGCGCAATTCATGGCTGATCTGGCTGAGAAACGCATCTTTCTGGACCGACAGCCGGGTCAGTTTCTGGTTGGCGTTGCGCAGTTCCAGAGCGGTGCGGCTCAGTTCTTCGGACTGTTCCTTGAGCCGTGCCGAGTATTCCAGCATCTGCGCGGTTTCATCCGCCACCGCCATCAGGTCTTCAACGGAAATCGCCATGCCTCCGGTGATCTGTCCCACCATTGCATGCGCTGTCGCAGCACCAACGGAGCTGCCCAACTCGCGTTCCAGTGCTTCGAGAAAATCCGGGGTCGGCGCGGGCAGATTGCCCCGGGCCCCTTGCCGTCGCGCGTGGCGCAGGAACAGCACTTGTGCTTCTCCAGCCCCTAGGATGCGCTGAGCCATGACCATGAGGTCTTCCGTCTGCGCCGTTCCGCCCGACCAGCTGCGCGCATTGGTGGAATGTTCGAAGATGTTGACGAACTGTGCGGCCTGCAATCTTTCCAGAGGCGACGGGAATGTCACCAGCGACACGGCCACGAAAGCCACCACATTGAACAACATGCTCCATAGTAGCGCATGCATGAGCTGTTCCATTCCGGTGATGCCGAACAACGCATCGGGCCGCAGCCATGCAAGACCGAACAGCCCATTTTCCACGATCGACATGGGCAGGATCGTGCCGACACCAAAGCTGGGCAGGTAGAGCGTGTAGAGCCAGATTGCAAAGCCCGCTGTCAACCCGGCGAAGGCCCCCAACCTTGTCGCCCCGCGCCAGAACATGCCACCCAGCATCGCGGGCAAGACCTGCGCCAGCCCGCAGAACGCCACCAGACCGATGGACGCCAAAGCCTCACCGCCGCTGGACAGGCGAAAATAAAGATAGCCCAGCATCACCACGCCAACGATGGAAATGCGCCGTGCCATAAGGACAGCCGCGCGCACGTCGCCTGAAACGCTGGCGCCGCTGGGGCGCAAATGAAGCCAGATCGGCATCACGATGTGGTTCGAGACCATGGTCGACAGAGCAATCGCCGCAACGATGACCATTGATGTGGCCGAACTGAAACCGCCAAGGAACGACAGCATGGCAAGACCATTCTGCCCAAGGGCCAGCGGCACCGTCAGCACGAAGAGGTCGGGGTTCGATCCTTCAGGCATGATGTCGAGACCCGCTACAGCAATGGGAACCACAAAAAGGCTGATCAGGCAGAGATAAAGCGGAAAGGCCCAACTGGCGGTGCGCAAATGATTTTCGTCGTCGTTTTCTACCACCAGCACCTGGAACGTGCGCGGCAAGCACAGGAAGGCCGCTGCCGAGAGGAAGATCAGACCGGCCCAGCGGCTGCGGTCGGTGTGCCAATGGCCGAACTCGGACGCGTCGATCCGGTTGAGCGCTTCGGTCAGACCTCCCGAGACGCCCCAGACCACGAAGATCCCGACCGAGAGAAGCGCCACAAGCTTGACCACCGCTTCGACGGCGATGGCCATGACCACGCCGTCATGCCGCTCTTTCGCATCGAGGTTGCGGGTGCCGAAAAGCACGGTGAACAAGGCCAGCCCCATAGACAGCCAAAATGCCACAATGGCCTGATCCTGCGCCGCCAATCCATCCGATTGTGCGGCAAAAACCGAAAACGAAAGGGTCACCGACTGCAATTGCAGCGCGATGTACGGCGTTGTGCCGATCACCGCGAGGATGGTGACCCCGGCGGCCAGCAAGCTGGATTTGCCATAACGCGAGGAAATCAGGTCGGCGATCGAGGTGATCTTCTGCGTCCGTCCGATCCGGATCAGCTTGCGCAAGAGCCACCACCAACTGACCATCACGATCGTCGGTCCAAGATAGATGGTCAGATACTCGAAGCCGTTGCGCGCCGCCGATCCGACGGCCCCGTAAAATGTCCAGGCGGTGCAGTAGATCGACAGGGAAAGCGTGTAGATCAGCGGAGACCGCAGCCATGCTTTCCTTCCCTGCGCTGCCAGCCGATCCGCGGCAAACGCAACGAAGAACAGGAAGAGCACGTAGGCCACGCAGACCGCAACGAGAAGGTTAAGCGTGCTCATGTGTCGGAATCCGACAGTTCGTCCACCTCACCGGCCAGAAGATAAGACAACCCCCATGTGAGCAGAATGATCCCTGCCCAAACGACGAAGACATAGATCAACGCCTTGGCGCTGCTGACCGTGCCATCCCCCGATTGCGGCCAGATCAACGGGATCATCCAAAGGATCAGCGCAAGAAGCGGGGCGACGCGTGCGGCATCCATGACCCGGCGTCGGCGATAGGTGCGCCTTTCATGAAAGACGGTCGGCGGTCCGGGCCTTTCTGTGGTGCGGGTCATTTCGCGGCAAGCGCTCTCACGGTTTCGAGCACATCCGCATTCGAGAACGGTTTGGTCATGAAGGCGTCGCAGCCCGCACGTTCGGCGATTTCGCGATCCTTGGTCTGGCCCCGTGCGGTGAGCATCAGAACCGGCAAGCCATTGACATCGGGATCGTTCCGCAACTCGCGCAGGATGTCGTAACCGCTTTTGCCCGGCAGCATCACGTCAAGGATCACGACATCCGGTTTGCGCTGTTTCACGATATCAACGGCGTCGGCGCCGTTTGAATGGGTTTTGACCGTCCACCCGTCGCGCGACAGGATGAAGCTGATCGCCTCGATGATATTGGGTTCGTCTTCGATCAACAGAACCTGCTTGGACATGCGTGCCCTCCCCCGTGCCGCAAGAAGCTGATTGGCTTTTGCCGTTTTTTTCCAGCTTCGCTAAACTATTACGAAGTGCGCGCCTCGTGTCAAAGCTTCCGGGGCGCGGACGCCACCATGATCGACGGTTCGCGCCGCGCCTCACAGCTTGCCTGAGGGCAGATCCGACAGGTCAACCCGACTTGCCGGATCGGCTCAGATACATCCCTCTTGGGTTCCGGCACGATCAGCATGTGGCTTTCGAACAGAACATCCTCGCCCGGTCGAGCCGGACCGGTTGGCTGCGAGATGGCAATACCCCGGTGGCGGGCTGCGGCGCGGGCGGATTGCTCCATCACTTCGGTATGTACCATCATCGGACGTGCCAGAGCCCGATAGAGCGGCCAGAGCACACATCCTGCTCCAAGGCGCGGCAGCGGAAATTCCGGTAACGGTTTGCGGAACGTCGTCACGCCAGACCCATCGCAGATCGCAAGACCAACCGGGTCCGGCAGGATGTCGTCGGGAAGATGGGCCAGACGGCGCATCGCGCTCGCCAGATCGCAGCCGAACCGAGCGGCAAAGGCGAAAGGGTCATTGCCCGACACAGCAACCGTATCAGCGCACGCGGCCAAAGGCATCCGTTCGGCATCGGCGCGATAGCGCAGAAGGACCCGGCGCAAGAGCCAGCGCGCAGCTTGCGAAACATCCTGCCCCAAATCCGCCGCCACCGCATCCACATCCGCTTGCAGTGTTTCAAGAGCGGGCAGATGAAAGCCGGCTTTCTGGAACACGCCATCGAGCTCATCCTGGGGCGCATTGGTTTCCGACGCTTCGGAATCCGCCTCAGCAAGATATTGTGCGAGACTGCGGCTGCTGTCGGCCAGCCGTGCACTGTCTTCGTAGATGTTGCGATTGAAACGGCGTTGCCATTCCGGTTCGATATCGCCGGGTTCGGCAAGGATCGATGCGGCGGAACGGATCGCAGTCACCGTGGACAGCATCTCGTGCAGCGACGCCGCCAGATGTGGATCGTGGGTCAGGCGGTCAGTCAACGCTTCGACGCTGCGCTGCAACGTCTCGACCTTGCGCTGACTGTCGGCCAGAAGCGCCGCCCACGCGGGAAATCGCCCGGCGAACTCCTCGACCCGGACGAATTCAGCCTCGGGCATGTAGCCACCGCTTGCGGCCTCGCGCAACGTAGCCAAAAGAGCGGTCTCTGCCCCCTCGGTCAGCGACCCCGGTTCCACACCCAAAGCATGCGCGATGTCGACCAGCAGTTTTCCACCGATTCTGCGACGGTTGTGTTCGATCAGGTTCAGATAGGAGGCCGAAATATCCGCGCGTTTGGCCAGTTCCGACTGTTTGAGGCCCGCCATCACGCGGCGCTCGCGGATGCGGCTGCCTGTCAGAGTGTCGCGGGGCATGTCAAAATTCCATGCTTATTCAAACCTTTTCTGCGTTGCGGCAAAAACAAATTTACAGCTTTCTGCAGCGCATTGTACATTTTTTGACAGAAAAAGCGTTTGAAGCAAAGCGCTTATTGCTATGTTTTCCATGCATAGCCGATAATCATTTTGCACATATGTGCGGCTTGGCGGGTGGAGGACCCCCGCTGAACCCTTAAAGACATTGGGAGGATTATATGTCCAAAGGCAACCTGACACGTCGCGGCGTGCTCAAGACAGGTGCTGTGGCAGGCGCAGGTCTTGCTCTGCCCACGTATCTGTCCGCAGCTGGCCATGAAGGCTTTACTAACGCGCCGACAGGCTCGACCGTCACACTGGGTTTCAACGTACCCCAGTCCGGCCCCTACGCAGACGAGGGCGCCGACGAGCTCCGCGCCTACGAACTTGCTGTCGAACACCTGAACGGTGAAGGTGACGGCGGTATGCTGAACACCTTCTCGTCGAAGGCTCTGGACGGCACAGGTATTCTCGGCAAGAAAGTCGAATACGTCACAGGCGACACGCAGACCAAATCCGACGCGGCGCGCGCATCGGCGAAGTCGATGATCGAAAAAGACGGCGCGATCATGATCACCGGCGGTTCGTCCTCTGGTGTTGCTGTGGCTGTTCAGGCGCTCTGCCAGGAAGCTGGCGTCATCTTCATGGCGGGCCTGACACACTCCAACGACACCACGGGCAAAGACAAGCGGGCCAACGGGTTCCGTCACTTCTTCAACTCGTACATGTCCGGTGCGGCGCTTGCGCCGGTGCTTGCAGCCAACTACGGCACCGACCGTAAGGCCTATCACCTGACCGCGGACTACAACTGGGGCTACACCACGGAAGAAGCCGTCCGCTCCTCGACCGAGGCTATGGGTTGGGAAACTGTCGGATCGGTTTTGACACCGCTGACACAGACCGACTTCTCGTCCTACATCACGCCGGTTCTGCAGTCCGATGCAGACGTTCTGGTTCTGAACCACTACGGCGGAAACATGGTGAACTCGCTGACAAACGCGGTTCAGTTCGGTTTGCGTGACCGTGTGGTCAACGGCAAGAACTTCGAAATCGTTGTTCCGCTCTACTCGCGCCTCATGGCGAAGGGTGCAGGTGCCAACGTTAAGGGCATCTTCGGTTCGACAAACTGGCACTGGTCGCTGCAGGACGAAGGCTCCAAGGCATTCGTTCAGTCCTTCGGCACCAAGTACGGCTTCCCGCCGTCGCAGGCTGCGCACACATGCTACGTTCAGGCCCTGCTTTATGCAGACGCCGTACAGCGCGCAGGCTCGTTCGCACCGTGTGCGGTTGTCGAAGCGCTCGAAGGCTTTGAGTTCGACGGCATGGGCAACGGCCCGACCCTCTACCGTGCCGAAGACCACCAGTGCTTCAAAGACGTTCTGGTCGTGAAGGGTAAAGAAAACCCGACGTCCGAGTTCGACCTTCTCGAAGTTGTGGAAGTCACACCGGTCGATCAGGTCACCTATGCACCGGATCACCCGCAGTTCGCCGGCGGCGCGCTGGGTACCTGCAACAACGGCGCGTAAGCCTTGTTTCCTTGAGGTGGGCCACCCGGCCCGCCTCATCTCTTCTCCAGCCCGTTGCTGTTACGGGCTGTCTGCACTTCCACACTTCTGACCGCAAAGGGTGGGGCAATGGACGCCATAATCCTGCAAATTCTCAACGGGCTCGACAAGGGCTCGGCCTACGCGCTTATCGCGTTGGGCCTGACACTCATCTTCGGCACGCTGGGCGTGGTGAACTTCGCACACGGTGCGCTTTTCATGATCGGTGCCTTCTGCGCCGTCACGCTGTCGCGCCTGCTTAGCCTCAGCCACAAGGTTGAGATCCCCGGGGCCGTCGACTTCCTCGGCAATCCGCAAATGCGCGATGTGCCGTACATCTATGAAATATTTGGTGAAAATCTTGGTGCGACCATCATCGACTGGGCTGTGCCCCTGTCGATCCTGTTCGCCATCCCCGTGATGATTCTGATCGGTGTCATCATGGAGCGCGGCTTGATCAAACACTTCTACAAGCGCCCCCATGCCGACCAAATCCTTGTGACATTTGGTCTGGCCATCGTTTTGCAGGAGATCATCAAGTACTATTACGGTGCCAACCCGATCCCGACACCAGCGCCTTCAGCCTTTGTCGGATCGTTCGATTTCGGCGCGCTGATCGGGTTTGATCCCGGTACGATCATCTACCCCTACTGGCGACTGGTCTACTTTGCCTTTGCGGCAGTGATCATCGGCGCAGTGTTCGCCTTCCTGCAGTTCACAACATTCGGCATGGTCGTGCGCGCTGGCATGGCAGATCGCGAGACCGTGGGTCTGCTGGGCATCAACATCGACAAGCGGTTCACCATCATGTTCGGTCTGGCCGCTGCGGTCGCGGGCCTTGCCGGCGTGATGTACACACCGATCAACTCGCCCAATTACCATATGGGAATGGACTTCCTTGTCCTGAGCTTCGTTGTGGTGGTTGTCGGCGGCATGGGGTCGCTGCCCGGTGCGGTTCTGGCCGGGTTCCTTCTGGGCATTCTCGAAAGCTTTGCCTCGATGCGTGAAGTGATCGACATCATCCCCGGCATCAACCAGGTGATCATCTACCTTGTCGCCATCATTATTCTACTGACGCGTCCGCGTGGCCTGATGGGTCGCAAAGGCGTGATGGAGGACTGATCCATGTTCGGACTGGACAAAAAAGACGCATCGCTCCTGCTGATCGTGACAGCCCTCGTGGCCTTTGCGCCCTTCCTGCTCAACCCGTTCCCGGAAGGGTCCGCGATGGCGCAGTTCAACGCGGGCTACCCTGACCTGATGCAGCGTTTCGTGATCTTTGGCATCTTCGCCATCGGCTTCAACATCCTTTTCGGCCTGACCGGCTATCTCAGTTTCGGTCACGCCGCCTTCCTCGGAGTGGGGTCTTACGCAGCTGTCTGGATGTTCAAACTGCTCAGCATGAACGTGCTCCCGGCTATTATCCTGGCGGTCATCGTCGCGGGGATCTTTGCCCTCATCATCGGCTATGTCAGCCTGCGTCGCTCGGGCATCTACTTCTCGATCCTGACTCTGGCTTTCGCGCAGATGTCCTTTGCGCTGGCCTACTCGGTTCTGACGCCAATCACTGGCGGCGAAACCGGCCTGCAACTGGCGCTGGACGATCCGCGCATCTTTGGCAGCGCCACGACGGCAGAGGGCAACATTCCGGTCCCGGGCTTCTTCGGTCTGGAAATGCGCGACAGCACCGAATTGGTGCTTGGAAATTGGGTGTTCACCTTCAGCGTAGGCTACTACTTTGCCGCGATCATCATGCTGTTGTCGTTCTACCTGTCGATCCGCATCTTCCGGTCGCCCTTCGGCATGATGCTGCGAGCAGTCAAATCGAACCAGCAGCGACTGAACTACACCGGCCTCAATCCGCGTCCCTACACGCTGGCGGCCTTTGTGATCTCGGGGATGTATGCCGGTCTTGCTGGCGGCCTGATGGCGTCGATGGATCCTCTGGCCGGTGCTGAGCGCATGTTCTGGACCGCGTCGGGCGAGGTGGTTCTGATGACCATCCTTGGTGGCGTCGGCACGCTCATCGGTCCGGTTCTGGGTGCGGGTCTGATCAAATACATGGAAAACATCATCTCCAAGATCAACTCGGACATCCTGCACAGCTGGTTCGCCTTCCTTCCGGATGGGCTCGAAGATCTGGTCGTGACGCTGATCTATCCGTTCATAGGCAAGGGGTGGCACCTGACACTTGGCATCGTGTTCATGCTGGTCGTGATCTTCCTGCCGGGTGGCCTTGTGCAGGGCGGTCAAAAAATCGCGGGGCTCTTCGGCCGTAAAAAGGCGCAAGAACCCAAGAACGCAACCACCGAGCCGGCGGAATAAGGAGACGGACAGATGGGAATTCTTGAAGTCAAAGACGTCAACAAACGGTTCGGTGGCCTGCAAGCGCTTGGCAATGTGAACCTCAGCGTGGCGGAAAACACCTGCCACGCGATCATCGGCCCCAATGGTGCGGGAAAATCCACGCTGCTCAACTGCCTTGTCGGCAAGCTGATCCCGGACACGGGCGCGGTTATGTTCGACGGCCAGAGCGTGCTGGGTCGCACCCCGTTCGAGATCAACCAGATGGGCATTTCCCGCGTGTTTCAGACCCCCGAAATCTTCGGTGATCTGACCGTGATGGAAAACATGCTGATCCCGTGCTTTGCAAAACGGGACGGGTCTTTTGCCCTGCACGGCATCCGCTCCGTGACAAGCGAAGCGGAACTGCGCGATCAGGCCGAACAGATGCTGGAAGAGGTCAACATGCTCGACAAGAGGAACATGCATTCCGCCTCCATGTCGCGCGGGGACAAACGCCGCCTTGAAATGGCGATGTGCCTTGTTCAAAACCCCAAGCTGCTGCTGCTGGATGAGCCGACGGCGGGCATGGCGCGGGCCGACACGAACAACACCATCGACCTGCTCAAAGAGATCAAGGAAAAGCGCAACATCACCATCGCGATCATCGAGCATGACATGCATGTGGTGTTCTCTCTGGCGGAACGGATCACCGTTCTGGCACAGGGCACACCCCTGGTCGAGGACACGCCCGAGAACATCAAGGGCCATCCGAAGGTCAAGGAAGCCTATCTCGGCGAAGCTGCGTAACCCTATTTGGCGGGGCTTTCCCGCCGCCCCTCCCACAGCGAGGACAGACTTATGAACGTCAAACCCGACTTTTCAAAACACGCCAACCACGCGGAAACAGCCCCGGCGTTCCTCTCCGTGTGGGACATGCACTCCTACTATGGCGAGAGCTATATCGTGCAGGGCATCTCGTTTAACGTCCACGAAGGCGAGATCCTCGCGCTTCTGGGGCGAAATGGGGCCGGCAAGACCACCACGCTGCGCTCCATCGCGCGGATGGACAGCCCGCAGGTAAACCATGGTGAAATCTGGCTCGACCACAAACCACTTCACAAGATGACCTCTTACGAGGCGGCTGGGGTTGGCTTGGGCCTCGTGCCCGAAGACCGCCGTATCATTCCCGGCCTCACCGTTGAGGAAAACCTGCAGCTGGCCCAGATCGCCCCGCCCATCGGCTGGTCGATCGAGCGTCTTTACGATCTGTTCCCGCGTCTGGGCGAACGCCGCAACCAAGAGGGCGTTACCCTGTCGGGCGGTGAACAGCAGATGCTGTCGATCGCCCGCGCTCTGGCCCGTGACATCAAGGTTCTGTTGCTGGACGAGCCGTACGAAGGTCTGGCGCCGGTGATCGTGGACGAAATCGAAAAGACCCTGCGCGTGATCAAGGAACAGGGGATGACAACGATCCTTGTCGAACAGAACGCGGTGCGCGCGCTGCAACTGGCGGATCGGGCGATTATTCTGGACACTGGGTCCATTGTATTTGATGGCACAGCGGCAGAGGTTCTGGAAAACAGCCAGTTGCGGGCGGAATACCTCGCGATCTGATAATGGCCATCGGCCAATGCGACTTTTGCCGCCCTTGCCTTTTCCCGGCGGGGGCGGTTTTGTTTGACCGAATGAAGGAGGACTCCCATGAGTGACACAACCTATCCCCCGTCCAAAGAGATGGCCGAAAACGCCCACATAAATGCGTCGCGGTACGAGGAGATGTATGCGCGGTCTGTGTCTGATCCTGAGGGGTTCTGGGCGGAGCAGGCGCAGCGTCTGGACTGGATGAAGGCGCCGACGCAGATCAGGGACGTGGATTTCACACTGGGTCAGGTCAAGATCAACTGGTTTTCCGATGGCACGCTGAACGTGGCGGCCAACTGCGTTGACCGGCATCTGGCGACCCGCGGCGATCAGACCGCGATCATCTTCGAACCCGATGATCCCAACGAGCCCGCCAAGCAC